>NZ_JBBEYH010000019.1:0-97826 GCF_050172695.1 Shinella sp. G-2 | reverse complement strand
AAGGAAAATACGGCGCGATCCGCGCCATCTGCTGTTCGCTCAGCAAAAACAAATCACTCATAACAGCCTCCTGACAGAGGCTATGAATCACAACTTATTCCAAATTAATAGGTCCTGACCCTAGTTGAGCCGCTCTTCCGTTTCCGCATCGAAGACGTGAAGGCCAGCGGGATCGACATGGAGGTCGAACTCGTCGCCTGCCTCGACCTTCGCGGAGGCCGGCAGGGCGGCGACAAGGCGCTGGCCGCCGACCGTCACGGTGACGATGCGCTCCGGCCCGGTCAGTTCGGCGACCTCGCAGCGCGCGGCAAGGCGCAGTCCCGCGCCGGACAGGGTGACGGCTTCCGGCCGCGCGCCGAGCACGAGCCGGCGCCCCGGCGCGACATTCGCGAGCCCCGGCACGGCGAGCACGATATCCGTCCCCTCGATCCGCGCACCGTCGGCTCCCGCCGTTGCCGAAAGAAGGTTCATCGGCGGCGCGCCGACGAAGGTCGCGACATAGAGCGTCGCCGGACGGTTGTAGATCGTTTCCGGCGTGTCGAGCTGTTCGATGCGGCCGTTGCGCATGACGGCGATGCGCGTCGCCAGCGTCATCGCCTCGATCTGGTCGTGCGTGACATAGACGACCGTCGTCTTCGTCATCTGGTGCAGGCGTTTCAGCTCCGTGCGCATCTCCATGCGCAGCTTCGCGTCGAGGTTGGACAGCGGCTCGTCGAAGAGAAAGATCTTCGGATTGCGCACCAGCGCCCGGCCGATGGCGACGCGCTGGCGCTGGCCGCCCGAGAGCTGGCCAGGTTTGCGCTCCAGAAGGTTTTCGATCTGCAGCAGCCGCGCCGTCTCCACCACCGCCCGGTCGCGCTCTGCCTTGCCGACCTTGCGCATTTCCAGGCCGAAGCCGATGTTCCGGTGCACCGTCAGGTTGGGATAGAGCGCATAGGACTGGAACACCATGGCGATGTCGCGATCCTTCGGATGCACGCCGACGATGGAGCGGGCATCGATGCGGATGTCACCGCTCGTCGGCTCGGCAAGACCGGCGATGATGTTGAGCAGCGTGGACTTGCCGCAGCCGGACGCCCCGAGCAGGACGAGGAATTCCCCGCTCTTGAGTGCGATGTCGATGCCCTTCAGCGTGTCGACGGCGCCATAGCTCTTGCGGATGGCCTCGATGGTCAGCGTGCTCATGCCGATGCCTCCTTGCGGATGGGGACGTAGCGTCTCGGATTGGTGGAAATGGCGAGGGAAGCGACGGCCACCCCGGCGGCAAGGCTCTGTTCCAGCCCTTCGCCGGCCGCATAGGCGGCAAGAAAGCCGGCATTGAAGACGTCGCCCGCGCCGATCGTGTCGACGACTTCGACAGTCGGCGCGGCGGTACGGAGCACCTCGCCTTCGGCGTCGACGGCAATCGCCCCCTTCGGCCCGCACTTGACCACGACGACGGCGCCCTCCGGCATGCCACGGCGAAGGGTGCGCGCGGCCTCGGCCGGGTCGGCGACACCGGCAAGGCTCGTCGTTTCGACCTCGTTGAACAGTGCGATCCGGCAGCGCGACAGCCAGGCTGTCGCAGCCGTCCGGTTCGCTGCCGTCCAGCCATCGAGCGGCCAGCCGGTATCGAGCGCGACGGCGATGCCGTGCCGGTCGGCCCAGTCGAAGAGACGGTCGTAATCCTGCACCAGACGGTCCGTGAGGAAGGAACCGCAGACAAGCGCGATGCCACCCGCAAGGCGCGCGCCGTCGAGCACCGCAAGCACGTCCTCGAGATCGAACAGCGGCAGGTGGCCGCGCGTCGTGAAGAAGGTGCGCTCGCCATCAGGATGGGTGATGCCCACCGTCAGCGTCGTCCCGCCCTCGTGCACCGGCCAGTCGCGGGCATGATTGCCGAACCCTTCCGCGAGCCACGCGCCGAAACGGTCGCTGCCGATGCTGGCCGCGATCTCGAAGGGTGCACCGAGCGCAAGCCAGGCAAGTCCCGTATTGCCGGCCGAACCGCCGACGCGCAGGTCGTCATGGTCGACGATGACCTCCGTGCCCGGCTGCGGCCAGGGCGCGGCCGGTCCCATGATCAGGTCGACATTGACGTTTCCGATGACGGCAAGCGGTATCACGCATTCTCTCCAGATCGTCCCGTTGCAAGCCTGTTCGCCGTCTCTTGCAGCCCCGTCGCAGCCATGCCCATCGTCATCCCTTCACGCCGCCGCTGGTGAGGCCCGAGATGAGGGCACGCTGCATGAGAAGGCCGACAACCACCGGCGGCAGCGCGGCCAGCACCCCGGCGGTGGCGATCAAGCCATAGTCGGACACACGCCCGCCGGCGAGATCGGCGATGGCGACCGTCAGGGTGCGCGCCCGCTGGTCCGAGGTGAAGAGCAGCGCATAGAAGAACTCGTCCCAGCCGAGCAGGAAGGCGAAGAGCGCGGACGTCGCGACAATGGGCATGGCGAGCGGCAGGGTGACGATGCGCAGGGTCGCGAAAAGGCTCGCGCCGTCCATCATCGCGGCCTGCTCGATCTCGCGCGGTATGCCGTCGAAACCGGATTTCATCAGCCAGGTGGTGAAGGGGGCGAGAATGCTGAGATAGACCAGCGCAAGGCCGAAGACCGAATTGAGAAGACCGAGCGCCGCGAGCGCCATATAGAGCGGCACGGCGAGCGCGACGGGCGGCAGCATGTAGGTGGCGATCACCAGCGACAGCGACCAGCCGATGGCCGGCGTGCGCGAAACGGCCCAGCCGGCGGGAACGGCGAGCGCGATGGCCGCGACCGTCGCCATGCCGGCGACAAGGATGCTGTTGACGAGCGAGGCCACGAAGGTCGCGCCGGCGCTGTTCGGGATCGTCGACAGCAGCGTGGCGTAACGCGAGAAATCCACCGTGCTCGGCCACCAGCGCAGCGGGCGCGCCACGAGATCGGCGGCCGGCGAGATGCTCATGATGAAGAGCCAGAGGATCGGCGCGAGGATGACGGCGGCGAGCAGAAGCGCGGCGGCGTGGATCAGGATCGAGGCAAAGAGGCTGCGGCGTTCCATCAGGCGGCACTCCCCGAGGCGCGGCGCACAAGCATGCCGTAGCCGATCGCCAGCACCGTGACGATGAGCGTCACGACGAGGGCGAGCGAGGCCCCGGAGCCGGCGCGCTGGAAGGAAAAGGCCTCCTGGTAGACGAGGATCGAGAGGGTGCGCGTGGAATTGGCGGGACCGCCACGCGTCATGACCCAGATGAGGTCGAAGACCTTGAAGGCCTCGATGGTGCGCAGGACCAGCGCCACCATCAGCGGCCCGGCGAGATAGGGCAGGATGACGAAGCGGAAGCGGGCGAAGGGGCCGGCGCCGTCGACCAGCGCGGCGGAGGTGATGTCGCGCGGCACGGCCTGCAGGGCAGCGAGCGCGATGAGGGCGACGAGCGGAAAGTTCTTCCAGCAATCGGCGACGATCAGCGCCGTCATCGCGGTCGCCGGCTCGCCGAGCCAGGAGCGGTAGGCATCGAGCAGGCCGGTCTGCGCCAGTGCGGCATTGAGCGCGCCGTATTCCGGATTGTAGATCAACCGCCAGAGCGTCGCGTTGACCACCGTCGGCAGCGCCCAGGGCAGGATGAGCAGCGCGCGCAGCACGGTGCGGCCGTAGAAATGCTGGTTGAGCAGCAGGGCGGCGAGAACGCCGATCACCATTTCGGCCGTCACCGACACCACGGCGAACCAGGTGGTCGCGGAGAGTGCCCGCAGGAAATTGCTGCTCGACAGCATTTTCGCATAGTTGTCGAAGCCGACGAAACTGCCGCCGAGGCCCACCAGCTTGGCGTCGGTGAAGGAGAGCCGCACCGTATCGACCATGGGCCAGCCGATGACGGCGATCATGATCACCAGCAGCGGAAGCATGAGAAGCCATGCCCGGGTCGTCATCCAGGTGCTGGACATAGCGTCCTCGTGTCTATTGTCGGGAGAAGGAGTGTGCGGGCGACCGAGGTCGCCCGCAAGGCATGATCTCAGAGGCCGCTGTTTTCCGCAGCGGACTTCAGCGCGTCCTCGGGCGAGGCCTGGTCGAGCAGGGCCTCCTGAATGGCCTGCTGCAGGGCCGTCGACAGTTCCTGGTACTTCGGCGTCGTCGGACGCGGATACATGGCGGCAAGGCTGGCCTTGGCGGCCGCGATCATCTCCTCCTGACCGGCGGTGACGGCCGGGTCCTCATAGGAAGAGGCCCAGATCGGCAGGCTCAGCTTCGCATAGGCGTTCTGCGTTTCCTGCGAGGTCATGTGCACGATGTATTTCCAGGCTTCGTCCTGGTGCTTGCTCGTGGAGGTGATGCCGAGGCCCATCGAGCCGTTGACGGCCGACACCGTGCTCTTGCCTTCCACGCCCGGCGCCGGCACGACGCCGACCTTGCCGGCCACCTTGCTGTCCTTGCCGGCATTGGCCATGTTGTACATGTAGGTCCAGTTCAGCGCGAAGGCGGCTTCGCCGTTCTGGAAGACGTTGCGCACGTCCTCTTCCAGGAACTCCTTGGAGTTCGGGTTGGTGACGCCCGACTTGTAGCTGTCCACCATGTACTTCAGCGCATCCAGCCCGCCGCCCTCGGTGAAGGCCGGCTTGCCGTCCTTCAGGAAGGCGCCGCCATAGGCGCTGACGAGGGTCGTGTAATCGCAGACCGCGGCTTCCGCCTGCGACCAGCTCCAGGCGATCGGCGTGGCGAGCAGGCCCTTGTCCTTGATGATCTTGGCTTGCTCGTTGAGTTCGGCCCAGGTCTTCGGCGGCGTCTTGATGCCGGCCTTTTCAAGGATCTCCTTGTTGTAGAAGAGATATTTGGTGTCGAGGATCCAGGGCATGCCATAGGACTTGCCGTCATAGTCGACGGTGGTCCAGGCACCGGGCAGAACGCCCTTCTTCATCTCGTCGGTGATGCGCGCGGAGACGTCGACCAGCACGTTGTTCGTGGCATATTCGGCCGGCCAGATCACGTCGTAGAGCACGACGTCATAACCGCCGCCGGAGCCCTGGGCGAGCACGGTCTTGTCGTGCAGGCCCTCGTAGGGCACGAATTCCAGGTTCACCTTGATATCCGGGTTCGCCTTGGTGAAGGCGTCGGTCATGGCGCGCACGTCCGCCTCGCTATAGGCGGCCTGCGCCATGAAGAGCGCGTTGAGCGTGGTCTCCGCAAAAGCGTGCGGGGCGGAGACGGCCGCAATCAGCGCCGCTCCGAGCAGGGTCTTCTTGATCGATTTCAACATGCCGTCCTCCAGTTTGCTTCGTGATCCCGGGACGCCCTCATGGGCACCCGTTTAATTCCCCGGAACGCTTCGGTTCCTTATTAAGTCAAAACTCTTGACTTAAATGTTCTGTATTATTCAAATGGTGTCAAGAGGGAAGTGCCGATGAACGAATTGCGGACGATCCGTGCGAAAAGCGGAACCAACCAGGAAGGCACGAGCGCCCATAACCGGCGCGTCATCATCGAGGCCATCCGCCTGAACGGCCCGCTGTCGCGCGCCGACCTTGCCCGCGCCACGCGTCTGACGAAACAGGCCGTGTCCAATCTCGTCGAAAGCCTGGAGGCGGACGGGCTCGTCGCCTCGCAGGCACTGGTGCGCGGCGCGCGCGGCCAGCCCTCGACACCCTACGATCTCGTTCCGGAGGGGGCTTTTGCGCTCGGCGTGCAGATCGACCGGGAACTCGCCCGCGTCGTCGCGGTCGATCTTCTCGGCCGGGAACATGCCCGCGCGGTCGCCAACCTTCCGCCCGGCGACCCCGCCGGCGGCAGCCGCGTGATCCTCGACCTGATCGAGACGGTGCGCGCCGAGCTTGCCGCACGCATTCCGGTCTCCGCCCAGCGGCTTACCGGGCTCGGCGTCGCCATGCCCGGCCCCTTCGGGCTGGAGCCGCCGGACGACGACCGCTGGATGATGGGCAAGTGGCAGACCTTCCCGCTTCTGGAAACGCTGTCGGCCGGCACGGGGCTGCAAACGAGCCTGCAGAGCGACGCCACCGCCTGCGCCACGGCCGAACGCATGAACGGCGCGGCCGACGGGCTCGACCATGTGGTCTGCCTCTATCTCGGTTACGGCATCGGCGCGGGTCTCATCCTTGGCGGCGAGCTCTATACCGGCAGCCACCGCAATGCCGGCGAAATCGGCATGGTGCTGTTTTCACGCGGCGGCACCGTGCTGCCGCTGGAACACCGCGCCTCCCTCGCCTCGCTCTTCCAGCTTCTCGGCCTCGATAGCGCGACGACCGATGCCTATGACGCGGTGGAGCAGCTCGCCGAAGCGGACGATCCGCGCATCCTCTCCTGGCTCGCCGGGGCGGCGGCGGATTTCCGGCAGGCCGTGCACATGGTCGAGACCCTGTTCGATCCCCAGACCGTCATTCTCACCGGCAGTGCGCCGCAGCCCCTGGCGCGGCGGCTCTTCGAGGCGATCTTCCCGCTGATGCCCTCCAATGTCGAACGGCCGGGCCGCACCCTTCCCCGCCTCCAGCTCGGCACGATGGATCCCTGGGCCGTCGCCCTCGGCGCGGCCGCCGACCCCATCCGCCGCGCCTTCGACCCGCTTTTCGCGGCCATCCTGAAGGAGGCCTCCTGAGGCAGGCCTAATAACAATCCTGCATGTCGTTGGCGGCCTGATTGGCGATCACGCCGCCCGCCGTCGAGGCTATGTGCCCGGCAACCGCCCCGCCGCGTCCGGCGAAACCACCAAAACCGCCCACCATGCCGAGCGCGCCGCCCAGCATCGCGGCATTCGTCTGCGCCTGCATCGCCTCTGCGCAGGCATCCTTCTTCTCGGTCCGCACCTTCTGCCGTTCGACCCGCGTGGGAGATGTCGTCCGGCTGGCGGCTTCCCTTGTTCCCGAATTGCCGGTCGTCTGCGCGCAGCCGGCAAGTGAAAGGGCGACAACGCCCACTATTCCCAGTCGTCTCATGGTATCTCCCGGTTTCAAGACTGAAGGCCCAGATGTGCCCGAGCTGTCCGGTGCGTCTGCGCTACGGGCGAACGACCATTGCGGATGGCGAACAAGCCACGTGTTATTTTCTGCGGGCATTCAGCGGCCCAGGATCTCCGCCCGGATCTCGGAGGGCGTGGCGTCGAAGCGTTTGCGAAAGGCCCTGTTGAAGGACGAGACCTCCGAAAACCCGGCATCGTAGGCTATGGTCGTGATCGTGCTGGAGGCGCGGTCGCGTTCCCGCAGCAGGCGGAGGGCATATTCGAGCCGCTGCTCGCGAACGAAATCCGTGAAGGTCGTGCCGACATTCTCGAAGAGGCGCTGAACATAGCGCACCGTGACGCCCTGACGCCTCGCAACGGCCTCGATATGAAGGCCGTGATCGCAAAGGCGCTCGCGGATATCCTTCTGGACGAGCTTGAGCCGGGCCGCCGCAATGCTGATTTCGTTCCGCTCGGCGCCGCCGCGCACGAACCCGTCGAGAACCAGGGCCGTCAGATCGTAGACATGACGCGCGGCGGCCTCACCGATCCTGGCGGAACCCGGCGGGTTGCCACGGATCAAGTCGACATAGTTCTTCAGAAGCGGCATGCCCCCGGCGCTTGCCGGGATCACATAGCTCGCTTCCAGATCGAGGCGCGGGGCACGGTCGGCAAGAAGCTGACGGTCGAGCGAGACGAAGTCGAAATGGGTGAGATTTCCGTGCCAGCATTCATGGAATATTCCCTCGCTTATCAGCACGAGATCGCCCGGGGCCACCTTGATGGGCGCCTTGCCTTCGACGGAAATCTCGCGTTCGTCGTTCTGGATCGTCCAGACATAGTTCTGGCGTCCGTCTTGCAGGAGGTCGCGCGCCCGAACGCCGCGCATCGGGGTGAAGAAACCGCTGGAGACCATGAGCCCGCTCGGCAGGGTCATCGCCTCGAGGTCGACGCGGAATGTGTCGAGATCGGGCGGCAGCAGCCGGCGCCCTCCCCAGACATGGAGCGCCATGAAATCATGCAGGAACGCCATCCGCTCCCGCCGTGGAACATCCTCGGTGGAGAGCCGCTGCATGGCAAACGGTGCGGTCGTCATCGCAAATGCTCCGGCTTCGGGCGAAGTAGGAGCCATTTCCCCCACCATTCAGTGGGGGCGGACGGTACGGTTGCGAAGGGTGGACCGTCTCGGACGTCGGCGAACAGGCTTTGCAGGCGGCGAACACGACGACGGTTTTTTTTACCGGCTGGACAAAGAATCCGCCGCCCGCATTCGCCCGCATGCCGATCCGTTCAAGGCGGCGGCATCTCGCCGCATTGCTCTGGCAGGGCGGCGTCGAGACGACCCGTTCTTCTATCCAGGCTGCCGCTTTCGATCTGCAGGGGGCGGAAAGGCGGCTCCTGGATCGCGGGATTTACCTGTCGCACCACGTAACAGCCGGCAAAGACCGCCTCCGTTCCATCCGCGTGATGGGCGCGGATGGCCACGGGGACCTGATAGTAGACGCTGCCGGCCGCACCTTCCTCGCTGACGGCGCCAGTCACGACATCGACGGCCTCCGTGGTTGCATAGCCCTGAGCGAAGGCCTGGAAATCGGCGGCCGGTTTCCGCTCCCCGAAATAGTCCCAGGCGCGGGCATATTCCTTGCGATCGATCGCGTTGTAGAGCGACGTCACCAGCGCCGCCGCATCGGACCGGTTGTCATAGTAGTCAGGCTCGGCCGCATGGATCGGCCCGCAGGAAAGGATGCAAGCGGCGGCCGCAGCAAGATATCGGATCATGGCAATGTCCTCCGCCCCCACTGTAGGGCGGAGAATGCGGCAAGACCGTGAGGCATGTGCCGTTCAGGCCAGCGACGCGTGCCGCGTTTCCGCGTCGATCAGCACGGCGGCACATGCCGCGGCGATCAACAGGGCGGCGAAGATGCCGATCGCCAGGCCGAAGCTGCGCTCGACCACGAACCCCATCAGCGAGGGCGCCAGCAGCCCGCCAAGTCTTGCCATGGCGCCCGCCATGCCCATGCCGGTCGCCCGCGACGCCGTGGGGTAGAGTTCCGGCGTGAAGGCATAAAGCGCACCCCAGGTGCCGAGCAGGGCGAAGCTCATGATCAGCAGGGAGGTGCCGATCAGCGGTGCGGTTCCCGCCACCACGAACAGCAGGCACCCGAGTGACGACAGCAGGCAGAAGCCGATCAATGTCGGCCGGCGACCCCATTTCTCGACACCGTAGGCGGCGAGTGCATAGCCGGGGATCTGGGCGAGCGCGAGGAAGACGAGGAAGCCATAGCCGCGGACGAAACCGAAACCCTCGCCCGCGAGCCGTGGCGGCAGCCAGGTAAAGACGCCGTAATAGGAGATCGAGACCAGGAACCAGATTGCCAGGATCATCAGGCTGCGCTGGCGCAGTTCCGGCGAGAACATGCCGGACCGGGGCAGATTGGCCGCCGACGCGAGCGAGACATCCGCCGCCAGCGGCGGCTTGCCGTTGACCGCGAGAATGCGGTCGAGAATGGCCTTCGCCTCCTGCACCTTGCCGAGGCGCAGCAGGTAGAGGGGGGATTCCGGCACGAGGAAACGCAAAACGATGCCGAGCAGGGCGGGAATGGCCGTCACGGCAAAGATGTAGCGCCAGCCATCGGCAAGGCCGGCGAGGCTGACGGCCCAGGCGACGAGCGCGACGATGAGCGTGCCAAGCGCCCAGAAGCCCTCCAGCATGACCAGCCAGCGACCCCGGTTTCGCGCCGGCAGAAACTCCGCCATCATCGCATAGTCGACGGGCAACGTGCCGCCGACGGCAGCGCCGGTGAGAAACCGCAACACGAGCAGGAAAGCGAAATCGGGCGCGAAGACGGACAGCGTGCCGAACAGCGAATCGCAGGCGACCGTGACGATCAGCACCCGTCGCCGGCCAATGCGGTCGGCAAGCCGGCCGAAGCCCGCAGCCCCCACGAGCATGCCCAGGAAGAACAGCGTACCGGTCTGCAGGGCCTGGGGAACCGTCAGGTCGAAGGTTGCGGCAATCGAGGCAGCCGTGAAGCCGACCGCAAGCACCTGCATGGCATCGGCCGTCCAGACGAGACCGAATATCGCCAGAAGCCGCCGCTGGTAGGCGCCGGTGCCGGCGCGGTCGAGCACGTCGTCCACTGTTGTCGTCGTCATCGGGCCGTCTCCGCTTTTTTCTCGCAAGGGCAGCGGCACCTTAACCGCCGCTCCGGTCTGGCGGAATTGGCTGCGGCAGAAAATTCACCGTCCGAAAACGGCGCCCAAAATCAATAGTCTTGACTAATTGATTAGTGAAGACTATTTAATTTTCCATGATCGAAGCCGAAACCATCACCACCGTCATGCGCGCCCTCGCCGATCCCACACGGCGAGCGGTGTTCGAGCGTATCGTCAACGCCAGGGAAATCACCGTGGTCGAACTGACACGGGGCAGCACTGTCACCCAGGGCGCCATCTCGCAGCATCTGAAATCCCTGAAACAGGCGGGCCTCGTCAGCGAACGCCCCGAGGGCCGCAACGTCTACTACCGTGCCCAACCCGAGGGACTGGAGCCGCTGGCCGACTGGATGAGCCATTACGGTGTCTTCTGGCGCGAGCGCTTCGCCGATCTCAGAACCCTGCTGAAGGAAATCGATCCATGAACCAAGCCGTGAAGCCGGATGCACAGGCCATCGTGCTCGACGACATCTTCCCTCACACGCCGGATGTGCTCTGGAAGGCCCTGACCAGTGGCGACTTGATCGGCCGCTGGCTGATGGCGCCGATGGGCTTTGCCCCTGTCGTCGGCAACCGCTTCACCTTTCAGACCACGCCGGCCGGCGCCTGGGACGGCACCATTCACTGCGAGGTGCTGGAGGTCGTGCCGAACGAGCGGCTGTCCTATGCCTGGAAGGGCGGCCATGAGGACAACGAGGGTTACGGCTCGAAACTGGAGACCGTCGTCACCTTCACACTCGGCAGAACCGATACGGGCACGCGCCTCAGCCTCATCCATTCCGGCTTCCTGCTTCCGAAGAACGACACCGCCTATCGCAATATGAGCGAGGGATGGAAAAAGGTCGTCAGGCGGTTCGAGACGGTGGCCGCGGAAACGGCGTCCGCCGAAACGTTGCAGTGAGACAGGAGGAAAAGATGAGCAGACCCTATATCGGCGGCTGTGCCTGCGGTGCGATCCGCTACGAAGTCTCGGGGGAACCGGCCGTCATGGTCGACTGCCAATGCCGGCAATGCCAGCGCGACAGCGGCACCGGACACCAGTCTCACCTGACCTTCGTCGCCGCCGCGGTCAAGGTGGAGGGCAACGCATCATATTGGCAATCCGTCGGCGATGGCGGCACGGTGAAGCGGCGCGCCTTCTGCCCGACCTGCGGTTCGGCCGTCTACATGACGTTCCCGGACGCCCCCGATATCTTCATCGTCACCCCGGCGAGCCTCGACGACCCGAGCCGCTACAGGCCGCAACTGGTCTCCTGGACCGCGGCCGGGCATGCCTGGGATCATCTCGATCCGGCAGTGCCGACATTCGAGAAAATGCCGCCGTCGTAAAACGGCCCCACGCATTTCGGCCGAAGCGGCGGCACCGGAACTGCCCTAGGCACGCAGTCGCAGATAGATCGCCGGCAGCAATTTATCGAGCCGTTCGATCGAGTCGATGCGGATCGCGCCGCGCGGGCCGAAGATGCGTTGCGCGTAGGAATCCGCCTGGGAATCGAGCGCGACGCAAAAGGTATCGATCCCCTCGCGCGAGAGTTCGTGCACGGCCATGCGGGCATCCTCCACGAGATAGCGCCGGTCGTCGACATCGATGTCGGAGGGCTCGCCGTCCGTGACGATGAGCAGCAGCCGGCGATAGTTCCGCTGCCGCCGGAGATCACCGCCGGCATGGCGCACGACCGCGCCGAGCCGCGTCGAATAATCGCCCGACAGGCCGGCAAGGCGTGCAACGGCAAAGCGGTCGAAGGGCCGGTCGAAATCCTTGACGCGCATGTAGCGCACGTCCTCCCGCCCGTCGGAACAGAAGGCGGCGATGGCGAAGGGATCGCCGACATCCGTCATCGCCCGCGCAAGCAGCGCCGTCGATAACAGCTCCATCTCCAGCACGGAGCCATCGGAACCGCGCACCCTTTCCATCGTCGAGCGTGACGCATCGATCAGGACGAGCACCGACATGTCACGCGCGCGGCGCTCGTAGCGGCCATAGACGCGCGTATCGGGCACCTCCCCTGCACGCCGCGCGATCATCGCCGCGATGCTGGCATCCATATCGAGGAATTCCCCTTCGGTCTGGCCGCGGACACGCTGCTGGCGGCTGATCCGCGACGCTTTGATCAACGCCGAAAGCCGTTCGACGAGATCGGACCGCGCCTCGCTCAAGGCCGTCGCATGCCGGGTCGAACCGACCGGTCCCGGCATCTCCCGCACCCGGCACCAGTCGGGCCGGTAACGGCCGGTCACGTGGTCATATTCCGGATAGCGCGCGACGAGCAGGCTCTCGTCATCGCGCGCCTCGGCCAACCGGCCGCGCGCCGTCTCCCCGTCCTCGCCCTCCTCCCGGCGCCCGTCGTCGCCGGCCTGCTGCTCGATCCGTGCCCCCTCCAGCATGGCCTCGATCTCGACCGGCGCCTGGTTCTCCTCCGGGCCGAAATCCCAGATGCCCATGTTGTCGTCGCGATAGGCCGGCTGGACGACGTAGGTCTTGGCGTCGAACTGCAGGCGCATCTGGCCGATATCGTTGCCGAGCAACCCGCCGATGCGGCGGCTGAGCTGCTGGTCGCCGATGTCGACGCCAATCGCCTCGGCAAACAGGCTACGGCCTTTCTCCACCCAGCCATGCGGATCGGCATAATCCGGGTCCGCCAGTGCCCGCGAAAGCCGGGCCATCAGAGCGATGGCGATGGGTGGGCCTTCCGGCCGGGCGACGTGGAAGCGCCGCCAGAGGGACGCAAGCCCGGGCATCTGCCGGGCGGCGAGCCTTTCGACACGGGCATCCTCGATGAGCGAAACGAGCGCGACCTGTAGCGGCTTCAGCCCGGCGGCGGGAAATTTCACCCGCGTGAAACGGTGATGCGCGCCGATATGGGCGACGGCGGCACGGTAGAGCAGCCTGGCCTCGTCGCCCTCGAAACCGGCAAAGGCCGCCGGCAGGCGTATGCCGCCGCCACCGAAACCGGATCGGCGTCGCATCTGCTCGGGCGCGTCCGGCGGCGCCTCGGCAATCGGCGGCGCAATCCCCCAGAGGGCGCTCAGATAGAGACCGAGACCATGACGCCACTCGGCAAGGCCGCCCTCCGCAGAGCGCCCGTCGACGAGGCGGATCGCCTCGCCGCTTTCGAGCGCGAAGAAGGCCCGGCGACGGGCCGCATCCTTGCCGCCGAGATGAAGGCCCATGCGGACGAAGGCGATGAAATCCGGCGCCTCCAGCGCATCGACAAGCCGGCGGGTATTTTCCAGCAGCGGAAGCGTGGCCTCCGGCGCGCGGCGCGCCACATCCTCCACCGCCGCCGCCCAGGCGTGCATCGCGGCGGCGTCGAAGCGGCGCGCGGCAAGAAGCGCTGCCTGCGGTACGAGGCTGGCGGCAAGTCTGCCGGCGCGGATCGCGACCATGGAGACGGCGGAGGCGAGCTCCACCGCGAAGGCGGGGCCGATACGGGCAGCAAGGGCTGGGCCGGCACGACGATAGGCCGTCGCGACGAGATCGCCATAACCGGCATGATCGATGCGGCCATGCGCGGTACGCCAGCGCTCCCGCCATTCCGGCGGGAATCCATCTGACATTTCGAGGGTTGCGGCCTCCTGCATGACGGCCTCAGAGGCAGGCGGCAATCGCGCCGGTCAGCGCGTCGCGCACGTCCGGATCGTCTGTGATCGGCACGACCATGGCAACCTGGCAGGCCGCCTCGACCGCGATGCCGGCGGCGATCAGCAGGCCGGAATTGATCAGCATGCGGGTGGAGGCCCCTTCCTCCAGTCCCTGCCCCTTGAGATTGCGCGAGCGCTCGGCGATACGCACCAGCATGTCCGCCGTGCGCCGGTCGATGCCCGCCTCCCGGGCGACGATCTCCGCCTCGATCTCGGGCGATGGATAACCGAAGGCGATCGCGCCGAAGCGCTGCTTGGTCGATTCCTTCAGATCCTTGAGCACGCTCTGATAGCCGGGATTGTAGGAGATGACGACGTGGAAATCCGGATGCGCCCGCACCACCTCGTTCTTCTTTTCAAGCGGCAGGATGCGCCGGTCGTCGGTCAGCGAGTGGATGACGACGGTGGTGTCCTGTCGCGCCTCGACGATCTCGTCGAGATAGCAGATCGCCCCTTCGCGCACGGCAAGGGTCAGCGGCCCGTCGTGCCAGACCGTACCGTCCGTGTCGAGCAGATAGCGCCCGACGAGATCCGAGGCGGTCATGTCCTCATGGCACGAGACGGTGATCAGCGGCTTGCCCAGCCGCCAGGCCATGTGCTCGACGAAGCGCGTCTTGCCGCAGCCGGTCGGCCCTTTCAGCATGACGGGCATGCGGCTCTTGTGGGCGGCCTCGAACAGCGCGATCTCGCTTTCGACCGGCCGATAGAAGGGTTCGCTGGAAATGCGATAGGCATCCAGGTTCGTCACGATAGACCTCATGAAGTTGGCGCCGCGACGCTCCAGCCGTCGCGGCGCTTGGGGGATCAGGACGCCAGCAGTTCTTTCAGCTTGTCGTCCAGGAACTTGACGTCGACGGGATTGGTGCCCGGCCCGCCGGCAAAGTGCCCCCAGATCGAGGGGATCGGCACATAGGTCGCGTTCGGCATGTTCGCGACCTCGTTCTGGCTGTCCTCCGGCGGGAAGTAGAGATCGGTTCCGCCGGGCATGACATAGGTCTTCGCCTTGATCGCGCCGAGCGCGGCCTTGTAGTCGCCGTTGAAGAGGTCGTTCGCCGAGATGTCGCCGTTCTGCCAGGTCCACAGCATGGTGAGCAGGTTGTTGGGGTCCTTCGGCAGGAAGAAACCCTCCCAGAAGGCGACGAGGAAATCCTCGAGCGAGGCATAGCCCAGCGTCTTCAGGTCCAGTTCCTCGCGGTAGAAGGACTGCGAGAAACCCCAGCCGGCATAGACGCGGGCGGCGGCCCGCAGGCCCTTGTGCGGCTTTGTCGTGTACCAGCCATTCTGGAAGGCATCGTCCGCCGTCAGCGCCGCCTTCACGCCCTCCAGGAAGACGAAGTTGTGGCGCGAGCATTTCGCCGAACCGCAGAAGGGCACGAGCAGGTCCATCATATCCGGGTACATGGCGCCCCAATGGAAGGTCTGCAGCGCGCCCATCGACCAGCCGGTCACCATGCGCAGGTGCGAAATGCCGAAGTGCTCCGTCACCAGCCGGTGCTGGGCGCGGACATTGTCATAGGCCGTCACCTTCGGGAAGCGGGCGGCATTGTAGGGCTCCGGCGTGTTGCTCGGCGAGGAGGAAAGGCCGTTGCCGAACATGTTCGGAATGATGATGAAGTACCTGTCGGGATCGAGCGCCATGCCCCGGCCGACAAGCCATTCGTTGTCGTAGTGCTGGCCGGAATACCAGGTCGGATAGACGATGGCATTGTCCTTCGCGGCATTGAGCGTTCCGAAGGTCTTGTAGGCCAGTTTGGCGTCGCGCAGGATCGCGCCGTTCTGCAGGGCGAAATCGCCGAGGCCGAAGATTTCGTAGTCGAGCGTCATTCTGTTCTTCCTTCATTGAACATGAGCATTCGGGGCGCGCCGAAGCGCGCCGCCGGTTTCAGGCGGAAGCGCCCGCAGCGGTGCGCCGGTCCTTCAGCGAGGACAGCGCGAGATGGGCGATGCCGGCGACGAGGCCCGCGCTGATGGCCGTGGAAAACTGCGGCGCGTAGAATTCGACAACGAAGCCGACGGCCGAGCCGATCGCCCAGGAAAGAAACGGCGTCGAACGCCATTCCTTTTCCATCGCACCCGCGCTCTTGAAGATGTAGGCCTCGACCAGGAGGATCATGCCGATGGGCGGAACCACGATGCCGAGCAGCGACAGCCACTGGATGAAGAAAGCCCAGACATTGCCGGCGGCGATCACGATGCCGAGCACGCCGAGCACCACGGCGAGCAGTCGCATCTTCGAGCCGAGGATGCGCGACCAGCCGGTCGCCGCATTGTAGAGGCAGTGCGAGCAGACCGAGCCGAGGTTGATATAGAGGAACAGGAAGGCGAGCGCGCTGAGCCAGCCGATCTGCAACGTGTTCATGTAGCCGAACATGTTGTCCGCCCCGAACGGATTGGCGTTCGGCACCGCCAGCGCTGCCGTCAGGATGCCGCCGACCAGCATGGCGACGAGATTGGAGACCGGGAAGGCCGAGAAGGTCGCGATGAGGGAGTGGCTGCCGGTCCTGGCCCAGCGGTTGAAATCGGCGGTCACCGTGCCGGCATCGATGAAGAGCGCGATGACGACCGTCAGCCCGACCCCCATCGACATGGTGGCGACGCCGTTGTTGCCGGCATAGTTCCAGATCGCGTCGAAGGTGGTGGTCGAGGCCGCGTGCATCACCACGAAGAGCCCGAGCACGAAGAACAGCGGCACAGAAACGAGGCCGATCAGGTGCAGGCCGCGCACGCCGATGAAGGTGATGGCGATATAGAGCAGGCCCGCGACGATGGTCATCGCCACATAACTCATCCCGTAGGTCGAGGCGATCAGCGCGCCGGTAATGCCGGTCTGCACGGCGAACCAGCCGAGCAGCAGCGTCGAGAGCAGGCCGGAGGCGAGCGCATAGCCCTTGGTGCCGAAGACGCCGGAGGCGATCAGCGCGAAGTTGCGCCCGCTCTTCGTCGCCGAAAGGCCGAGCGCGCCGACATAGGCGAACATGATCAGGTTGCCGAGCACCATCGCGACGAGCGCGCGGGAAAAGCCCATGCCGAGCACGAGGATCGAGCCCGTCATGGAGCCGGTGATGATCGCCGGGAACCCGGCCCAGACCGTCACCATGGAAAAGAGGCTGTGCCGGGCCGAAAGCGGCACGGGCGCATGTTCGTATTCTTCGCCGAGCACGTGGTCGGCATCGAGCGGCGACAGATCGCCTGGCCCTGTGGACTGTGTAGACACGTTCGTTCCCCTCATGTCTCTCTTGTTGAAGGGACCACCCGGCGCGACGGCCGGATGGTCCGGCTTGCGTCAGCGATGGGCGTTGGCGTTGGGAATGCCCTCGATCGGGCATTCATCCGTGCCGACCGAACCGCGGGTCATGGCCTCGACCATTTCGCGCGTCCCGTCCGGGTCGTTCACCCATTTGGCGTAGAAGTTGTACGGGCAGGAGGCGACGCCGCGGTCGCCTTCGCCCGAATTGATCATGCCGGTATAGCCACGGTGCAGCAGCTTGAAGAGATGGTTCTGCGACTGACCGTTGCGACGGGCATCGCGGATAGCCGAGACGGAGAGCTGCGCATACTGGATGCCGTTCTCCTCCGTGCCGCATTCGCCGAGCGTGCGCCCGTCGAAGCCGACGATCGCGGAATGGCCGAAATAGGAATAGACCCCGTCGAAGCCGGCGGCATTGGCGACCGCCACATAGACGTTGTTCGCCCAGGCCATGGACTTGGAGATCTGCACCTGCTGCTCCTTGGCCGGATACATGTAGCCCTGGCAGCGGATGATGAGCTCGGCGCCCCGCATGGCGCAGTCGCGCCAGATCTCCGGGTAGTTGCCGTCATCGCAGATGATGAGGCTGATCTTCAGGCCCTTCGGGCCCTCGGACACATAGGTGCAGTCACCCGGATACCAGCCCTCGATCGGCACCCAGGGCATGATCTTGCGGTACTTCTGGACGATTTCGCCCTTGTTGTTCATTAGGATGAGCGTGTTGTAGGGCGCCTTGTGCGGGTGCTCCTCGTGGCGCTCGCCGGTCAGCGAGAAGACGCCCCAGACATTGGCCTTGCGGCAGGCCTCGGCGAAGATCGCCGTTTCTTCGCCCGGGATCTGCGAGGCGGTCTCGTACATCTCCTTGGAATCGTACATGATCCCGTGGGTCGAATACTCCGGGAAGATGACCAGATCCATGCCCGGCAGGCCGACCTTCATGCCCTCCACCATAGCGGCGATCTTGCGGGCATTTTCCAGCACTTCGGCCTTGGTGTGCAGCCGCGGCATCTTGTAGTTCACGACAGCAACGCCAACGGTGTCTTTGCTGCTGCTGATGTCACCATGATACATTTCAAGTCTCCTTAGACGACGAGGTGGCTCTGGATGAGGTCATCGCCGAGCGCGCCGATGTCGTCCGACACCGCCACGCTTCCGCGATTGAGGATCGCGAAGCGGTGCGAGGCCCGCCGCGCGAATTTGATGTTCTGTTCGACGAGGATCACGGCGAGGCCGTGCTTGCGGTTGAGGTCGATCAGCACGTCCTCGATCTGCTCGACGATGTTGGGCTGGATGCCCTCCGTCGGCTCGTCGAGAAGCAGGATCTTCGGCTCCGACAGCAGGGCCCGCGCGATGGCGAGCTGCTGCTGCTGACCGCCAGAGAGATTGCCCCCGCGACGGCCGAGGAACTCCTTCAGGATCGGGAACAGATCGAAGATGTGATCGGGGATCGTGCGCGCCGGCTTTTCCGCGGCGAAGGTGCCGAGCAGCAGGTTCTCGCGCACGGTGAAGTTCGGCAGGATACCCCGCCCCTGCGGCACATAGCCGAGCCCGGCACGCGCCCGCATATGGGTCGGCAGGTTGTTGATCTCCGCCCCGTCGAGCCGGATCGAGCCGGCACAGCGCGACATGAGGCCGAGGATGGTGCGCAGCAGCGTCGTCTTGCCGACGCCGTTGCGCCCGAGCACCGTCAGGAACTCGCCTTCCCGCACCGAGAGCGAGACCGACTGAAGGGCGCGGCTGCGGCCGTAGAAGCCGTCGACATCGGAAAGCTCAAGCATGGCCGATACCTCCCGAACCGAGATAGGCCTCACGGACCTTCGCATCCTGCGAAACCGCATCGGCGGTGCCCTGGGCGAGCAGCTTGCCCTGATGCATCACCGAAACCGTCTCGGCGATGTCGCGCACGAAGCCCATGTCGTGCTCGACGACGATGAGGGTGTGCTTGCCGCGCAGCCGGTTGAAGAGCTCGGCGGTCATGTTGGTCTCATGCGCCGTCATGCCGGCGGTCGGCTCGTCCATGAGGATGAGCGCAGGATCCTGGGCGAGGATCAGTGCGATCTCCAGCCATTGCGTCTGGCCGTGCGAGAGTTGCGCGGCCTGGGTTTCGAGCTGGTCCTCCAGCCCGACCAGCACGGCGAGGCGCTCCAGCCGCTCGGTGTCCGCCCCGCCGGAGAAGCGGAAAAGATTGCGCCAGACGCCCGGATCGCGCGAGCAGCCGATCTCCAGGTTTTCCCGCACGGTCAGTTCGCGAAACACGCTCGGCACCTGGAACTTGCGGCCGATGCCGGTGCGGGCGATGCGGAACTCCCTCAGGGCGTGGATGGGGGCGCCGCGGAAGACGATTTCGCCCGAGGTGATGCGGGACTTGCCGCAGATGAGGTCGAGCGTCGTCGATTTGCCGGCACCGTTCGGGCCGATCAGGCAGCGCAGCTCGCCCGCCGCCACCTCGAAGTCGAGCCGGTCGACCGCGATGAAACCCGAGAAGGCGACGGTCACCTGGTTGAGCGCGAGCAATTGCGCGCGGGCGGACGTCATAGCGCACCTCCGAGATGGGGTTGGGATTCGGATGGGGAATGCTCGGTGGCATGGCGGGCGCCGCCCTCGCGCTCTGCCTTAGGGAAGCGGCGCACGAGGGCTTCGAAGGCGCCCGCCAGCCCCTTCGGCATGAACAGCACGATGAGGACAAACAGGCCGCCCATGACGAGGGTCCAGGTTTCGAGGAAGGCTTCGGATTCCGACAGCGCCCCTTGCACGCCGGTGACCAGGATCGCCCCCAGCATGGCGCCGACGAGGCTCTGCCGGCCGCCGACGGCAACCCAGATCACGATGGAAAGGCTGAGCGGCACGCCGAGGAAGGTCGGCGAGGCGAATTCCATGACGATCGTGTAGAGCATGCCCGCAAGACCCGCGATGGCAGCGGAAAGGGCGAAGACGACGGTCTTGTAGAGCGCGACATCGTAGCCGAAGAAGCGTACCCGCTCCTCCTGGTCACGCACCGCCTGCAGGATGAGGCCGGTCTTGCTGCGCGAGACGGCGAGCGCGAGGAACAGCGTGACGGTGAGGCAGGCCGCCACGAGATAATAGGTCGAGGCGGAATAGGCATCGAAGGTCAGACCGGCAATGTCGAACTGCGCAAGGTCGGTGATGCCGTTGAAGCCGCCGGTATAGCTCTGCTGGTCGACGATGATGAGGTTGACCACCACCATGGCGGCGAGCGTGATGATCGCCGCATAGACCCCGGCGATGCGCCCGCCGAACATGAACCAGCCGAGAAGCGCAGCGAACAGCGCCGGAACAAGGATGCCTGCGAGAAGCGCGATGGGCATGGAATAGAAGGGCGACCAGATCCACGGCAGCTCGGTGACGTTGTTCCAGACCATGAAGTCGGGAAGGCCGTCGCTGCCGGTGTGGATCGGCACAGTCTTCAGCTTCAGGAACATGGCCATGCAATAGGAACCGAGACCGAAGGTCGTGGCCTGTCCGAGATTGAGGATGCCGGCATAGCCCCAGGACAGGCTGAGCGCGATCGCCAGCATGCCGAAGATCAGGTAACGGGCATATTTGTTGAGCAGGAAGGCGTCGTCGACCAGCAGGGGCACGGCGAGGATCGCCAGACAGACGACGCCGTAGAGAAGGATTTGGCGGGAGACTTTTCCAGACAAGGCGGAACCTCTCGTTGACGCAGGCGGTCAGGCGCGCACACGCGGGGCGAACAAGCCCTGCGGCCGGAACCGGATGATGATGACGATGGCGATGAGGACGAGCGCCTTGGCGATCGTGTCGTTGCTGTAATAGGCAAGAAGGCCGGAGGCTTCGCCGAGTACTGTGGAGCTTGCGAGCGTGCCGACGAGGCTCTGCACGCCGCCGAGAACGACCACCATGAAGGCGTCGACGACATAGGTCGTGCCCATTTCCGGCGATACACTTTTCAGGGGCGAGATCAGCGCGCCGGCAAGCCCGGCGATGCCGGCCCCATAGGCGAAGGTCAGCCGATAGGCGCGGGCGGAATTGATGCCGAAGCTCGATGCGATGGCGCGGTTCTGGGTGATCGCCCGAAGTTTCAGGCCGAAGGACGTGTAGCGGTAGATGCACCAGGTCAGCACGAAGAGGCCGAGCGCCACGGCGAGCACGAAGAGGCGGTAGGCCGAGTCGGTCGCGCCGAGGATATCGACGCTGCCGGACAGCGACGGCGGCATCTGCACGTAGCGCAGCTCGCCGCCGGCCGTCAGGCGCACGATCTGCTGTGTCATGACGCCAAGGCCCCAGGTCGCGAGGATCGTGTCCAGCGGCCGGTCATAGAGATGGCGGATGACGGCGACCTCGATCAGCCAGCCGAGCGCGGCGATCAGGAGGAAGATGACGGCAAGGCTTGCCAGAAGGCTCCAGCCGAACTGGCTTTGCAGCAGCCAGGCACAGTAGGCGCCGAGCATCACGAACTCGCCATGGGCGAGATTGATGACCCCGGTCACCCCGTAGATGATCGCAAACCCGAGGGCCACGAGAAGCAGGATCGAGGACAGGCTGAGGCCTGTCAGAATTTGCGAAACGACGAAGTCCATCGGCACCTTCTCCAGGAGGTTGGACCGGCGGCCGTCCGGAAGACGGCCGCCGGCTGCTCGGGGGATCAGACCTCCTTGAGGCCTTCGGCGGTGCACTTCTGGTTGGGATAGGCGCTGTAGGGATTGGGCTCGAGCCAGTCGGCCGATTGCGTCAGAATCTCGAACTGCCCGTCCGCCTTGCATTGCCCGATCTTCGGACGCAGCCAGCAGTGCAGGTTCTCCGGCTCCACCTTCACTAGGCCCTGCGGCGCCTTGTACTGCTCGTTCTTCACCGCCTCGCGGATGGCGAGCGGGCCGATGTCGCTCGCCGCGAGCTTGGCGACCGCCTGCTTGAAGAGATGGACCTGGAAGTAGGAGGATTCCGAGACGAAATGCGTGACCTTGTCGCCGCCCCAGCGGGAGCGGTAGGCCTCGACGAAGCGCTGGTTCTCCGGGGAATCGAAGACCATGAAGTAGGGCGCGGAGGTGAAGTGGCCGGCGGCGGCATCACCGCCCATGGCCGCGACCTCGTTCTCGGAGGTGGTGAGGCTCGCCATCGGCATGGTGGCCGGGTCAAGGCCGGCCGCACGATACTGCCGGTGCAGCGCCACCACGGAATCGCCGACCACCGTCGAGAAGATGACGTTGGGCTTTTCCGAGCGGAACTTGTTGATGACGGAGGAGAACTCCGAATGACCGAGCGGCACGTATTCCTCGGCGATGACCTCCGCGCCGAGCCCTTCGAGCAGCTTCTTGCAGTAGTTGTTCTCTTCCTTCGGATAGATGTAGTTCGAGCCGATCAGGTACCAGCGCTTGCCGAACTTCTCGACCAGCCAGGGAATGAAGTCGTCCTGCTGCTGGTTCGGCACCGCGCCCGTATAGATGACGTTCTTGGAGCATTCGCGGCCCTCGTAGAGCGTCGGATACCAGAAGAGGTTCTCCTGCTTCTCGAAGACCGGCAGCACGGCCTTGCGGCTCGCCGAGGTATAGGAGCCGAACACGGAAACGCAGCGGTCGCTGAGCACCAGCTTGCGGGCCTTTTCGGCGAAGGTCGCCGGATCCGAGGCCGGGTCTTCCACCACCGGCGTGATCTTCAGCCCGTTGATGCCGCCATTGGCATTGATCTCCTCGATCGCCATCAGCGTCGCCTTGTTCAGCGACTCCTCGATAATCGCCGTCGTGCCGGTCAGCGAGAAGAGCACGCCCACCTTGATCTCACCGTCCTGCGCAAAGGCCAGCGAGGAATTCTTCGACCAGATATGGGGGAAGCCCACCAGCGATACCGCGCCGGCTGCCGCCCCGATTTTCAGAAATTCGCGCCTGTTCTTGTTCACCCTCTGTCTCCATCAAAAAACAAAGGCCCCGAAGCGCTCCGCCGGACTGGCGGATCGTTTCGGGGCCTCTTCGCCTCTGGATTTGTTTGCGGCGTCCTCGCCGCGGGGAATGCGCTTGTCTGGCAGGTCCGGCTGCGACGCATCGCGTGCTTTCGCCGGATCGGCTTCAGGTCATGTAGAAAAACAAAAAACCCCACGCTCCGCTCTCGCGGACCCGTGGGGTATCGTCACCCTTATTTGCGCAGCGCCTTTGCCGCGACAATACGAAAACGCTAACTGAGAAGTTCGTGCGAGTCAATCACCGCCGCAGCGACGGCGCCGATCGTCACGCGCTTCTCCATCGCCTGCTTGCGCAGGAAGTTGTAGGCCTCCTCTTCGCTGAGGTTTTTCAAGCGGATGAGCAGCGCCTTCGCCCGCTCGACGAGGCGCATGGTGCGCAGGTTCTCGTCGAGTTTGTCGATCCGCCCGCGAAGGCGCCGCTCATACTGGAAATGCTCGCGCGCCATCATCAGCACCGCCTGGATCATCCGGGCCGTCGCCGGATAATGCAGCATGCCGTGCGCCGCGCAGTTATGGACGAGCTTGAGGTTGAGCGGCGCCTTGCCGTCATCCACGAGGATCAGCGCGGAGGACGGCTCCCCCGGCACCCAGGGAATGCGCTGCGGCAGGTCGTCCGAAAGCAGGCAGAAGATCGCGTCGTATTGCAGCGGGATCTGCGCCGGCTTCGGCCAGATGTGCCGCACGGCGACGCGCTGACGCTGCAACTCCCGGATCAGGAACTCGCCATGGTCATCGCGCTCGACGATGACGGCGACGGTGAACTCGGCCGGAAGGCCCGCCTGACGCGGACGCTCCTCCGCGACAGGCCGGTTCTCCGGCTTTTGCCCCCCGATCCAGCGGTCGTGACCGTAGTCCGCCCTCGACATTTCCGGCATGCGCTCCTCCCGCTGGGGACGGCGTCTTCCCGTTTCCTGCATTCAGCAATTCTCCAGACAACGGCCGTAGCCGATGAGATAGGGATCGGCCTTCACGCTCGCCTGCGACTGGAAGACGATGTCGAACTGGCCCTGCCGGTTCGCCCGGCCGATGCGCGTCCAGACATCCGCATGGCCCCAGACGGGGTTGATCGACACACTCCCCTGCGGCGCCTCGAATTCCGCCCCCATGACGAAGGTGCGCAATTGCTTGGTGTCGAGGGAATTGGTCTCCTCCAGCGTGCGGGCGAAGAGATTGACCTGAAAATACGAGGCTTCGAGGCACATGTTGGTCGGCTCGTCGCCGCCATAGCGCTTCTGGTAGTGGCTGACGAAGCTGTTGTTGCTCGCCGTCTCCACACCCTGGAAATAGGATGCCGCCGTATAGTGCCCCTCCCCGACATCGTAGCCCATGGCGCGGATTTCCGCCTCGGTCGTGGTGAGGCTGGCAATGGGCACGGTCTTCGGATTGAGGCCGAGATCGTGATAAGCCTGATAGAGGAAGGTGGTGGATTCGCCGACGACGGTGGAGAAGATCACGTCCGGCTGCGCCTGCTTGATCTCGCGCACCAGCGGCATGAACTCGCTGCGGTCGGCCTCGAGGCGCAGATACCGTTCCCCGACGATCGTCCCGCCATTGTTGCGCACCAGTTCCCGCATCACCCGATTGGATTCGCGCGGATAGACGTAGTCCGAGCCGACGAAGAAGAAGCGGTTGCCGAACTGGCTCATCAGCGCCCGGCAGAGCTGCACGGAATTCTGGTTCGGCGTCGCGCCGGTATAGATGACGTTCGGCGAGAACTCGAAGCCCTCGTAAAGTGTCGGATACCAGAGCAGGCCATCCAGCCGCTCGACGACCGGTAGGACCGCCTTGCGGCTGGAGGAGGTGTAGCAGCCGAAGATCGTGCTGACGCCGTCCTCGACCATCAGGCGCTTGGCATATTGCCCGTAGGAGCGGATTTCCGAGCCCGGATCGTAGACGATCGGCTCGATGGGGCGCCCGTTGACGCCGCCCCGGTCATTGATCTCGTCGATGGCGATCAGCGTGCCACGCAACTGCGTTTCCTCGATGACCGACATGAATCCGGTCTTCGAGAAGAGAACCCCGACGCGCCATGGCGCGGAGGTCCGCTGATTTCGGTTGAGAGTTCCCATTGTTTCGGTTCATCCCTTAATTTGATCCCCTTTTTTTGATCGGCCACCGCTGGTGAGGTCTTGCGCCCCATCGCTTCCGCTTGCCGAGATGCCGCCTGTCCGGTCCGCTGGGCGCGCCTGTTTTCTTTCTCCCGCCAGAAAACAAAAAACCTCCCAGCCTCGGAACGATGCGAGGCACAGGAGGCGACATTGCGCTCAGAAGTATGGCGGCATCCTTGCCGCCCGTCACCAGATTGACGTTCCGTTACGATAGGATCGAGAAATGCGGAATGTCAACATGCGGTTCTTCGAGCCCTGATGCCGCCGCCCTATTGCCTGCCTGCCCGCTGCACCCCGTCGAAAACCGCCGCGGCCGAGGCCCGCCCCCCTTCCCGCGATCTGCCGACCACGCCCCTGTCCGGGGTCGCAGGAAAGAAATTACACCACATTCACATTCAAGTCACTTGAACAGAAGTGCGATTGTGTTTACAAAAAGGCATGGGAGCAAGCGGAACCAAAGAAATCCGCCTTCCAGGAGGGGCATCCATTTCATCGACAGTTTCCGGCTGATGGCCGGCGCCCCTTTGCGTGCCTTTTCGCCAACCAGAGGGAACCTAACCGTGACGATCAACCGACGTGAATTCATGAAGGCGAGCGCCCTCGGCGTCGCCGCGCTCTCGCTACCGAGCCTTGCCAGCCGGGCCCTGGCCGCATCCGGTCCGCTCATCTTCGCAGCCGCCGGCACCGTGACCAGCAGCTGGGACCCGACCTCGCACACCGTCGCCCCGCAGATCACCGCCGAGGGCTTTCTCTTCGGCCATCTCACCAAATGCCCGATGAGCGAGGCCAATCCGGGCGAAATCCTGCCGGACCTTGCGACCGAATGGTCCGTGATCGACGAGCACACGCTGGAATACAAGCTGCGCCAGGGCGTGACCTTCCATGACGGCAAGCCCTTCACTGCGGCCGACGTGAAGGCGACCTACGAATATGCCTCCAACCCCGACCGCCCGGCCTCGGCCTGGTATCCGGGCCGCGTCGATGTCGAGGTCGTCGACGATTTCACGGTGCGGCTGAGCACCAGGCAATACGGCTATCCGGCGCTGAACTTCTGGTACGTCTCGAGCTTCCTGCCGATCCTCTCGGCCGCCGACGTCGCCAATCCGGAGACGCTGAAGCAGCGCCCGAACGGCACCGGCCCGTTCAAATATGTCGAGACCACCGGCGACCAGATCAAGTTCGCCGCCTTCGACAAGTTCCACGAGGGCAAGCCCTCCATCGAGGAGATCGTCTGGGCCTATGTTCCGGATGCGAACACGCGCGTGCTCGGGCTTCTCAACGGTCAGTACCACCTCACCGAACGTCTGGAGCCAGAGCAGTATCTCTCCCTTCAGAAGGAAGCGAACCTCAAGACGGACCGGTCGCTGTCCAGCGAGAACAAGTACCTGCACTTCCGCTGCAACAAGCCGCCCTTCGACGATCCGCGCATCCGGCTGGCGGTCTGCCATGCCATCGACCGCTCGCAGGTCCTTGCCGTGGTCGGCGAGGCCGGGCAGGCCTCGAACTGCCATGTCTCCCCGGTAAAGTTCGGCTTCACCGACGTGAAGGATTATCCGGAATACGACCCGGAAAAGACGCAGGCCCTGCTTGCCCAGGCCGGCTTCCCCAATGGCCAGGGCCTGCCGGAAATCGAATACATCACCTCGGTCGGCTTCTATCCGAAGACGCGCGAATATGGCGAACTCATCACCGCCATGCTGCAGGAACAGGGTTTCCCGGTGAAGCTCACCACTCTCGAGCCCGCCGCCTGGGAAGAGCAGCTCTATCGCCGCGCCGACGGCCAGGGCCCCGGCCATATCATCGATGTCGGCTGGATCACCGGCTCGCCGGAACCCGATCTCGTGCTGCGGCCGAACTACCATTCCAAGTTCGCGCTCATCAACGGGGTCAGCGATGCCGAGATCGACGCCTCCCTCGACAAGGAGCGCGGCGCCACCTCCACGGAGGAGCGCCTGAAGATCCTGCAGGAGGAGACCCTGCCGCTCATCGCCGGCAAGGCGCCGAGCATCTCGCTCTTCTCCTCGGTCTTCCTGCGCGCCATGAGCGCCAAGCTCGACGGCGTCAAGTTCTACCCGAACGGCCCCATCGATCTGTCCAAGGCGACGCTGTCCTGACCGCCAGCGGGCGATGCGCCGGCACCGCATCGCCCGCTCTTCTTTCCGTATCGCCGGATGATCCATTATGGCTTTTGCCCTGGAATTCTTCTTGCGGCGCATCAGTCAGGGCGTTCTCATCGTCCTGGCTGTCGCCTTCGTCATCTTCACGCTGCTGCGCATTGCGCCGGGCGACCCGATCCGCATCATCCTCGGCCCGATGGCAACGCCGAGCGCCATGGAGGAAACGGCCGAGCGCCTCGGGCTGCGCGACCCCATCCCCGTGCAGTTCCTGCGCTATCTCGGCGATATCGCCAAGGGCGACTTCGGCAATTCCTTCATCCGCGGCAAGCAGGGCGGCACCACGGGCGGCTCCCAGGATGCCGCCGGCTCGCCACCGGTCGAGCGCGCCGCCGTCATCGAACTGATCGGCAAGGCGCTGCCCTATACGCTGCTGCTCGCCGCCTGCGGCTTCCTGCTCGCCTGTCTCGTCTCGATCCCGCTCGGCATCCTCGCCGGTGTGCGGAACAGGGGCTGGCCGCAGAAGGTTGCGCTCTACCTTTCCTCCTTCCTCGTCTCGCTGCCCAATGTCTGGGTCGGCATCGTGCTGATCTACCTGCTGTCGGCCCGCACCGGCTGGCTGCCCGCCATCGGCTACCAGCACATCGGCTATGTCATCATCCCCGCCATCGTCGTCGCGGTGGAGCTTGCGCCGGTGATGATCCGCTCGATCTCGGTCGCCGTCGCGACGAACGTGCAGGACCCGTTCTACGAGATCGGGCAGGTGCGCGGCCTCAGCGCGCGGGCCATGCTGTTCCGCCATGTGCTGCGCAATGCGGCCGTGCCGCTGCTCAACAGCTTCGGCGCGCAGATGATCGGCATGCTGCTCGGCGGGCTCTTCGTCGTCGAATACATCTTCAGCTTCCCCGGCATCGGGCTTCTGACGATCAATGCGGTCTTCCAGCGCGATTTCCCGATCATCCAGACGGTCGCGATCTTCGCCAGCACCGTGCTCGTCTTCATCAACATCGCCGTCGACTTCGCCTCGACGACGATCGACCGACGCCTGAAGTTCTGAGGGGTACCATGGCCATCGCATCCTCCACCCCACAATCTTCCCACACGCCCGCCCGTGGCCAGAGCGTCAATGCCCGCATCCTGCGGCATGCCTGGCGCTCGCCCGAAATGAAGGTGGCAAGCGCCGTCTTCCTCGCGCTCTGCCTGCTGACGCTGTTCGGTCCCTTCATCATCGACGCCTCGGCGACGAAGATCTCGGTCGCCGACAAGTTCCTGCCGCCCGTGTTCATGGAGGGCGGCAAGCTTCCCTATTTCCTCGGCACGGATCAGCTCGGCCGCGACCTCCTGCTGCGCTCGCTGATCGGCCTGCGCAACGCCTTCCTGATCGGCGTCGTCAGCGTCGTGCTGATGTTCGTGCTCGGCTGCGCCATCGGCATCTTTTCCGGCTATCGCGGTGGCTGGACGGATGTCGTCCTGATGCGCATCACCGATATCCAGATGTCCATCCCGGTCATCATCCTCGCCATCACCATTCTCGGCATGTCGCGCCCGAACCCCTTCACCATCGTCTCGGTGCTCGTGCTCTCCGGCTGGCCGATCTATGCCCGCGTTGCGCGCAGCGTGACGCTCGCCGAGCGCCAGAAGGAATATGTGCGCGCCGCCCGCATCATCGGCGCCTCGGACCTGCGCATCATGGTCCGGCATATCGCGCCCTCCATCCTGCCGCCCATCGCCTTCGTCGCGGTGCTCGACGTCGCGCGCATGATGATCTTCGAGGCGATCTTCGGCTTCATCGGCATCGGCATCCAGCCACCGACGCCGACCTTCGGCACGATCATCTCGGGCGGCACGCAGTATCTCCTGAACGCCTGGTGGATCACCATCGTGCCCGGCTGCCTGCTGGCGCTTTCGCTCGGCAGCCTCAACCTCATCGGCGGCGTTCTGGAAAGAAGCCGGAACCTCATTCTGCAGGGAGCGGCATGATGGCGGCGGAACCTCTTCTCAACGTCGAAGGCCTCAGCATTTCCCTTGGCTCGGGCGCGCGAAAGCTGCTTTGCGACATCAGCTTCAAGGTCGAGCCGAAATCCGTGCTCGGTATCATCGGCGAAAGCGGCTCGGGCAAGACGCTGCTCTCCCGCGCGCTGGTCAACTGGGTGCGCCCGCCGCTTCAGGTCACCTCCGGCACGGTGACCTATCAGGGGAGAAACCTTCTTGCCCTGCCGGAAGCCGAGATGGCGCGCCTGCGCGGCCGCGAGATCGCCTATATCGGCGCCAACCCGACCACGGCGCTCGATCCGACCGTGCCGGTGGGCCACCAGATCGAGGAGAAGCTGCGCACCATCGAGCCCGGCCTTTCCCGCCAAGAGACGCGGGGGCGCGTCGTCGACCTGCTCGATGCCGTGCGCATTCCCTCGGCCCGTTCGCGCTTCGACGAATATCCCTTCCAGTTCTCCGGCGGCATGATGCAGCGGGCGATGATCGTCGATGCGCTCATCTCCAACCCGAAACTGCTGGTCGCCGACAACATCACCCAGCCGCTGGACGTAACCGTCGCCGCCCAGATCCTGCGCCTGCTGCGCGACCTGCAACGCGACTTCGGCACGTCCATCGTCTTCGTCTCCTCCTCCTTCGGCACCATCGTCGACATTGCCGACGCGGTCGTCGTTCTCGACAAGGGAGCGATCGTGGAGGCGCAGGATACCGGCCGTATCCAGAAAAACCCGGTTCATCCCTATACGAAGGAGCTGCTCGCCAAGGTGCCGCGGCTCTGGCACGACGTCGGCGCCGTGCCGAAGGTCAATGCCGAGCCCGTCGTCCTCAGCGTGCGCGACGTCGCCAAGACCTATGAGGTGAAGGACCGCGCATCGCTGTTCCGGAAGAACCGCGTGCAGGCCGTCCGGGGCGTTTCCTTCGAGGTTCGCCGCGGCGAGAGCCTCGGCCTGATCGGCGAATCCGGCTGCGGGAAATCCACCCTGTCGCGCCTGCTCTCCTCGCTCGAACCGCCAGATCACGGGGCGATCGAGGTGAACGGCGTCGATGTCGCGACCCTGCGCGGCGAAGCGCTGCTTGCCATGCGCCGCCGCTTCCAGCTCCTCCTGCAGGATCCCTACAATTCCATCCCTTCGCATGTCTCGATCGGCGCGACCATCGCCGAGCCCCTCAGCATCCACGGGCTCGCATCCGGGCGCGGCCTGCGGGAAAAGGTCTCCGCCGTGATGCAGGAGGTCGGCCTGTCGCCTGACCTCTACGACGCGCTGCCCGTCGGTCTCAGCGCCGGCCAGCGTCAGCGCGTCAACATCGCCCGCGCGATGGTTCTCGAACCGAGCGTGCTGATCCTCGACGAGACGTTGTCCGCGCTCGACCAGGTCGAGCAGGCCAAGCTGCTCGACCTCTTCGACAGCCTGCAGCGCAGGCACGGCATCACCTATCTCTACATTTCCCACGATCTTGCCATGGTGCGGCGGGCCTGCGCGCGCATTGCGGTCATGTATCTCGGCAAGATCGTCGAGATCGGCGACAACGAGACGATCTTCGACACGCCCGCCCACCCCTACACGCGCACGCTGCTGAGCTCGGTGAGCACGGTGGAGGCGAAACCCTTCCGGCCGCGGGACTATCTGCTCGAAGGCGAGCCGCCGGACCCGATCCACATTCCCGAGGGTTGCTCCTTCCGCAGCCGCTGCCCCTTCGTCGTCGACGCCTGCCGGAGCAGCGAACCGGCACTTTCCGGCAAGGGCGGCGGAAGCGCGGCCGCCTGTCACCTCGGCCTCGACCGCCTGCCGCCGCCCTCGGTCCTGACGGCGGCCGGCGCCGGGTCCGACCTGAAACGAACGGACAACCTATGACATTCTCCCACAAGCAGGCGTCGGACTTCTTCGATGAACGCGCCTCGACCTATCGCGCCTGGCGGCATCACCTGCACCAGAACCCGGAAATCGCCTTCGAGGAGCGCGACACGGCCGCCTTTCTCGCGGCCCGTCTCGGCGAGATGGGCCTCAAGGTACGGCAAGGCCTTGCCGGGACAGGACTGGTCGCAAGTCTCGAAGGAAAACAGGCCGGACCGCGCATCGGTTTTCGCGCCGACATGGACGCCCTGCCGCTCACCGAGCAATCGTCCCTGTCTTATCGCTCCGCCCGCCCCGGCGCGACCCATGCCTGCGGGCATGACGGGCACATGACCATGCTGCTGGCGGCTGCCGACTACCTCTCGGGACAGGAGGATGTCCCCGGCACCCTGCACTTCATCTTTCAGCCCGCCGAGGAGGCGGCCGGCGGCGGCCGGGTCATGGTCGAGGACGGTCTGTTCGACCATGCGCCCTGCGACCTCGTCTTCGGCCTGCACAACTGGCCCTCCCTCGAAACCGGCCGGATCGCGGTGCGGCCGGGGCCGATGATGGCGGCCATGGATCTCTTCCGCATCACGGTGAGCGGCGACGGGGTGCACGCCGCCCTGCCGCATCTCGGCACCGACACGATCGTGGCCGCGGGTGCGCTGACGCAGGCGCTGCAAGCCATCGTCAGCCGCGCCATCGATCCGCACCAGCAGCTCGTGCTCTCGATCACCCAGATTCACGGCGGCCATTCCCTGAATGCCCTGCCCGACAGCGTGGAGCTGCGCGGAACCCTGCGCTACTTCGATGAGGGCGTCGCATCCACAGCGCACCGGCGCATGCACGAGATGGCGGAGGGCGTCGCGCGCACCCACGCGGTCAAGATCGGCCTCGACATTCAGTCGCAATATCCGGTGACGACGAACGACCCCGATGCCGCCGGCATCATGCTGCGCGCCGCCGAGCTTTCGCCGACCGGCGGGGCAGCGATCACGCAGTTCACCCCGAGCATGGCGTCGGAAGATTTCGCCTTCATGCTTGCCGCGTGCAGGGGCGCCTATGCCTGGATCGGCAACGGCCGCCCGACGGCGCTGCACAGCCCGGAATTCGACTTCAACGACGAGATCCTGCCGCTCGGTGCGCACTATTGGGTCGCACTTGCGCAGGCCTGCCAATCCCGAACCGTATAACGAACTGACCAGAGGAGAGTGACATGAGACTTGCGGGCAAGAAGGCCTTGATGATCGGCGCGGCCACCGGCATCGGCAGAGCCGCCGCCATCCAGTTCGCCGACAACGGAGCGGACCTCGTCATCGCCGATATCAACCTGCCGGCCGCCGAAGAAACGGCCGCAAGCCGCGCCAGAACCGGCCGCCACGCGTCGGCCATCGCCTGCGACGTCTGCCAGGAGGCGAGCGTGCGTGATGCCGTCGCCGCCGCGGAAAGCCGGATGGGCGGGATCGATACGCTCGTCTTCTTCGCCGGGCTGCAGAGGCTCGGCCATGCCGAACAGTTCTCCGGCGACGACTGGGACGCCGTCTTCGACGTCAATGCCCGTGGCACCTTCTTCGCGACGAAACATGCCGCGCCCGTCATCCGCAAGGCCGGCGGCGGCAGCATCACCACCACGTCCTCGCTGGCGGGCCTTCGCGGCGCGCCGGGCATGACGGGCTATGCCGCCGCCAAGGGCGCGGTCATCGCCTATACCGTCGCGCTCGCCCAGGAGCTTGCGCCCGACAATATCCGCGTGAACTCCGTCCTGCCCGGCTGGATCGATACGCCCTTCAACAACCCGGCCATCGCCCTCATGGGCGGCGCCACGGCGCATGGCGAGGTCGTCAAGCGCATCGTGCCGCTCGGCCGGCAGGGCACGCCGGACGAAGTGGCGCCGATTTATGTCTTTCTGGCCTCGGAGGAATCCCGCTATATCACTGCAAAGCAGATGATGGTCGATGGCGGCATGGCCCATTGAATTTCGACGACAAGCAGCCCCGGCACGATCAAGAAGGAACCGGAATGAAGCGGGAGAAGCGTCAGGACGCCGAGCGGGACAGCCTCAGCGACACCAAGAAGAGCCTCGGCGTCCGGTTGCGGCTCGCGCGGCAGATGAAAGGGCTGACGCTGAAGGAACTTGCCGAAAGCAGTGGCTGCTCGGAAAGCCTTCTGTCGAAGGTGGAAAACGGCAAGGTGCTGCCCTCGCTTCCGATGATCCACCGCGTCGTGCAGGTGCTCGAAACCAATATCAGCTGGCTCTTCGACGAGCCGGCTGACGACGAATCCGTCATATTCCGCAAGGGCACGCGCCCCTTCATCACCCTCGATAAGCACAAGGGAACCTCGCGCGGCCTGATGCTCGAGCGCATCATCCCCTACAAGGACGGCCATCTGCTCCAGTGCAACATCCATCACCTGGAGCTGGGCGGGCAGAGCGGGGAAACCATCACGCATGAGGGCGAGGAGGTCGGCTACGTCCTCACCGGCACCGTGGAACTCACCCTCAACGGCGATGCCTTCCGTTTGGAGACCGGCGACGGCTTCTGCTTCCGCTCCAATATTCCGCACTCCTATCGCAATATCGGCGACGATGCGGCCAGCATCCTCTGGGTCTGCACGCCGCCCACGTTCTGAGCCGGGTGCCGTCCCGGCGCGGCTTTACGGCCGGCCATCATTCCGGGCCGTTGAGAAGACGCGGCGCGTTTGCCCGCGCCTTGCCCACGGCCCTGTGCTATCAGCGGGCTCGACGATTCTGAGTGTGGACGCCATGAGCCCCAAGACCCGCGGTTATCTCTTCGCCTTCCTGGCCATCTGCATTTTTGCCGGCCAGGATGCGATCACCAAATATCTCGGCGATCGTTATCCCGCGCTGTTCATAACGATGATCCGCTTCTGGGCCTTCGCGCTTTTCGTCTGCGGCTTTGCCGCGTCGTCGCCGGGTGGCATGCGCCAGGCCGTGCGCACGGGGCGCCCATGGTTGCAGATCGCGAGAGGCCTGCTGCTCGTCGCGGAAATCGTGCTCATCGTGTTTTCCTATGTGCATGCCGGTCTCGCCATGAGCCAGTCGATCTTTCAGGCAACGCCGCTGATCATCACGATCCTCTCGATCCCGCTGCTCGGCGAGGCGGTCGGATGGCGGCGCGGAACCGCCGTGCTGGTGGGCCTGCTCGGCGTTCTCGTGATCATCAATCCCGTGGATGTGCATTTCGATCTGTCGCTGCTTCTCCCCCTCGGGGCGTCGGTGCTCTTTGCGCTTTACAGCATCGCCACCCGCGCCGTGAGCCGCGAGGATTCGGCCGTGACCAGCCTCTTCTACGCCGGCATGGCCGGAGCCGTGGCGATCTCGCTGATCGGTCCGTTCTACTGGACGGCGGTCGAACCGTCCGACTGGTTCGCCCTTGCCGCACTCTGCGTCTGCGGCACCCTCAGCCACTATTTCCTGATCCGCGCCTATGGTCTGCTGCCGGCGGCCGAAGTCCAGCCCGTCACCTATTTTCAGCTCGTTCTCAACGTCATCCTCGCCGTCTGGCTGTTCGGCGAGATCGTCACGCTCAACATGATCGCCGGCGCCGTCATCGTCGTTGGCGCCGGTCTCTTCACCATCTGGCGCGAGCATCAGCTGACGAAGCGGGCGTCCTCCGCCTGACGGCGCGGGCACGGCACTAGCCTTAAAAAATTTCTCGCCAGCGGGATTATTGGCGGCCGCGCGGTGTTCTTCAGGGTTACGGACGGGCGACCGGCCGTTCACACCAGCAACGAAGAGGATTTCAGCATGCGCTCTCTCCTACTGGCCGCCGCCGTGATGGCGGTTACCGTGCCCCTCGCCCATGCGGACGACTATGCCGGCGGCGCCATCAAGTCCATGGATACGGCCAAGGGCGAGGTTCTCACCGACGCCAAGGGCATGACGCTTTACATCTTCGACAAGGATGCGAAGGACACGTCCAACTGCTACGATGCCTGCGCCCAGAAGTGGCCGCCCCTGATGGCGGCGGCGGATGCTGCCGCGGACGGCAAATATACGCTGGTCGCCCGTAAGGACGGCAGCAAGCAGTGGGCCTATGACGGCAAGCCGCTCTATCTGTGGCAGAACGACAAGAAATCCGGCGATGTCACCGGGGACGGGATGGGCGGTGTCTGGCACGTCGCCAAAGAGTAGCCGATGTCGCAGCTCATGGACGAGATCGAGGAATGCGTGCCGGCGTTGCGGCGCTACGCCCGCGCACTGACGCACGACCCTGACAAGGCCGACGATCTCGTCCAGGACTGCCTGGAACGGGCGATCCGCAAGCGCGGCCTCTGGCGCCCTTCGGGTTCCGTCCGCTCCTGGGTGTTCCGCATCCTGCTCAATGTCTATCGCAACGATCTTCGCCAGTTGCGCCGCTCGCCGGCGCCCGTTTCACTCGAAACCCTGCCGGGCAGCGACCCGGCCGGGCCCGATGTGCAGCCGGGCCGGCTGGCGCTCGCCGAGACGGCACGGGCGATGCAGGCGCTGCCGCTCGAGCACCGCGAGGTCCTGCTGCTCGTCGCCGTCGAGGAGATGAGCTATGCCGAAGCGGCAACCGTGCTTTCCATTCCCGTCGGCACCCTCATGTCGCGACTGGCCCGCGCCCGCGCCACGCTGCGGGAAGCGATGCAGGCGGGCGCGCCGAAACTGAGATCTGTGAAATGAGCCCCGATCAACGCAAGTCCATCGAGTCCGATCTTCACGCCTATGCCGACGGCATGCTCGACGGGCCGGCGCGCGCGGCGGTCGAAGCCTATCTCGCCGACAATCCGGCCATCGCCGAAGAGGTGGAAGGCTGGAAGCGGCAGAGCGAAACGTTGCGGGCGCTCTATGGCCCCGCCGCCAGCGAACCGGTGCCCTCCCGTCTCGACATCCGCCGCATCGAAAGGGAGAGCCGGAGCCCGGTGCTCCACTGGGGCCGGATGGCGGCGGCGGCCGTTCTCCTGCTTGCCGTCGGCGGCGCCGCTGGCTGGTACGGGCGCGGCACGTTCGCACCGGCAGAACCGATCCAGATCGCCCTTGCCGACGAGGCGATGAAGGCCCATCAGGTCTATTCCGGCGAAGTCCTGCATCCGGTGGAAGTCTGGGCCGGGGAGAAGGACCACCTCAAGACATGGCTTTCCAAGCGTCTCGCCCGCTCGCTGACCATTCCCGATCTCACCACCAGCGGACTGACGCTCATCGGCGGGCGGCTGCTGCCGGCGGCGAACGGCCCGGCGGCGCAGGTCATGTACGAGGACGAGACCGGTCGCCGGGTGACGCTCTACATCACGCCGGTGAAAGACGGTCGCGAAACCTCCTTCCGCTATGCCACGCTCGATCCGCTCGAAGCCTTCGTCTGGGGCGACGAGGTGATCAGTTGCGCGCTCGTGGGGGATCTGCCGCGGGAACGGCTGCTGGAGATCGCGACCCTCGCCTACAAGCAGCTCGAAGCGGGCGAAGCCTGAAAAGGCCCGCCTTGTCCGACGCCGAAGCGATGCCGCGTCGACGGGAATGCTCTATGCCTTGTAGGCCTCTGGCGTGGCCCTGCGCGCCGGCCGCGTCATGGCGATGACCCCGGCGACAACGAAGATCAGCCCGATCCAGGCCATCGGCGGCAGTTTCTCGCCGAGGAACACGACGCCAATACCCACGCCGATCGGGACGCGGATATAGGCCTGTGCCGTCGTGCCCACCGAGCCCAGCGTCTGGATGAGCCTGAAATAGATGACGAAGGCGAGCGCCGTGGAGAAGACGGACAGGGCAAGCAGGGCGGCGATGGATTCGCGGCTCGGGGCCAGCGTCCAGGGCCTGTCGACGACAAGACTGACGGGGATGAGAATGATCGCCCCGCAGATCATCGATCCGGCCGCCGGCAGCATCGGATCCATGCCCTTGAAGTTCTTGCCGAAAATCGCAGCACCCGCATAGCTTATCGTGGCAGCGACGATCACCATCTGCGCGAAGGCCTCATGTCCGAGGCCGCCCAGCGCTTCGAAGCCGACGATGAGGCAGACGCCGATTAGGCCTACGCAAACCCCGAACAGCTTCTGCCCCGTGACCGCCTCGTGCCGGGCGACGAGCACCGTCAGCAGGAACGTGAAGATCGGCGAGGTCGAGTTGAGAATGGTCGCAAGACCGGCATCGGTCGTCTGCTCCGCCCAGGCGATCAGCGTGAACGGAATAACGCTGTTGAGACAGGCCTGGAAGAGAAAGCGCCCCCAGGTAACGCGGTCCCGCGGCAACGAAAGGCCCCGCGCCGTCACCAGCATCAGCAGCAGGCTTCCCGCGATGAGCGTTCGCGCTGCGATGAAAGTCACCGGCGGGATCGTCTCGACGCCGATCTTGATGAAGGCATAGGACGACGCCCAGAGGGTCGAAAGCAGGAGCAGCAAGACGAGATCCGTCGTCCGGTTGGTGCTTTCGGATGTCATTGCCATTCCCTCTTCAATCCCGTTTTCCGACCCTACACGAAACACATGGAAAACAGTTCGGTGTCGATCGAAGCATGTCCTGCGCCATGCAGCGAACATGCAAGAGGCTCAGCCCTCGACCCCAAGACTTTCCAGCGCGGCCTTCACCCGCAGGATATCCGCGGGGCTCAAAGGCAGGATGGGTCGCGGCGGCACGAGATGGCAAAGATCGAGGAGAGCCGCAATGGCATACATCACCCGAAAGCTGCCGAACGCCTTGAACAGCGTCCAGAGCGGCTCGAATGCCTGGCCGAGACGCTCGGCCTCTGCGCTGTCGCCGGCAATCGCCGCGCGGGTCAGCGCCAGGGCCTCCGCCGGCAGCAGGCCGGCGACGACGCTGTACCAAGCATCGCCGCCTGAAAGCAGCGATTGCGCCGCCCCCCAATCGCCGCTGTAGCCGATGGAAAAGCCTGCGGGCGTCATCGCGCGCAGGCGGGAGAGTTCGCCGCGAATGTCGCCATCGGCCGGCAACGGCATCTTGATGGCGACGACATCAGGCACTTTGGCCAGCCGCGCGATCAGGTCGTCGCTGAAGACGAAATGGGTGGTGCCGGGATTGTTGTAGACGCAGAGCGGCAGGCCGCCCGCCGCCGCGACCGAGACCATGTGCTGGAAGACCTCGTCCTGCGTCAGCGGCGTATAGGACATGGGCGCGAGCAGCAGGCCGTCGGCGCCGGCCGCCTTCGCATCGCGGGCGAGCGCCTCGGCCTCGTCCGTGCGCAGCGCGCCGACACCGACGATAACGGGGATCTTGCCGCCGACACTCGCCATCGCGGCGTCGACGGCGCGCCGGCGTTCCTCCCGCGAGAGAAAGGCGTAACCGCCCGTGCTGCCGAGAAGACCAATAGAGTCGGCGCCCGCGCTCACGATGCGGTCGAGCAGGCGGGCAAGCAGGACCGTATCGACGCGTCCGGCCGCGTCGGTCGGCGTGATCGAAAAGGCCGAAAGGCCGTTGAAAAACGTCATCGTCATTCTCCTTGCTCCGATCATAGACCGCCCAGCAGCTTGAAGGCGATCAACCACATTGTCACCGCGACAAGTCCCTCCAGCGTGCAGGTTTCGTACCGAGACCTCGCCTGCTCGTCGAGCTGCATGAACCTGACATGCTCTAGCGCCGAAACGAGGCGCGATAGGCGCGCGGGGTCAGGCCGCGAAGGCGCAGGAACTGGCGGTTGAAATTGGCGAGCGAGGCATAGCCGACCTCGTTGGCGATGTGCTGGATCGGCTGGGTGGTTGCCGAGAGGCGGGCGCAGGCCTCGCCGATGCGCAGGCCGATGAGATAATCGGAAATACTGACCTCTGTATGCCGCTTGAACAGCCGGTGCAGGCCGGATTCGCTGAGCGCCGCAAGACGGGCGAGTTCCTCCATGGACAGCGGCCGCTGATAGTGCGCGTGGAGATGCAGAAGGACGCGGTCGATCCGCGTCCGATCCTCACCGATCTGCTGCGGCACGACGGAAGACAGGGGCTGGCTGCTTCTGTCTTCAGCAAGCCGACCGAGCACGGCAAGCAGGCCGATGAGGCGCTGCGCCGGCGGACGGGAAAACATCGCCTCGAACTCCTCCGCCAGCGCGAGGCCGAGCGCCGGATCGAAGGCGAGGCCGCTTGCCGCGCGGGCGATCATCTGGCGGATCGGCGCCAGCTCCACGGAACTGCCGGCAAGGCTTTCCATCCATTCTCGACGGAACCAGAAGACGAGCGCCACATGCGGCTCCCCCGATACGATCTTCTCCCGCGATGCCCAGCTATGCGGCAGGTTCGGGCCGATCAGGACGAGGTCGCCATGATCGTAATTGGCCACATGGTTTCCGATGAAACGCTGGCCGCGCGAATTCAGCGTGAGGGTCAGTTCGAATTCGGGATGATGATGCCATTCGAAGGGAATGGCCTCCTCGAGCCGCCGGTTGAGCATGCTCCAGGATGCGTCCGATGTGATCGTCAGATGTTCGCGATGTGGCCTCATCACGCACCAAGGGAGAACAGAACGCCAGAATAGTATCAGAAATTGCCATCAGAAGACAACACGGCCGGCATGGCCCGTATAGGCTCATCCCATCACCTGACGTCAGGACGATCACGATGGGAGCAGACCATGGACCATACCGAAGCCACCAAACGCGACAGCCACCCGACCACGACCGCAACGACCCAGCTCAAGGATGTCAGGAAGACATTGCCGCTACGCGTTTTGTCGAAGGCCGACTGGGAGCACTGGACGACGAAGGGCTATGTCATTGTCCGGCAGGCGGTGCCTGCGGCCAATGTGGAGCGGCTTGTCGACCTGCTCTGGCATTTTGACGAAAAGGATCCGCGCGATCCCGCCACCTGGTACGCGCCGCAGCGGCGCGAGCACAAGATGAAGGAACTGAACAATACCGGCATGCTGGAGATCTACAATCACCAGTATCTCTGGGACAATCGCATGGAACAGCGGGTCTACGACGCCTTCGTCGACATCTGGGACCGGGTAGACCTGTGGGTGACCATCGACCGGGCCAACCTCAACCCGCCGAAGAAGATCAAGGGCAACCCGAACGGTTTCATCCACTGGGATGTCGATACCTCGATCCGCCCGCTGCCGATCGGCGTTCAGGGCGTGCTGAGCCTCCAGAAGCAGGATGGCGATGTCGGCGGCTTCCAGTGCGTGCCGGGGCTGTTCGAGCATTTCGAACAATGGGTGAAGACCCAGCCGGAAGACCGCGACCCGATGCATCCGGACATGACCGGTCAATCCGTCGTCAACATCGACATGGAGCCGGGCGACCTGATGATCTTCAACTCCCTGCTTGCCCACGGCGTTCGCCCGAACCATTCGGACGGTCGGGTGCGTATGGCCCAGTACATTTCCATGCATCCTGCCGCCTTCGACGACGCGGCCGAGCGGGAAGAACGCATCCGACTCTGGCGCGATCTCGACCATCCCCAGCGAGATGCCTTCCCGGGCGATCCGCGCGCGTGGGAGAAACAGCATGCAAAGACCGCAACGCTCTCCCCCCTCGGCGAAAGGCTGCTCGGCCTGAGCCACTGGTAACGGATGATCCCATGGCCCGCTCGACCGCGGGCCATGGGGCGCACCGACCGCTAAAGTTTGTCAGGGAAAAGCGGGAACCGGTTTTCCCGAAGAGACAAACGAAAACAAAAGAATCTAGAGGATTGCCGGTGAAATACGGTTCGCCGGAAATGCTCTCGCTTTCTGTTTTTACCGCATTACCCGACGCCGAAGCGATCCCGCTTCGGCTGGAAATGCTCTAGCGGAGATAGCGCATGCTCAAGGCCGCGAGCGGTGCGGCAAGGGCGCAGAACGTGCCGCCGCCGAGGTTTTCATAACCGAGAACACCAAGCACGCCGCCCAGGGCAAAAGCGGCGATGGTCACAAGATGAAGTTTCAGGCGCCGGAGGGTCGCCGGCCTTTCGCCACCGGTATTGCTGCCGAGAAGCATGGCGAACCCGACCCCGATATCCGTCGCTATGCCCGAAACATGGGTGGTTCTCACGCGGCTTCCCGATATCCGGGTCGATGCCGCATTCTGTATGCCCATCGTCAGGCTCAGGATCCCCACCATCAGGATGCCGTTCGGCGGCCTGGTGCTGACGGCAACGGTGAAGCCGACCAACAGCAGGAGGCCGGCCTCCACCGCCAAGGTCAGCGCATAGATGTTGTTGCGCCTCTGCCGCTTGCCGATGTCGATCAGCAGGGACGCAAGGAAGGCGCCGAGAATGAACATCACCACGACCGACAGGAAACCCAGCGCCATGTCGAGCCGGGAAATCGACACCAGTTCCGACGCCATCGAAACATTGCCGGTCATGTTCGCGGAGAAATACTGGAAGGCCATGTAGCCGGCGCTGTTCACGCCGCCGGCGACGAAGGCCAGGATGGAAGCCAGCATCAGGTCTACGGCCGGGGTTCTCGTATCGCCTTCATGAATCAGCATTTTGAATATGGAGCTGCTTGGCCAAAGGAGGGCGCAGAATCGTCATCGGTGCTGCGAATGACACGTCATAGCCCGCGCAAGCCGGCCGCGTAAATCGACAGCAGGTGGTTTGGAAGCGGGAATTCTCCCAATACTCAAAATATGTCTAGACATAATAAATATTATGACTATACATAATAGCACGCCGGCTGGGAGGACGCGTCATATGGAGGCATTCCGCATCACTGCGTCCGTAAACGGGATCCGGACATCCGGCGCCCGGGCAAACGCCGTCCGGCGGGCCGCAGCGTCGGGGCGACGCGATGGAAAGCATCGATACCGGCATCCCAAAGATACCCGCCCCCGATCGTTCTTGCCTGCTTACCGCGAATGCAGCAGCCTCTGACAGTGTGAAATCGCAGTAAAACCCGTGGGATTAGACGGTGTTGAAGGCGCAGATCCGGCCTTAGAGTTGTTTCGGCCGGCCGCACCGCGCTGGCGGCCGAAGCTTGAAGCAGGGGGAATAACGACAATGGACGCAATGATGACCGACGTCACGGAAATATCGATCGACAGCTGCCGCAGCATCTGGGAGATGCGCTCCGACAGCTGGATATTGCTGGTCGACGATCTCGGCCGGCTCTCGGCCATCGCCCATGATCACCCCGACTTCGCCGTAACGCTCAAGCGGGTGACGCGCACGATCAAGGCGCTTTCCCCCATCGAGACCTACTGGGCCTTTCCCGGCGAGCGGGTCTTTTCGGAACTGAAGGGAATGGTCGAGCGGCGCGAGCTGGTCCGCGCCCATCTCGTTGCGCGGCGCATCCACCGCATGCTGGCCGGTCAGACCTATCGCCATGAAAGCGTCTCGCTGGAAAACGAGGCGGACCTGCCCTCGCAGATCGAAACCGACGAGGAGCGGCAGGCCCAGCTTTCCCGTCCGTATTTCGAGGTGCTGATCGTCGACGAGATGTCGCCCTCCGAGCAGGACGCATTGCGCCGCCGCGTGCAGCGCAAGCGCAGCGCCGATGACGACTTCGTCTTCGACATCGTCATCGTGCCGAGCTTCGAGGACGCGCTCATCGCGACGCTCGTCAACTTCAATCTCCAGGCCGTGGTCATCCGCTACGGCTTCCCGTTCCGCTCGCAGAACCATCATCTGACGGCGCTACGCCGCCTGCTCGACGGTCTGGACGCCGGCATCGAGGCGCTGCCCGAATCCGAGCGCGGCCCGCTGCTCGGCCGGCAGATCGCGCAGCTTCGCCCCGAGCTCGACCTCTACCTCGTCACCGACGTCAATGTGGAGGACATCGCCGCGCGCATGGGCGAAACCTTCCGGCGCGTCTTCTTCCGCGAGGAGGACCACGCCGAACTCTACCGCTCGATCATGCGCGGCGTCGCCGTGCGCCACCGCACGCCGTTCTTCAACGCATTGCGCGACTATGCCAAGCAGCCGACGGGCGTCTTCCACGCCCTGCCGCTTGCCCGCGGCAAGTCCATCCAGAACTCGAACTGGATCGGCGACCTCGCCCAGTTCTACGGCATGAACCTCTTCATGGCCGAGACGTCTGCCACGTCGGGCGGCCTCGATTCCCTGCTCGACCCCGTCGGCCCCCTGAAGCTCGCGCAGGAATACGCCGGGCGTGCCTTCGGCGCCAAGCGCACCTTCTTCGCCACCAACGGCACCTCGACGGCCAACAAGGTCGTCGTGCAGGCGCTGGTGCGACCCGGCGACGTCGTGCTGGTCGACCGCAACTGTCACAAGTCGCATCACTACGGGCTGGTGCTCGCCGGGGCGCAGGTCGGCTATCTCGATTCCTATCCGCTCAACGACTATTCGATGTACGGCGCCGTGCCCCTGCGGCAACTGAAACAGACGCTGCTGGCCTACAAGCATGCCGGCATGCTCGATCGCGTACGGCTGCTGCTGCTTACCAACTGCACCTTCGACGGCATCGTCTATGACGTCGAGCGCGTGATGATGGAGTGCCTTGCGATTGCCCCGCACCTCGTCTTCCTGTGGGACGAAGCCTGGTTCGCCTTCGCCTATTGCCACCCGATCTACCGCCAGCGCACCGCCATGGGCAGCGCCGCCAAGATCTCTGCCATGCTGCAGGACCCCGACTATGCCGAGCGTTACGAGGCCTTCCGCGCCGAATTCGACGAGGACGCCTGGGACGACGACGAGAGGGTGCTGAACACGCGGCTTCTGCCGGACCCCGCGAAGGCGCGGGTGCGCGTCTATGCGACCCATTCGACGCACAAGACGCTGACGGCGCTGCGGCAAGGCTCGATGATCCACATCTGGGACCAGGACTTCAAGGACAAGACCGAGGAGGCTTTCCACGAAGCCTACATGACGCACACCTCGACCTCGCCGAACTACCAGATCCTCGCCTCGCTGGACGTCGGCCGCCGGCAGGTGGAACTGGAGGGCTACGAGCTCGTCCAGCGCCAGCTCGAACTCGCCATGAGCCTGCGCGAGCAGGTGTTCAGCCATCCGCTGCTCAAGAAATACTTCCGCTTCCTCGGCGTCGGCGATCTCGTCCCGCCGGAATACCGTGAATCGAAGGCTGAATCCTATTTCGACGAGAAGACCGGCTGGAGCAATTTCGAAACCGCCTGGCGGACGGACGAATTCGCGCTCGACCCGACGCGTGCCACGCTGGAAATCGGCGCGACGGGCCTCGACGGCGATACGTTCAAGAACAAGCACCTGATGGATAAATACAATATCCAGATCAACAAGACCTCGCGCAACACCGTGCTGTTCATGACGAATATCGGCAGCACGCGCTCCGGCGTCGCCCATCTCATCGAGGTGCTGGTGAAGATCGCGCGCGACATCGACGAACGGGTGAAGGACCTGTCGATGGTCGAGCGGCGCATCCATGACAAGCGGGTGCGCTCCCTGACGCTCGAACAGCCGCCGCTGCCCGACTTCTCCGCGTTCCATCCGGCCTTCTGCCAGACGGCGCCGACGAGCAACATGGCAACCCGCGACGGCGACATGCGCACCGCCTTCTTCATGTCCTATGACGATACGAGCTGCGAATATATCGGCCTCACCGAAGCCGAGCGGGCGATTGCGGGCGGGCGCGAACTTGTCTCGGCGCTGTTCGTGATCCCCTATCCGCCCGGTTTCCCCATCCTCGTCCCCGGCCAGATCATCAGCGCTGCGATCCTCGAATATCTGCACGCGCTCGATGTGCGGGAAATCCATGGCTTCCGGCCCGAGCTCGGCTTCCGGGTATTCACGGAGAAAGCCCTGGAGTCCTATCGCGGCGCGCAGGACCGACAGGCAACGACATAGGGATGTCTATGCGAGACAAATACCAGTGAAGAACCAATGTTCCATATACAACTAGGCGGCTGGTATGGTCCCGCTGCGGCTTTCCAGCCGGTACCGCTGGCCCGGATAGATGATCCGTGCCGTCGAGACGATTCCGCGATCCGACCAGGTGCGGCGCCGGATCATCAGACAGGGCTCGGTCTTCAGGATCATCAGCAGCTTGCATTCCCAGGGCTGCGGAATGGTGGCTTCGACGACATGCTCGGAGCCGCTCAGAGGCGCGATGGCCGAGAGATAGGCATTGGGCGTGATGACGGAGAAATCCTGACCGAGATAATCGGGCGCGATACCGGGGTGGACGTATCGATCCTCGATCTGGACCGGCACGCCTTCCTCGCTGTGGACGATGAGCGAATGGAAGACGGGCGCGCCGATCTCGAGGCCGAGCGCATCCGCAACATCCGGCGGCGCCGAGGCTTTTGCCAGCGCAACCACCTTGGCTTCATGGACATGGCCGCGCTCGGCGATCTCCTCGGCGATGTTGCGAACCTCGAACAGGGCAGACACGCCCTTGCGTTCGGCGACGAAGGAACCGACCCCCTGGATGCGAACGAGTTCGCCCTCGTTCGCCAGTTCCCGCAGGGCGCGGTTGGCGGTCATCTTGCTGACGCCGAGCTCCATCACCAGCTCGTTTTCCGAGGGGACACGGTATTTCGGCGGCCACTCGCCGCTGTGGATCCTGTCGAGGATGATCTGCTTGACGCCGGCGTAAAGGGGGGTCGCGTCGTTCGCCGCCAGCTCTTTGCGCATTTCGCCGCCACGCTTCATCGTCACAATCCTCACCACCACGATCAATCGTCAAAAACCTAAACTTCCTTCTTGCATAACACAAATTTTTTCTTATGGTACCATATACAACTTCCCCGGAGCGCAAGCGATGGCGGCAAGCCGGCGAAAGATCGGCAGGCAACGACGACCAACAACCTGAGAGGAGCAATCACATGAAACTGCGGAATGTCATTCTTGCAGGCGCGGCCGCTCTGGCCACGCTTACGGCGCCGGCCCTTGCCAAGGACTGGAAGACGGCGACGATCACGCTCGAAGGCGCCTACGCGCCGTGGAACCTCACCAATGCCGACGGCACGCTCGGCGGTTTCGAGCCCGAACTGGCGAAGGTGCTCTGCGAGCGCGCGAAGATCGAATGCACGCTGGTCGCCTCCGACTGGGACGGCATGATCCCGGCGCTGAATGCCGGCAAGTTCGACGTGATCATGGACGCGCTGTCGATCACCGAAGAGCGCAAGCAGATCATCGACTTCACCATTCCCTATGCCGCCACCCCGGCAGCCTTCGCGACGGCGGCCGACAGCCCGCTCGCCAACGCCACCGGAACGGGTGCGATCGTCAAGATGACGCCCGGCCAGACCGGCGTGAAGGAAGTCGACGCCCTGAAGGAAGCCTTCGCCGGCAAGACGATCGGCATCCAGGCGGCGACCGTCTATGCCAAGTTCATCTACGACAATTTCGGCGCGACCTCTGAAATCCGCGAATACAAGACCGGCGCCGAGCGCGATCTGGACCTCCAGAACGGCCGTATCGACCTCGGCTTCGACGACGCCGTCTATTTCGGCAATGCTTTTGCCGCAGCGAACGGCGCGCTTGCCTTCACCGGCCCGGAAATCGTCGGCCCGATCTGGGGCGAAGGCGAAGGTCTCGGCATCCGCAAGGCGGATACGGATCTGCGCGACAAATTCAACGAGGCCATCAAGTCGGCTCTGGCCGACGGCACCGTGAAAGACCTGTCGATGAAGTGGTTCAAGGTGGACGTCAGCCCGCAGGAATAAGGCGGGATACGTCGTCGCGATTTGGGTTTCCGGCGGATCGCCGGAGACCCGGAACGCATTTGTCTTGATGCCGCAATCGACGGGACACGGACATGACAACCTTGGGACTCCTCGGCTTCGGCCAGAATGGGTGGGGCGCGCTGCTTCTGGTCGCCACGCTGATGACCCTCGCGGTGACGGCGACGGCGCTTTTCATCGGGGCCGTGCTCGGCACCCTGGTGGCGATCGCCAAACTGTCGGGCAACCTGCTGCTGGTCAGCCTCGGCAATATCTACACGACCGTGTTTCGCGGCGTGCCGGAACTCCTCATCATCTATCTCATCTATTTCGGCGGCTCGTCGGCTGTCACGGCGGTCGGCCAGTGGATGGGCTATGAAGGGTTCCTCGGATTGCCATCCTTCGCCGCGGGCGCGCTCGCCGTTGGCATCATCTCCGGCTCCTATCAGGCCGAAGTCTATCGCGGCGCCTATCTCGCCATCGCCAAGGGCGAACTCGAGGCAGCCTCGGCGATCGGCATGAACCGCATGCTGCGCCTGCGCCGGGTCGTCATGCCCCAGGTCCTGCGCTTCGCCATTCCCGGCCTCGGCAATGTCTGGCAGCTGACGCTCAAGGATTCGGCGCTGATCTCGGTCACCGGCCTTGCCGAACTGATGCGTACCAGCCAGGTGGCCGCTGGCTCGACCCGGCAATATTTCCTCTTCTACATCGTCGGCGGCATTCTCTACCTCGTGCTGACCAGCCTTTCGGACCGGGTGTTCAACGGTGCCGAACGGCGCGCGAACCGCAGCATGCCGACCGCAGCCATGGGGCAGGCCTGATGGATATCACCTTCCTCGCCTCCGCCATGGGTACGCTGCTCGCGGCCGTGCCCACGACGCTTCTGCTGTTCTCGCTCTCGGTGTTCTTCGGTTGCCTTCTGGCGCTGGTGATCGTGACCATGCGCGTCAGCAGCAACAAACTGCTGTCCGGCTTCGCCAAGGGCTACATCTTCATCTTCCGTGGCTCGCCGCTGCTGATCCAGATGTTCCTCGTCTTCTACGGGCTCGGCCAGTTCGGCGTCATCCGCTACTCCTTCCTGTGGCCGTTCCTGCGCGAGCCTGTCGTCTGCGCCGTGCTGTCGCTGGCGCTCTGCACGGCGGGTTACTCGGCGGAAATCTTCCGCAGCGGCATCCGTGCCGTCTCGCCGAAGGAAATCGAGGCGGCCCGTGCCATCGGAATGTCGGGCTTCCTTCTCGTTCGCCGCATCATCGCCCCCATCGCCTTCCGTCACGCCCTTCCGGCCTATTCGACGGAAATCGTGCTGATGATGAAGTCGACCGCGCTCGCCAGCCTCGTCACCGTCTGGGAGGTCACCGGCGTCGCACAGCGCCTGATCTCGCAGACCTACCGGACGATGGAGGTCTTCCTCTGCGCCGCGCTCATCTATCTCATCCTGAACTTCCTGATCCTGCAGGCCATGGCGCTGCTGGAACGTTCGCTCTCCAAACATCGCCGCGCGGCCCCGCCGGCGGCAGTCAAAGCCTGAGGGAGGCTCGACCGATGCCTGGTGTGACCCGCCTTTCAGTCCGCAACATCCGCAAGAGCTTCGGCAACCACGAGGTCCTGCGCGGCATTTCGCTCGATGCGCAGGATGGCGACGTGATTTCGCTGCTCGGCGCCTCCGGCTCCGGCAAATCGACGTTCCTGCGCTGCATCAACCTTCTGGAGACGGCGACCGACGGCGAGATCTTCGTCGACGGCGAACAGATCCGCATGGTGCACAAGAACGGGCAGAGCCGCCCGGCAAGCCAGAAGCAGGTGGACCATATCCGCTCCGAACTCGGCATGGTGTTCCAGAGCTTCAATCTCTGGTCCCACATGACCATCCTGCAGAACGTCATCGAAGGCCCGGTGCATGTGCTGAAGCGCCCCAAGGCCGAATGCATCGCCGAAGCCGAAGCGCTGCTCGAAAAGGTCGGCATCGCCGACAAGCGCCATGCCTATCCGGCCCATCTGTCGGGCGGCCAGCAGCAGCGCGCGGCCATCGCCCGGGCGCTCGCCATGAAGCCCAAGGTCATGCTGTTCGACGAGCCCACCTCGGCGCTCGACCCCGAACTCGTCGGCGAAGTGCTGCGCGTCATGCGCGCGCTGGCCGAAGAAGGCATGACCATGCTGGTCGTCACCCACGAAATGAGCTTCGCGCGCAACGTCTCCAACCGTGTCGTCTTCATGCGCCAGGGCCTGGTCGACAGCAGCGGCGCACCGGATGACATGTTCGGCAGCGGCGCGTCGCCGGCTTTCCGGCAGTTCATCGGCCATTTCGGAAACGGCCAATGAGCGTCCTTCTCGACGGCGGACTTTCCTGGCGGGAAGTCGCGCGGATCGGTGACGGCGAAGCGCTCGTCCTTTCCGACCGGGCAATCGCCCGTCTCGCACGGGCAAGAGACATCGTCGACGCCATCGTGGCAGCCGGCATTCGCGCCTATGGCGTCAATACGGGCGTCGGCGCGCTTTCCGATACCGTCGTCGACATCGCGTCGCAGAGCCGGCTGTCGCGCAACATCGTGCTGAGCCATGCCTGCGGCGTCGGCCCGCTGCTGGCGCCGCGCGAGGTTCGCGCGATCATCGCCGCGCAGATCGCCAATTTCTGCCACGGCCATTCAGGCGTGCGCCCGGCGGTCGTCAGCCATCTCGCGGCCTTCCTTGCGCAGGACTGCATTCCGGACGTTCCCGCGAAAGGCTCGGCGGGCTACCTCACCCACAATGCGCATACCGCCCTCGTCCTGATCGGCGAAGGCCATGCGCGGGTGCGCGGCGAGCACAGGACCGGGCGCGAAGCGCTTGCGGCCATCGGCCTTGCGCCGCTGGTGCTCGAGGCCAAGGAAGGCCTCAGCCTGGTGAACGGCACGGCCTGCGCCACCGGCCTCACGGCGCTTGCCCTGTCCCGCGCCGAACGCCTCCTCGACTGGGCCGACGCCATCGCCGCGCTCACGCTCGAAGCCGCCGGATGCCAGATGGCGGCCTTTGACGAAGCGGTCCTTGCGCTTCGCCCGTCCGCGGGCATTGCCAAGGTCGGTGCGAGGCTGCGCGCGCGGCTTGCCGGCAGCGGCCTGATCGCGGCGGCCGTCGGCAAGCGGACGCAGGATGCGCTCAGCCTCCGCTCCGTGCCGCATGCGCATGGCGCGGCCTGGGACGTGTTCGATCAGAGCGGCGGCGTCGTCGACCGCGAGCTTGCCTCCGTCACCGACAATCCCGCCGTCTCCGGCACGCCGGATAATCCGGTCGTCTCCTCGCAGGCCCACGCCGTCGCCCCTGCCCTCGGCCAGGCGGCCGACAGTCTGGCGATTGCAATCGCGCAGATCGCAGCGATGAGCGAACGGCGCATGGACCGCCTGGTCAATCCGCTGGTCAGCGGCCTGCCGCCGTTCCTCGCCAGCGATGCCGGCAGCCATTCGGGCTTCATGATCGCGCAATACACCGCAACGGCGCTCAGCAATGACAACCGGCGCCTCGCCGCCCCGGCCGCCACCGATGGCGGCATCACCTCCGGCCTGCAGGAGGATTTCCTCGCGCATCCGACGGCCGCGGCAAACAAGCTGCTGGCGATCCTCGACAATGCGGAGCATATCCTGGCGATCGAATTGATGGCCGCAGCGCAGGCGCATGATTTCCTCACCGGCAAGGGCAAGCGTGCCGCCGGCACGGAAATCCTGCATTCGATGGCCCGCGCCAGGGTGGCGCATTACGAGGACGACCGGCCGCTCGGCGCCGATATCACGGCGCTGAGGGCCTTGATCGCCGGGGAAACGCCGGCCGCATAACGGGAAAGGCAAGCAATGCCCGCAGAGTTCGACGTCGCCGTCATCGGTCTTGGCGCCATGGGAAGCGCGGCGGCGTCCTTCGCCGCCGCGCGCGGCGCGCGCGTCCTGGGGCTGGAAGCGCATTTTCCCGCGCATGCCCTCAGTTCCTCGCACGGCGACAGCCGGCTGATCCGGCTCGGCTACTTCGAGGATCCGTCCTATGTGCCCCTTCTCAAGCGCGCCTATGAAAACTGGCGCGCGCTGGAGGCGCGGCTGCGCGCGGACATCCTCACCGTCACCGGCGTGCTGCAGATCGGCCGTCCCGACAGCAAGATCGTCAGCGGCACCAAGGCGTCCTGCGACCTGCACGGCCTGACCCACGAAATCCTCGACAAGGGCGAAATGGCGCGCCGCTACCCGGCCTTCGCGCTCGAGGACGGCGAGATCGGATTGCTCGATCCGCAGGGCGGCTATATCCGGCCCGAAGCCGCGATCATGGGCTACCTCAAGCTTGCGGCCGAGGACGGCGCGGAACTGCATTTCGGCGAAAAGGTCGTGGCCATCGAGCCGGACGAGCACGGCGTCGATATCCGGACCACGACGGGCGCGTATCGCGCGCGCAAGGTCATCGTGGCGACTGGCGCCTGGATTGCCGAACTCGTTCCCGAACTTCGCCCCCATGCCGTGCCGATCCGGCAGGTCGTTGCCTGGTATCAGCCGGAAGACGGTTTCGTCGCCGCGCCGGGCCGCATGCCCTGCTTCCTGCGCGACGAGGGCGAGAACGGCTCCTATTTCGGCTTTCCGGCCATCGGCATCGACGGCGTCAAGATCGGTCGCCATGCCCATTTCCGCGAGCCGATCGATCCCACCCTCGCCAATCCGCCGGTCAACGACGCCGATACCGCTCTGCTGGACACCTTTGCGCGCAAGCGCCTTCCCATGGCGGCATCGGTGCGCCTGCGCGCCACGACCTGCCGCTACACCATGCTGCCGAGCGAAGATTTCCTGCTCGATTTCAGCCCGTCGCACCGCAATGTCCTCGTATCCTCGGCCTGCTCTGGTCACGGCTTCAAGTTCACCAGCGTGGTCGGCGAAATCCTGTCCGATCTCGCACTCGACGGCGGCTCCCGCCTGCCGACATCCCTGTTCTCGTTCGAACGGCATTTCGGCGTGAAGGCGTGAGGCCTGGCCGGATCGGAAGGCAGGCCGGTACGTTGAAGCCTGTCAGAGTTTTGCCTTCGTCGACCGCGGCGTCGACAGGAGCAGGCTCGTTTCGCTGCCGGTGATACCCGGCACGAGGCGGATCTTGCGCAGGACGGCATCGAACTCGGCAAGGCTCGAGGCGGACAGTTCCACCAGGAGATCCCACCGGCCGTTCGTCGTGTGGATCTGGGAAATCTCCGGGAAGCCGCCGAGCTTGCGGATGACGCGATCCGTCACATGACCCTCGATCTCGATCATCATGACGCCGCGGATGACGTCCTCGAGCGCATCGGCGCGCAGCATCACGGTATAGCCGAGGATGGTGCCGTCCTGCTCCATGCGCTCGATGCGCGCCCGGATGGTTGCCCGCGATGCGCCGGTTTCGAGGGCGAGGTCCGAAACGCTGCGGCGGCCGTTGCCGCGCAGCAGCGTCACGATCTTCTGGTCGAGGTCATCCATGCCAAATTGATCCTCAGGCTTGTCATTTTGGTCATTATGCCCTTCCGACATGCCAAAATTCAATATTCAATCTGCCACTGGAGGCCTCTAAAGTCGGGAAAACCAATCGGGAGTACACCATGGACTGCACGCTGATCGGCGCCCCCTTGCAAATCGGTGCGGGGCAGCTTGGCTGCGAAATGGGGCCAAGCGCCCTTCGCATCGCCGGCCTTCGCGCGGCGCTGGAAGAACTGGGCCACACGGTCAAGGACACCGGCAATCTCACCCCCCGTCCCTTCGACGAGATGCCGCACCCGAACAAGGCCGTCCATCATCTCGGCGAAACGGTCGCCTGGGTCGAGGCGCTGTCGGCAGCAGCCTATGAGCACAGCAAGACCGGCATGCCCATCTTCCTCGGCGGCGACCATGCGATCTCGGCCGGCACCGTCGCTGGTCTGTCGCGCCGGGCGGCCGAAAGCGGCCGGCCGCTCTTCGTGCTCTGGCTCGATGCCCATACCGACTTCCACACGCTTGAAACGACGGTCAGCGGCAACCTGCACGGCACGCCGGTCGCCTACTATACCGGCCAGACCGGCTTTGACGGCTATTTCCCGGCGCTCGCCCATCCCGTCGCCACGGAAAACGTCTGCATGATCGGCATTCGCAGCGTCGACACCGCCGAACAGGCCGCCATCCGCAAGACCGGCATCACCGTGCATGACATGCGCGTGATCGACGAACACGGCGTCGCCGTCCTCGTGCGCACCTTCATCGAGCGGGTCCGCGCCGCAAACGGCCTCCTGCATGTCAGCTTCGACGTCGACTTCCTCGAGCCGGACATCGCGCCGGCCGTCGGCACCACGGTGCCGGGCGGCGCGACCTTCCGCGAGGCGCATCTGATCATGGAAATGCTGCACGACAGCAACCTGGTTTCCAGCCTCGACATCGTCGAGCTGAACCCCTTCCTCGACGAGCGCGGCAAGACCGCAAAGCTGCTCGTCGATCTCGTTTCCAGCCTCATGGGCAAGCGGGTGATGGATCGCCCGACCGTTGCAGGCTGATTGGCTACTGCTGGAGGAAAGCATGAACACCGATCCGAAATTGAACGTCGTCCCGTTCGTCAGCGTCGACCACATGATGAAGCTGGTCCTGAAGGTTGGCATCGACCGGTTCCTGACGGAACTGGCCGCGACCATCGAAGAAGACTTCCGCCGCTGGCCGGTCTTCGACAAGACCCCGCGCGTCGCCTCCCATTCCGAGGAGGGCGTCATCGAACTGATGCCGACGAGCGACGGCACGCTCTACGGCTTCAAATATGTCAACGGTCACCCGAAGAACACGCGTGACGGCCGCCAGACCGTAACGGCCTTCGGCGTTCTCTCCGATGTCGGCAACGGCTATCCGATGCTGCTGACCGAGATGACGATCCTGACCGCGCTGCGCACGGCGGCAACCTCGGCTGTCGCGGCCAAGTATCTCGCAAGGCCGAATGCCCGCACCATGGCCATCATCGGCAATGGCGCGCAGAGCGAATTCCAGGCCCGCGCCTTCAAGTCGCTGCTCGGCGTCGACACGCTGCGCCTCTACGACATCGACGCATCGGCGACCGGCAAATGCGCCCGCAACCTCGCCGGCCTCGGCTTCACCATCGTGGAATGTTCCTCCGTCGAGGAAGCGGTGGAAGGCGCCGACATCGTCACCACCGTGACCGCCGACAAGCAATATGCGACGATCCTTTCGGACAACCATGTCGGCCCGGGCGTGCATATCAACGCGGTCGGCGGCGACTGCCCCGGCAAGACCGAACTCAGCAAGGACATCCTGCTGCGCTCGGACATCTTCGTCGAATATCCGCCGCAGACGCGCATCGAAGGCGAGATCCAGCAACTGCCGGCCGAACACCCCGTCATCGAGCTCTGGCAGGTCATGACCGGTGAGGTCGAAGGCCGCCGGAGCGCGGATCAGATCACGCTCTTCGACAGCGTGGGCTTCGCCATCGAGGACTTCTCCGCCCTTCGTTACGTGCGCGACAAGATCTCGGAATTCGGCATGTTCGCCGAACTCGACCTCCTTGCCGATCCCGACGAGCCGCGTGACCTCTACGGCATGCTGCTGCGCTGCGAGAAGAAGCTCAACGCGGCCTGATATCCGCATGAATTGTCACCGCCCGGTCTGCCGACAGGCAGCTCGGGCGGTGTTTTTACGTCGACCGTCAGCGCTTGCCGGACGACCGCAGCGTGAAGGCGGCCGCAAGGTCCGCCAGCCTGCCGAATGGCGCACGCAGGAGGCCCGGCAGGTTCCAGCGCCCCTGCACGAAGACGCCCTTGGCGTGGCTCATCGCCCGGAACCCCTCGATACCGTGATAGGCGCCCATGCCGCTCGGGCCGATGCCGCCAAAGGGCAGATCGTCCTGCGCGACATGGATCATCGTGTTGTTGATACCGACATTGCCGGACGTGGTGCGCGCGAGAAGACGGGTGCAATCGGCGTCCCTGTCGCCGAAATAATAAAGGGCGAGCGGCCGCGGCCGGCCGTTCACGTAGTCGATCACCTCATCGATCGCGCGATAGGTGCGCACAGGCAGGATAGGGCCGAAAATCTCCTCCTGCATAAGGGCCGCTTCGTCGCCGGCGCCGAGAACGAGCGTCGGCGCCAGCGTACGTGGCCGGTTCGCCGCCGCCTCGGGATGCGCCCCGACGTCGACGACCCGCGCACCGCGCCGCCGCGCGTCGTCCAGCAGTCCCGTCAGTCGCTCAAAATGCCTGTCGCTGACGATGGCGGTGTAGTCCTGCCCCGCCGGGCCCTGCGGATAGGTACGGGCGACCGCCGCGCCATAACCCGTGACGAAGGCCTCCAGATCGTCCTCATGCACGAAGGCATAATCCGGCGCGACGCAGGTCTGGCCGGCATTGGAGAGCTTGCCGAAGACGATGGATCCGAGTGTGCGGTCATTCACCTGGCCGCGCGCGACGACGACGGGGCTCTTGCCGCCGAGTTCCAGCGTCAGCGGCACCAGATTGTCGCTCGCCGCCTTCATCACCTTGCGACCGACACCGGTGCTGCCGGTGAACAGCAAATGATCGAAGGAGAGTCCGCTGAACACCGCGCCGACCTCCGGGCCGCCGAGCACGACGGAAACCTCTCCCGGGGCGAAGATCTCCGCCAGCATATCCCTGATCAGCGCGCTGGTGCGCGGTGTCAGTTCGGAGGGCTTCAGCATCACCCGGTTGCCGGCGGCGAGCGCGGTCGCAAGGGGAATGAGCGAGAGCGAGACGGGATAGTTCCATGGCGCCATCACGCCGACCACGCCCTTCGGCTGGTATTCGACGAAAGCGCGGCCCGAACGGTAGAAGAGGCCGACATGCCGGCGCTCTGGCCGCATGAAACGCGAGAGGTTCCGGCGAAGGTAGTCGATCGTCTGGACCACGCCGAGCAGCTCCATCAGGTCGGTCTCGTGGCGTGAGCGGTGGCCGAAATCCGCACTGACCGCCTCCTGAAACGCGCGGCGGCGGGCAAGGACTGAAGCGCGCAGGCGCGCAAGCTGCGCCTTGCGCAGGCGAATATCCGGCGACCCATCCGCCAGGAAGGCCCGCCGCTGGTTCTCCAGCAAGGCCTGAATGTCGGTTTCCATCGTCGGTGTCATCCTTTCCTCATGCCCGGTCGAGTGCGTCTAGGGGCCGCGGCATATTGAGAACCAGCTGTGCATTCCGGACCACATCCATCCGCAGGAGCGTGCGCGTACCGAGCCCGTCGAGCAACTGGCTCAACGGCCCGCCATGGCGCGTCAGTTGCACGCCCTTCGGGAACAGCGTTTGTGCAAACGAGAGCATATTCCATTGAACCAGCGTCTGATGCCATTGCCCGTCGATCAGGTTGACTGCGATATTGCTCGCCATATGGGATTGCGGCGCGACGTCGCGCAAGGCCGGAAGCGGTGCCTTGAGGACAAGGTCCGGCACGCCCTCAAGGGAGGAGACCCCGGCTTTCACCGTTTCACCGATTTCGAGATCGATGTCCGCACGCCATTTGGGCAGCTGGTAGCCATGAACCCCACGCACCCGGGCGATTTCAGTCGTAACGGGCAGGGCCAGCACATGCGCATGGAAATGCCGCCGCCGCATGGAACGCAACAGTTCCAGCCCCTGCGACCCGCGTGCGCCCGGCTGGCGCAGGATCACGGCAACGGAGGCTTCGTTGTAGGGATCGTTGTCGCAAACCGTGTAGGCATAGAGGGTGAGCGCCACGAGCCCGTATCCGGGCACGGCCCGCAGCGGCTCCAGCGGCATGGGCAGCATCGGCCGCAGGCGCGAGAGCGGCGCAAGGAAGAGAAGCTGAACATTGCTGCTGCGATAATAGAAGTTCGGCGCCCAGACGGGGCCGACCCGCGACGGCACCATCTGCTTGGGAATGCGGCGGAAGAAATCGATATTACCCGCCGCCGGATCGCGCGCCACCACGTCGAGATCCGGGTTCATCCGGAACCGGTCGTAGTAACCGCCGGCGGAAACCCCGACCGTCTGCCCGCCGAATTCCACGTCGGCAATCTGTTCGTCCATGATCCCCTCCCCCACACTCACGCCGCCGCCGTGCGGCGCTCCATCCAGCGGCGATAGCGCCGGGCACGGCAGCGGGTGGCCGCCTGCGAGAGGGCCAGCGCCCAGGCCGGCGAGACGCGGGGCGCCGTGCGACGGCGGCGGGCAAGACGGACCAGCTGATACTTGACGGCCGCCATATGCGCGGTCGAGGCGAGCTGCTTGTTCTTCCAGGCGATGGGCCGCAGGACCGGCACATCCGCGCGGCCGCTGCGCCAGTTGCGGGGAAGGTCGGGCTCGATTGCCAGGGCCGTTGCGATCCCGGCCATCGCGACCCCGCTGGCGATGACGGTCTCGGCAACCTCCCGCCGGCGAATGCCGCCCGTCACCATCAGCGGCATGGTCGCGACCCTCGCGATCTCGCGGGCGAAATCGAGGAAGTAGGCCTCACGGGCCAGGGTCCGCTCGTCCCGCACTGAGCCCATCATCGCCGGCGCCTCGTAGCTGCCGCCGGAGAGCTCGACGAGATCGACGCCGAGGGCGCCGAGCATCGTCACCACCGCCCGCGCATCCTCCGGCGAGAAGCCGCCACGCTGGAAATCGGCGGAGTTGAGCTTAACCGCTACGGCAAAACCGGGACCGACCGCGGCCCTGACGGCGCGCACGATATCGATCAACAGGCGCGCACGGTTCTCGAGGCTGCCGCCCCAGCGGTCCTGCCGGCGGTTTGCCAGCGGCGAGAGGAACTGGCTGAGGAGATAACCATGCGCCGCATGCACCTCGACGCCGGTAAACCCGGCCCGCTCGGCGAGCAGGGCCGTCGCCACGAAGCGACGCTCGATGTCGGCTATATCGTCCGCCGTCATCTCGCGCGGCACCGGGAACTGTTTCGACAGCGCGCCGATATCCATCGCCACCGCCGAAGGCGCCAGCGTCGGCTGCCCGAGCGCGGCCGGCATCTGCCGGCCGGGGTGATTGATCTGCATCCACATCTGCGCGCCGCGCGAACGCCCCGCCCTGGCCCAGGCCTCGAAGCGGTCGAGGTGCCGGTCATCCTCCAGCACCACACCTCCGGGGCCGGTCATGGCGCGGGCATCGACCATCACGTTGCCGGTGATGATCAGGCCCGCCTCCCCCTCCGCCCAGGCCTGGTAGAGGCGCAGCAGTTCGTGGGATGGCGCATGGTCGCCATCGGCCATGTTCTCTTCCATGGCGGCCTTGGCGATGCGGTTGGGAACAAGGGCTCCGTTGGGCAGAACGAGCGGGGAAAAGAGCGACATGAGCAGTCTCCAAAGTTTGATTTGGACACAGCATAACCTTTGAGTTAAGTTTAAGGTCAATCCCATTTCTGCTGGAGAATTGTCACCCATGAATATCGGGGAACTGGCCAAACGCACCGGCCTCAGCAGCTCGCGCATCCGCTTCTACGAGCGGGCCGGCCTGCTGACGGCGGTGGATCGCCGGCCCAACGGTTATCGCACCTACCCACCACAGGCCGCGCTGGTGCTTACCCTGATCGCGACCGCCCAGAATGCCGGTTTCAGCCTGGAGGAAATCCGCAAGCTCCTGCCCTCCGACCTGGAGCGCTGGCACCACGATGCACTGCTGGAGGCGCTTCACCGCAAGGTGGCGGATATCGAGGCGCTGGAGGCAAGGCTTGCCGAGAACAAGGCGCAGCTCGTATCGCTCATCGCGGATATCGAGGCCAAGCCCGACGACATCGACTGCGCCGCCAACGCGCGGCGGGTCCTCTCCCGCATGGTGGGCGCAGAGGCGGAGAGCCAGATCAAGGCCACTGATGACGCGACGTCCATGGGCAAGGCAAAGCCCCGGCGGCAACCGAGGGCCGGTTAGGCAAGGCAGGCAGGCGAACGATCCGTCAGAGCCTCCGGCGACGGCACCCGAACGCCAGAGGCTTTGCTGTCCGGCAATCTCAATCCGGCGTGACGGGGTGGGCCGCCATCAGCTCGAGCGCGCGCACGATGCCGGAATGGTCCCAATCGGCCCCGCCATTGGCCACGCAGGTGTTGAACAGCTGCTGGGCCGTGGCCGTGCTGGGCAGTGCGACGCCGACGGCCTTGGCGCTCGCCAACGCAAGGTTCAGGTCCTTCTGGTGCAGCGCGATGCGGAAGCCCGGGTCGAAGGTGCGCTTGATCATGCGCTCGCCATGGACCTCCAGAATGCGCGACGTGGCAAGCCCGCCCATGAGCGCCTGGCGCACCTTGGCGGGATCGGCGCCCGACTTGGAGGCGAAGACGAGGCCTTCGGCGACCGCCTCGATGGTCAGCGCCACGATGATCTGGTTGGCGACCTTGGCGGTCTGGCCGGCGCCGTTCGGCCCGACGAGCGTGATGTTCTTGCCCATCAGTTCGAAGATCGGCCGCACCCGCTCGAAGATCGCCTCGTCCCCGCCCACCATGATGGAGAGGCTGGCCGCCTTGGCGCCCACCTCGCCGCCGGAGACGGGCGCGTCGAGATAATGCGCACCGAGAGCGTCGATCCTTTCGGCGAACTGCTTGGTCTCCACGGGCGAGATCGAGCTCATGTCGACGACGACCTTGCCGGCCGAAAGGCCCGAGGCGATGCCGTCGGGGCCGAACAGCACCTTTTCGACATCGGGCGTATCCGGCACCATCAGGAGGATGATATCGGCCGCTTCCGCCACCGCCGCGGGGCTGGCGCAGGCGGTGCCGCCGGCGGCGACAAGTTCGGCCGGTACGTCGCGCCGCGTGTTGAGGAAGAGCGTATGTCCACCCTTCAGGAGATGTCCCGCCATGGGCGTGCCCATGATGCCGAGGCCGATGAATCCGATCTTCATGCTTTCACTCCTCTTTCCTTCGCAGGTTGCAGGATAGGACATCGTTCAGCCAGCGAACAACAAACAAAAGCGTGGCCGGTCATCCCGGCCACGCTTTTCCGTCTTCCGTTTCCGGTCGGCGCTGCGCCCCGGCCTACGATGCCCTGTCGCGGTGACGCCCAAGCAGTGAAACGCAAACCAGCGAGATGGCGGCGAGGATGCTGGCGAAGACGGCGAGCGGCCACCATTGTCCCTTGAACGTTTCCGCAAGGACCGTACCGAGCACCGGCGTCAGGCCGCCGGCAAGGGCGCCGCAGAACTGGTAGGCGATGGAGATCGCGCTGTAGCGCACCCGCGCCGGGAAGACCTGCGAGATGTAGCCGGCGATGACGGCGTAGGAGAAGGCGCCGAAGACGATGTTGACGATGAGGCCGATCTGGATCAGCGCATAGTTGCCGGTTTCCACGACCATGAACACCGGATAGGGCGTCAGCATCGCGATCGCGAGGCAGATCTGCAGGAACAGCCGCTCATTGCCCATCTTCTCGGCGATGCGCGCGCCGATAGGCTGGCAGAGAAACTGCGCGACAGCCGTCCAGAACAGGGCGTCGAGAATGGTCGGACGGGCGATCCCGGCATATTGCGTCGCATAGGCGACGAGGAAGGTGTTGTAGAAATAGACCGCTGCGATGCCGAAGGTGTTGGCGCCCATGGCGAGGAAGATCGCGCCGCGCCAGTCACGGAAGACCTCCACCGCCGGCATGGCCGACTGCTGGGCGCTCTTCCTGACCTTCTCGAATTCCGGCGTTTCCTCGATGTTGAGGCGAATGACAAGGCCGACGCCGAGCAGCGCGATGCTGACGAGGAACGGCACACGCCATCCCCAGTCGAGGAACACCTCCTGATCGACGAGGCCGGCGATACGAAATGCCAGCAGCGCCAGGATGAGGCCGGCCGGGCTGCCGAGCTGTGCGAAGGAGGCAAAGAAGGTCTGGCGCCCCTTCGGTGCGTGTTCTGCGGCCAGCAGCACCGCGCCACCCCATTCGCCGCCGACGGCAATGCCCTGGAAGACGCGCAGGACGACGAGGAGGATTGGCGCCCAGATGCCGATCTGCGCATGGGTCGGCAGGAGGCCGATCAGCGCCGTGGCGCAGCCCATCATGATCAGCGTGACCACGAGAATGTTCTTGCGTCCCATGCGGTCGCCGAGATGACCGAAGATCAGACCGCCGAGCGGCCGGGCGAAGAAGCCGACCGCGAAGGTGCCGAAGGCCGAGAGCGTCGCGATATAGGGCGAGGACCCCGTGAAGAAAAGCGGCCCGAAGACCAGCGCGGCCGCAAAGCCATAGATGTAGAAGTCATACCATTCGATGGTGGTGCCGACGAAGGAGCCGAGAGCGGCGCGGGTCGACTGCGATTTCCTGTCTGCCATGTTTCCCCTCCCCCTCTCAGATGGCCCGCAGGCCGCACCAGCGCTGGATGAAATCGGCGATGACGCGGGTGGTCTGCTTCACGCTGTCGAGTTCGACATATTCATCGAAACCGTGCATGCGCTGGCCGGACGGGCCGTAGCAGAGGCTGGGAATATCGTAGTAGCGGCCGTAGAAACGGCTGTCGGTCACGCCGGTGAACAGCCAGTCCTTCGCCTCCTCGCCGGTCGCCGCCTGGTGCGCCGCGCGCACGGCCGCCTCGAAGGCGCTGCCCGGTTCCAGCACGTAGTCGTCGGCCTGGAAGCCGTTCCAGATCACTTCCGGCGGGTTCGGCGCAAGGAAGGGATCGGCGGCGGCGGCCGTCATCACAACATCGAGGATTTCCTGCCGGAAGGCGTCCAGCGGCGTGCCGGGCAGGACGGCGATGCGGCAATCGAGCTCGCACCAGGCCGGCGTGGAGCTGGCCCAGTCGCCGCCGCGGATCTTTCCGGGGTTGAACTTGATCGGCGAGGCGAGGCCCGAATACCACGGATGCGACTTGACGCGTTCGTTGAGGTCGCGCGTGAACTGCTGCAAGGCCTCGATCAGCCGATAGGTGGAGAGGATCGCATTGGTGCCCTGCTCGCTTTCGGCGACATGGGCCGGCATGCCCTTCACCGACAGGCGGAACCACATGACGCCGATCTGGCCGCGACCGATATGCAGGCCCGTCGGCTCGGGAATGAAGCAGGCGTCGGCGCGATAGCCGCGCGCCAGCGTCGAAAGCGCGCCGTTGCCGGTGGATTCCTCCTCCGTCACGGTCTGCACATAGACATCGCTGCCGGGCAAATATCCGGCCGTGCGCAGCGCATCGAGCGCAAAGACCATGGCCGAAACGCCGGATTTCATGTCGCAGGCGCCGCGCCCGAACAGCTTGCCATCGACGATCTCGCCGCCATAGGGCTGCTGCGACCACATGTCGGACGGCCCGACCGGCACGACATCGACATGGCCCTGAAGGATCAGGCTGCGGCCGACCGGCTGGGGCGCGCGGATCGAGGCAACGACCTGCACGGCCTTGTCGTAATCGGTATCGGCAACCGGCGAATAACCCGGCAGATGCGCCATCGCCACGTCCGAAAGCACGTAGCGGTCGACGCTCCAGCCGCGCTCGCGGAAGGAACCGGCGATCCAGTCCTGGCAGGGGCCTTCAAGACCGCGCTGGCTGGGAAATCCGGTCAGGGTCTTCAGCCATTCGACCTGGCGGTCCCAGTTCGCCGCGATGGCGTGGTCCAGTTGTGCTGCGGTGAGCATATGTTTCCTCCTCCACGGGCGTCATCGCCCAATATCCTCCCGAGCCCGTTTTCGGCAGGTTCGGCCCAGCCAGAGACATAGGCCACTCGCAATGATCTGAAAAATATATAATTATGCGCTACATTTTTCATTTTATGGAACATTGATGCGCTCGACCCTGACCCTTCGGCAGTTGCGCTATGTCTGCGAAGTCGCCCGGCTGCAGAATGTGCTCGCCGCCTCCAAGGCCCTGATGATCTCGACATCCTCCATCCTGGCAGCCATCGATGCCGCGGAGGCGGAGGCGGGAACGCGCATCTTCAACCGCTTTCCCGCCAAGGGCATCCGCATCACGCCGGCCGGCGCCCGCTTCGTCGCGGCCGCGACACGGCTGCTGGCGGCGGAGAACGAATTTTCGCGCGCCACCGGCGACATTTCCGCCCGCTTCCCCAAACCCCTTCGTGTCGGCTGTTTTGAACCCTTCGGAACCCTGCTGCTGCCGAACCTGCTACGGCGTTTCACCGTCGGCGAAGAGGCTCCGGAAATCATCCTCAGGGAGGGCGACCAGAACGACCTGAGGGACTGGCTTGCCAGCGGGGAGATCGAATTTGCCGTGCTCTACGACGGCGAGACCATCGCCCCCTTTTCGCCGACGCCCATCTGTCTCATCCCGCCCCATGTCGCCATGCATGCGGACGATGCGCTGGCCAGCGCGCCGGCGGTGCGCATCGAGGATATCGCCCGCCGCCCCTTCGTGCTGCTCGACCAGCCCGAAATCGCGCCGCAGCTTCTGGCGATCTTCCGCATCCTGGCGGAAATGCCGCGCATCAGTTTCCGCGCCCGGACCTATGGCGCGGCGCTTGCGGCCGTCGGCGAGGGCTTCGGCATGTCTATCCTCAACCTGAAGCCCATGACGCGGCTCGACACCGACCGCGGCACCATCGTGCGCAAGCCCATCGCCGACGACCTGCCGCCGGCAAAGCTCGTGGTCGCTGACCTCTATGGTGCTGAGAAGCCCGCGTTCCTGCGGGACTTCATCGGGGTTTTCAAGGCGTATATGCGGGAGATCGGCCCTGCGGGTTTTTCCGTGACCACGCCGGAACGGCAGCACGACCTTCTGCTGTAGGGGCTTGCAATGCCGCTCAGGCCCGGCGTCGCCCCTTTGCCGCCCGCGCGGCAAGCCGACGGCCGATCCAGGAAAGGTAGGAGCAGGACAGCAGGAACCAGACGCCGACGAAGACATAGGCTTCCAGCGCCTGATTGCCCCAGGCAACATCGCTGAAGGCCATGCGGGCGGTGGCGCTCAAGTCATGCAGTCCGAGGATCACGACGAGGGACGTGTCCTTGTAGGCGCCGATGGTGCTGTTGACGAGAGCGGGCATCGCCCGCTCGATCGCCTGCGGCAGGAGAATGAGGCGGGCGGTCTGCCAGAAGCCGAGGCCGAGCGAAGCGGCGGCCTCATGCTGGCCGGCGGGCAGCGCCATCAGGCCGCTGCGCACGTCCTCGGCAAAATAGGCCGCATGGAAGAAGACAAGTGCGACGAGGACCGCGACGATGGGATCGATGGCCATGCCTTTCGGCAAGGTCAGCGGCAGCACGAAGACGCCGACGAAGAGCAGCGTCACCATCGGCACGCCGCGCATGATCTCGACATAGGCGCCCGCGGCCCTGTGCAGCAGCCGGTGGCGCGTCTGGTAGCGGGCGAGCGCCAGCAGCACCCCGACCGGCAGGGCGAGGGCAAGCGCGATGGTGGAGAGGATGAGAAGGATCGGCAGACCGTTCCATCGCGTGGCGTCGACCGGCGCAAGGTCGAGAACGCCGCCGCCCATCAGGACGAAGGACGCAACCATGCCCGCCGCCCACAGTCCGGCGAAAAGGCGCATATCCGGCCAGCGCCCGCTGACGGCCATCTGGCCGGTCGCGACGGAAAGGCCGAGCAGCAGGAGCGAGACCGACATCGGCCGCCACTGCGCCTCGAACGGATAGGTGCCGAAAAGGATGAAGCGCGATTTCTCCACCCAGAAAGGCCAGCAGGCGCCTGCGGCCTCGGCGCAGGCGGCGGGGTCGGCAAAGGGCGATACGGCCGACAGGACGAGCCAATCCACGATGACCCAGAGGATGGCAAGAACGAGGCCGCCGCTGACCAGCGACAGGAGGCTCGCACCCGGCCGGGAGAGGTGTTTCCGCAGCCAAGCGGCAAGGCCGCCGGATACGATGGGTTGCGCCATTTCGCTCATCGCGCACCTCTTCCTTCCCGGGCGCGAATGCGTGCGCTCCAGTGGTTCAGCGCGCCGGTGAGCACAAGGCAGAGCAGCAGATAGATCGACATGGTGATCAGCATGGTTTCGAGCGGCCGGAAGGTCTGGTTGATCGCGGTGCCAGCGACCGACATGAGGTCGGAATAGCCGACGGCGATGGAGATGGAGGTGTTCTTCAGGAGATTGGCGAACTGGTTGTTGAGCGGTGGCACGACGGTGCGCAGCACCTGCGGCACGACGACGAGCCGGGTCGTCTGACCGCCCTTGAGGCCCAGCGCCGCGGCGGCCTCGACCTGCCCCTTCGGCACGGCCTCGATGCCGCCGCGCAGCACCTCGGCGATCTGCGCGCCATGATAGAGGCCGAGCGCGACCGCGACCGTGCAGAACTGGATGGAAAGAGCGATGCCGCCCTCGACGGAAAATCCTTCCAGCACCGGCCAGGAAAGCCCGAGCGGCGCGCCGATGAAGAGGGCGAGCGCCACCGGCACGGCAACACAAAGTCCGAGGGCGACCGGCAGCAGCGGCACGCGCCGGCCGGAAAGGGCCTGCCGGCGTGCGGCGCGGCGCGCCCACAGCCAGATGGCGGCGGGAACGAAGACCAGGCAGGCGGCGAGCCAGAGTGTGTTGCGCGGGTCCTCCGACAGCCAGGGCAGATAGATGGCCCGGTTGGAGATCGTGAAGGGGCCGAGTTGCAGTGCCTGCCGGATGGCGGGCAGACCATTTACCGCGGCGACGAAAATGACCAGCAGCACGAGGATTTTCGGCAAGTTGCGGAAGAGTTCGACATAGGCGAGCGCGAAGAGCCGCGCGACCGGCGAAGCGCTGACGCTGAGAAGGCCGAGCAGCAGACCGGCGAGTGCGGCGAGAACGAGGCTCGCCGCGGCGACGACGATGGTGTTGGCCAGGCCGGCGAGGATCGCGCGCAGATAGCTGTCGTTCGCGCCATAGGGAATGAGCGTCTCGCTGAGGTCGAAGCCGGCCTGCTGGCCGAGGAAGGCGAAGCCCGGCTGGATGCCGGCCGCCGTCATGTTCGAATGGACGTTGAAGGCGACGAATGCCATGGCCGCGAGGATCGCAAGGCCGACACCGATATCGGCGAGGGACACGGACGGCCCTGCCTTGGGCGGACCGTCCTGCACGGGTTGTGGAACTTGCAGCTTCCGGTCCATGGGGCGCCCTCAGGGGTTGGTTTCGACAGGCGCGGCAAAGCGGGCGACGAGCGCCTTCTGTGCCTCGGTTTCCGGCCCGGAGCCGGCGTCGGCGACGCGCGCGGTGGCCTCCGCCGCATCGAGACCGAGCGCACGCAGGATGCAGATCGCGAAGGTGCCCGTGCGGCCGATGCCGGCCGCGCAGTGCACGAAGACCCTGTCACCGGCTGAAAGCGCCTGTGCGGTCTCCCCGGCAAGGGCGAAGAGACCTGCCTCGTCCTCCGGGACACCGAAGTCCATGATCGGGAAGCGGGAGACGGCGATCTCGATCCCATCGGCGAGCGCGGCCGCATAGAGCGGCGACTTCCCTTCGATTTCGGCAAGCGACGTGAGGCTGACGATGCGCATGATCTGCTGGCTCCGCAAAGCCTCCATATCCTCATCGAACGGGCGCAGGCGGCCCGGCATCGGGCCGAGCCAGAGCGTGCCGGCAATGCCGGATGGCAGCCGGAGGGGACGCAGGAAGGGTGTTTCGGTCATGCGGCTTCCAGCGCAAGCGCGGTGAAAAGGGCGGCCGGCGTCTGCGCGGACGCAACCGCCGCGACGGTTGGGCGCAACGCTGAAAAGGCGGCATGGACATCCGCATGCGCAGCCTGCATGCGCCAACGGATCACCCGCCAGTGCAGAGCGGCATGGGCTTCGGCGGCGATGGGATCCTGGACGAGACCGGAGACCAGATCGAGGAACAGCGCGCGGATGGTGAAATAGCTCTCGACGGGCGTTTCGCCGGGATTGGCGGTGAGTTCGGCAATCGTGGCAAGCTGGATGCGGGACGGCATCGCGAAGGCCGGCGCGCAGCAGCGCGTGCAAAGCCGCAGCATGTCCGACAGCATCGAGAAATGCAGGTCGCGCTGGGCGGGATCGAGCGTGCTCACCACCGTGCCGACACCGGATCGCGTTTCGAGCAGGTGCTCGAAGGAGAGCCGTTGCAGGACCTGGCGGATCGGCGTGCGGCTGACGCCGAACTCCTGCGCCAGCTTGCCCTCATGCAGCATCATCGGCGTATCGGGATGGGTCGTGCAGATGCGGAAACGCAGTTCCTGCAGCATATCCTCCGAACGGGGCGGACCGGATCTCGATGTTTGCGGCAAGCTCACGCTTTTCCCTTTCCATTGCTTCGGCGCGCCTGTGCGCAGCCTTTGTCCTGAAGATGCAGCCAGGCTTCCTGAAGCGGGCTTTCGACCGATTCCGGAAAGGCTTGGCGCACCGCCGACAGGGCCTCTTCCACCGGAAGGCCCTGTCCGTTGAGAATATGGGCGGCGACCATGCCGCTCCGCCCCGCGCCGTAGCTGCAGCAAAGAGCGATGGCCCGGCCGCCGGCAAGCAGTGCGGAAATCCGCCCCTCCAGCCGCCGCCACGCCCGCATCCACGCCGCGCCGGGCGCGGAGAAATCGTCGATCGGCAGGGCGGCGAAGACGATCCCGGCCTGTCTGACCCGTTGCCGCAGCATGGGCCGGAAACCGGGCGGGCAATCGCCGTCGCGCGCCAGGAAGAGGAAGAGAGCGGCCCCGCCAGCGACAAGCGCCTGAAGCGTCTCATCGATCCCATCGGGATCGATCCAGGCTTCGCCGCGATGATCGATCGTCACGCCGGGCGCGCCGAGGGTCACAAGACGCCCTCCGCCGGGACAATCGACGGTGGCGCGGATGGATATGGTCTCCTCGATATCCGCCACGCCGCTGCTCCTCCTCCTTGCCGTTCGCCTCACCGTATCGGATAGGCGTACATCAGGCCACCTTTGCTGGCGGGCGCGTTCTGGCTGCCTTCGCGCTTCAGGTTGAAGGGCGTCGCAGGGCCAAGATGACGGTCGAACACCTCGCCGTAGGAGCCGACCTGCTTGACCACCTGATAGGCCCAGTCGGCGGGCAGTTTCATCTTCGCGGCCATGTCCGCGGTCGCGCCATCCTTGGCGAAGAGGCGCTGCACGGCCTTGGGCTGCTTGTCGAGATCGGCGACGGCGGCATCGACATTGGTCGAGTTGATGCCGAGTTCGTCGGCATTCAGCATCACCTGGAAGGCCCAGCGAACCGCCTTTTCCAGCGTTTCGTCCGGCTGCGTCACCAGTGTCAGCGGCTCGGCCGAGATGACATCCGGCAGCAGTTCGTAGTCGTCGGGAGTCTTGGCGAGGCGACGGTCGGCGGCGAGCGCCGTCATGTCGGAGGCATAGGCGTCGCATTTGCCGGCGAAGAAGGCCTGCAGGCGTGCCGTCTTGTCGGCGATGTTCTCGACCTTGTAGTCGAGGCCTTCGGCAGCGAACCAGTCGGCGATATTGAGCAGCGTTGTCGAGCCATCCTCGGCGCAGATCGTCGCGCCCTTCAGTTCCTTGGCGGATTTCACGCCCAGCGCCTTCGGCACCATGAAGCCCTGTCCGTCATAGAAGGTCGTCGCAACGAAGGCGAGACCCGGATCGGCCGAGCGCGTGCCGGTTTCGGTGACAGAACGGGACGCCATGTGCGCCTGGCGGGAAACGAGGCTCTTCAGCGAGTCGGAAAAGCCGATGCCGCGGATATCCGCCTTGTTGGCATCGCCGAGGATGGCGGCCGCCGCCATACGGCAGAAATCGGCATTGAAGCCCTGGAAGACGCCGGCGCTGTCGGGCACCGAGAAACCCGGCGCGCTGGGGCTGACCAGGCAGACGAGCTTGCCGCCCGAGATCACCTCGTCGAAGACCGGGCCAGCCTGAGCATGGGACGTGACTGTGAGGGCGGCGGCGCAGGCAAGCGCTGCCGCGAAATAGGACCGAAGCATGAAATTCCTCCCTGAACAGGTAAAGACACCTATACCTGTATACAGGTGTACCATATGAGTGGTTTTTATCGCTGTCAACGCGACGGCGGCAAAAACCACTCTGCTCCCGCAAGCGCGAAGGTTGGACGGATCGACCGGCATGAGATGCAAGCCCTGTGAACTTCCGTTGCAGCCGATTGCTGCCATCCTGAAATTCACATACATTGACCAAACGGTAAAAAAGACGCCTTTCAAAAACGCGCAATCAACCAGAGGGGAAGTAAATGCACAGCAATTCCTGCAGTTTCGGCATTTCCAGACGAACCCTGATCAAGGCCGCCGGCGCCTCCGCCCTGGTTGCCGCGACGGGCCTGCCCGGCCGGCTCCTTGCGGCCGAGCCGATCAAGGTGGCGGCGATCTATACGGTTCCGGTCGAACAGCAATGGGTCAGCCGTATCCACAAGGCCGCGAATGCGGCCAAGGAGCGCGGCGACATCGAGTATGTCTATTCGGAAAATACCGCCAACAACGACTATGAGCGCGTCATGCGCGAATATTGCGAGGCCGGGCACAAGCTCATTCTGGGCGAAGTCTTCGGCGTCGAGGACGCGGCCCGCGCCGTCGCCCGGGATTATCCCGACGTCGCGTTCCTGATGGGGTCGAGCTTCAAGCCGGATGCCGCCCTGCCGAACTTCTCCGTTTTCGACAACTACATCCAGGATGCCTCCTATCTCTCCGGCCTCGTCGCCGGCGCACTGACCAAGTCGAAGAACATCGGCATGGTCGGCGGCTATCCGATCCCCGAGGTCAACCGCCTGATGAACGCCTTCATGGCCGGCGTGAAGGAAGTTGCCCCGGACACCAAGTTCCAGGTCGCCTTCATCGGTTCGTGGTTCGATCCGCCCAAGGCCAAGGAAACCGCCTTCGCCCAGATCGACGGTGGCGCGGACCTGCTCTATGCCGAGCGCTTCGGCGTCTCCGATGCCGCCAAGGAGAAGAAGGTGCTTGCCATCGGCAACGTCATCGACACCCAGGCGGACTATCCCGATACCGTCGCCGCCTCGGCGCTGTGGCACTTCGAGCCGACGCTCGACAAGGCCATCGCCGAAGTGAAGGCGGGTTCCTTCAAGGCCGACGACTACGGCGTCTATTCCTTCATGAAGAACGGCGGCTGTTCGCTCGCCCCGCTCGGCACCTTCGAGGGCAAGGTGCCCGACGAGATCAAGGCCAAGATCGCCGAGAAGGAAAAGGCCATCAAGGACGGTTCGTTCACCGTCGCCGTCGACGACACCGAACCGAAGTCGAGCTAAGCGCCTTTCGCTGCGGGGAGAGCGGACGTTCGCCTCTCTCTCCGCGGCATCGCCGACATTCGCCCTCACCGTTCCTCCCGGTCCGCATCGCCGTGTCCAGCAATCCTGTCCTTCGCCTTTCCGGCATCAGCAAGCGTTTCGGCCCGCTCCGGGCCAATGACGGCATCACCTTCGAATTGAAGCGCGGCGAGGTCATCGCCCTGCTCGGCGAAAACGGCGCCGGCAAGACGACGCTGATGAACATTCTGTTCGGCCACTATGTCGCCGACGAGGGGACCGTCGAGGCCTTCGGCAAGCTGCTCCCGCCGGGCGATCCGCGCGCAGCGCTCGATGCCGGCATCGGCATGGTGCATCAGCACTTCACGCTTGCCGACAACATGACGGTGCAGGAGAATATCGCGCTCGGCACGCAAAGCCTCTGGCGCCCGCGGCTCGACAGGGCGACGGCGCGCCGGCGCATTGCGCAGCTTGCGGCCGACTTCGGCCTCGCCGTCGATCCCGCGGCGACCGTCTCGACCCTGTCCGTCGGCGAACGCCAGCGCGTCGAAATCCTGAAAGCGCTTTACCGCGATGCCCATGTCCTGATCCTCGACGAGCCGACGGCCGTCCTGACGCCTGTCGAAACCGACGCCCTGTTCCGGACGCTCAAGCTGCTCGTCGCCAACGGCCTGTCGATCATCTTCATCTCCCACAAGCTGCATGAGGTGATGGCGGTCAGCGATCGCGTGCTCGTGCTGCGCGCCGGCCGGCTTGCCGGCGAGCGCGAAACGAAGACGACCGACCGCAAGGAACTGGCCGCCCTGATGGTCGGGCAGGAGGTCAAGCCGGCGGAGGTGAGCCCGCTCACGCTCGGCGCGCCGCTGCTCGCGCTCGACCGGGTCTCCACCGCGCCGTACAACGGAGCCGGTCTCGACGCGGTCTCCCTCACGCTGACGGCCGGCGAGATCACCGGTCTTGCCGGCGTCTCCGGCAACGGCCAGGCCGCCCTTGCGGCGCTGCTCGCCGGCACTCGCCGTCCGACAGGCGGGCGCATCTCGATCGCGGGGCGCGACGTTTCCGACTGGTCGCCGCGGGCGGCGCTTGCCAACGGCATCGCGCGCATCCCGGAAGACCGCCACGCGGTCGGCACCATCGGCGACATGAGCGTCACGGAGAATGTCATTGCCGAGCGCTACGCCAGCCCGCGCTTCAGCCACATGGGCTTCCTGAACTGGAAAGCCGCCCGGCAGTTCGCCGAAGCGATCATCGCCGACTACGACGTCAAATGTCCCGCGCCGGAAGCGCGCATCCGCCTGCTTTCGGGCGGCAACATGCAGAAGCTCATTCTCGGCCGCGCGCTCGATCCCGATCCGGCGGTCGTTCTCGCCAGCCAGCCGACCCGCGGCCTCGATGTCGGCGCGGTCGCCTATGTCCATCGCATGCTGCTGGCCGCACGCGACCGGGGCGCGGCGGTACTGCTGATTTCGGAAGACCTCGAGGAGGTCCTGGCGCTGTCCGACCGGATCGTCGTCATGTCGCAGGGCCGCCTCTCCACGCCGTCCGCGCGCGGCGAACGCAGCATAAGGGAACTGGGGGAACTGATGGCAGGCCATAGCGGGGAGCACAGCGATCATGCGGCTTGAGCCGAAGCCCGCACCGTCTCTGGCGGTCCTCGTCCTGTTTCCGCTGGCGGCCGTCGTGACGACGCTGGCGCTGACATCGATCCTCGTCCTCGCCGCCGGCGCCTCGCCACTGTCGGTCTTCTATCTGGTCGCCAAGGGAGCGGCCGGCTCGCAATTCGCCCTTTTCGAAACGCTGACCCGCGCGACGCCGCTGATCTTCACCGGCCTTGCCATCGCCGTCGCCTTCCGCGCCAAGCTGTGGAATATCGGCGCCGAAGCCCAGCTCTATATGGGCGGCGTCATGACCGTGGTGCTCGGCACCGGCGCACTGCCGCTGCCATCCGTCATCCTCATTCCCGTTCTGATGATCGCAGCCATGGTGGCCGGCGCCCTCATGCTGCTCGGCCCGGCCGTGCTGAAGACGCGCTTCGGGGTCGACGAGGTCGTGACGACCCTGCTTCTCAACTTCATCGTGCTCCTCTTCGTCTCCATGCTGCTCGAAGGCGTGCTCAAGGATCCGATGGGCCTCGGCTGGCCGCAGTCGCAGAAGGTGATCGCCGACGCCCAACTGCCGCGCCTCATCCAGGGCAAGCGCCTGCATTACGGTTTCGTCATCGCCATCGCGGCCGCCGTGTTCATCTGGGTCGTCACCAAGAAGACGATTCTCGGCTACGAGATGCGCGCCGTCGGCCACAATGCCGAAGGCGCCCGCTTCGTCGGCATCCCCGTCAATCGTGTCCTGATGAAAACGGCCCTTCTCTCCGGCGGCCTTGCCGCCCTTGCCGGCTTTTCCGAAGTGTCGGGACTGAAAGGCAACCTGACGCTCGACCTGTCGCCCGGCTATGGCTACACCGGCATCGTCGTCGCCATGCTGGCCATGCTCAATCCGCTCGGCGTCGTCGCATCGGCCATCTTCGTCGCCGGCATCTTCGTCGGTGCGGACGCCATGAGCCGCGCCGCCAAGGTGCCGAGCTACATTGCCGACGTGATGGTCGCCACCTCGCTTCTGACCATGGTGGTCGCGATCCTTCTGACGCGCTTCAGGGTAAGGTGGAAGTGACATGGACGCACTCGACATCCTCTTCTCCGCCTCCTTCTGGGTCGCCGCCATCCGCATCGCCTCGCCGCTGATCTTCGCCACCATGGGCGAACTGATCTGCGAACGCGCGGGCGTGCTCAACCTCGGCATCGAGGGCATCATGACGGCGGGCGCCTTTGCCGGCTGGTTCACCGTCTATGCCGGCGGCGACCTGTGGACCGGCCTTCTGGTCGCAGCGCTTGTCGGCGCGCTGTTCGGTCTCCTGCATGCCACGCTCACCGTGCCGCTGGGCCTGTCGCAGCATGTGGTCGGCATCGGCGTGACGCTGCTGGCGACGAGCCTTACCTATTTCACCTACCGGCTCCTGCTGCCCGAAGTGACCTCGCCGCCGAAGATCGAGCCGTTCCAGCCGCTGCCCATTCCCGGCCTGTCGCAGATTCCCGTCATCGGCGAAGCACTGTTCACCCAGACGCCGCTCACCTATCTCGCCTTCCTCACGGTCGCGGCCGTCGCCTGGATCCTCTATCGCACGCCCGTCGGTCTCGCGGTGCGCGCCGCCGGCGAGAACCCCTCCTCCGTCGAGGCGCAGGGCATTTCCGTGACCGGCATCCGCATCGGCGCCGTCGTTGCCGGCAGCGCGCTGATGGCGGTAGGCGGCGCCTTCCTCACCACCTCGGCCTTCAACTCGTTCTTCTTCCAGATGATCAATGGCCGCGGCTGGATCTGCATCGCGCTCGTCGTCTTCGGCTCCTGGCGGCCGGGCAAGGCGCTGATCGGCGCCATCCTCTTTGCCGCCTTCGATGCCTATCAGGTGCGCCTGCAGCAGATTTCCGGCGGCATCGTGCCCTATCAGGTCTTCCTGATGATGCCCTATGCGCTGTCGATTCTGGCGCTGATCCTGGTCGCGCGTCGCGCCACCTATCCCAAAGCTTTGATGATCCCCTACCAGAAAGGCGAAAGATGAGTTTCGACCTGATCGTGAAGGGCGGTACGCTGCCCGACGGCACCATCGCCGACATCGGCATCAAGGGCGAGACGATCGCCGCGATCGAACCGCGCCTCGAGGCCGAGGCCGGCCGGACCATCGATGCCACGGGCAATCTCGTCAGCCAGCCCTTCGTCGATCCGCATTTCCACATGGATGCAACGCTCTCCTATGGCCTGCCGCGCATCAATGCCTCCGGCACGCTGCTGGAAGGCATCGCGCTCTGGGGCGAACTTAAGCCGCTGCTGACGCACGAGGCCGTCAAGGAACGGGCACTCGCCTATTGCGACTGGGCCGTCTCGATGGGCCTCCTGGCCATCCGCACCCATGTCGACACCTGCGACGACCGGCTTCTCGCAGTGGAAGCGCTGCTGGAAGTGCGCAAGGAAATCGCCCCCTATATCGATCTCCAGCTCGTCGCCTTCCCGCAGGACGGCCTCTACCGCTCGCCGAATGCGCGTGAAAACACCATCCGCGCCCTCGACATGGGCGTCGACGTTGTCGGCGGCATTCCGCATTTCGAGCGCACCATGGCGGACGGACGGCGCTCCGTCACGGAGCTCTGCGAAATCGCGGCCGAACGCGGCCTGATGGTGGACCTCCACTGCGACGAGACCGACGATCCCCATTCGCGCCATATCGAGCAGCTTGCCTATGAGAGCCAGCGGCTCGGCCTGCATGGCCGGGTGGCCGGCTCGCATCTCACCTCGATGCATTCGATGGACAATTATTACGTCTCGAAGCTGCTGCCGCTGATCGCCGAGGCTGGCGTCTCGGCCATTCCCAATCCGCTGATCAACATCATGCTGCAGGGCCGGCATGACAGCTATCCCAAGCGGCGTGGCCTGACGCGCGTGCCGGAAATGCTCAAGGCCGGCATCCGTACCGGCTGGGGCCAGGACTGCGTGCTCGACCCCTGGTACTCGCTCGGCACGGCCGACATGCTCGACGTCGCCTTCATGGGCCTGCATGTCGCCCAGATGTCCTCGCCGGCGGACATGCGCACCTGCTTCGACATGGTGACCAAGGTCAATGCCGAGATCATGGGTCTCGACCATCTCGGCCTCGCGGTCGGCAAGAGGGCAAGCCTCGTCGTGCTCGATGCGGGCAATGCCATCGAGGCGGTGCGCCTGCGCGCCGAGCGGCTCTGCGTCATCGCCAGGGGCAAGGTCGTGGCCGAGCGCGAAAAACGCGACACCTCTCTCTCCATCCATGGGCGCCCGGCAACGATCAACCGGCGCCACGTCCTGCCGCCGCAAGCCCGATAGCGGCGCGTCCTTCCCTCGCGGAATCGACGGGGCGCGTCACAGAAAATCGTCGCGCCGCGGTGTGAAGGTATCGATCAGGAGGCCTGGAGCGAGAGCGACGACGCCGTGCACGAGGTTCGGCGCCACGATGAAGCTGCTTCCGGCGTCAAGCCGCGTGGTAACACCGTCCACGGTGACGTCGAACGTGCCTTCGGCGACGTAGCTCACCTGCGTATGCGGGTGGGAATGCAGGGCGCCGATGGCGCCTTCTTCGAAGCGGAAGGCGACGAGCATCAGTTCCGGGCGATGGCTCAGCACCGCGCGGCGGTTGCCGGGGGCGACTTCTGTCCAGGTGATGTTTTCAGGCAGGGTGTAGGGCTGCATTGGCTCTCTCATCGGGCGAGCCATCCGCCGTCGACCGGCAGGATGGCACCATGAACGTAATCGGAAGCCGCGCTGGCGAGAAACACCGCGGCCCCGGCCATATCTTCCGGCCGTGCCCAGCGGCCGGCCGGAATACGCTTCAGGATATCGGCATTGCGCTCCGCATCGGCCCTCAGCGCCGACGTATTGTTCGTCTCGACATAACCGGGTGCGATGGCGTTGACATTGATGCCGCGCGCCGCCCACTCGTTCGCCAGAAGTTTGGTGATGCCGGCAAGGCCGCTCTTGGCCGCCGTATAGGACGGAACCCGGATGCCGCCCTGGAAGGAGAGCATCGACGCGATGTTGATGATCTTCGCCGGGCGTTCCGCCGCAATCGCCGCCCGGGCAAAGGCCTGGCAGAGGAAGAAGGCGGACTTCAGGTTGGTATCGAGCACCGCGTCCCAGTCCTCTTCCGTGAAATCGAGCGAATCCGCACGCCGGATGATCCCGGCATTGTTGACGAGGATGTCGGGCGTCGCGCCGGCCGCCAGCGCCTCGGCGATGATTGAGGGCGCGATGCCCGGCGTGGCAAGATCTGCCGCCACGCCGACGAAGCGACGGCCGGCGGCCGTCACGTCCGCCTCGGTTTCCGCCATGCCGGAGCGCCCGACACCGACGATATCGGCGCCGGCCTGCGCAAGCCCCACCGCGATGGCGCGGCCGATCCCGGTATTGGCGCCGGTGACGATAGCCCAGCGGCCGGAGAGATCGAAGAGGCTCATCGCAGCGCTTCCATCGGCACCTTGTCCATGTCGGTGAAGCTCATGTTATCGCCCGCCATGGCCCAGATGAAGGCGTAGCGGCCCGTGCCGGCACCGGAATGGATCGACCAGCCGGGCGACAGGACCGCCTCGTGGTTCTTCAGCACGACATGGCGCGTCTCGCCGGGCTCGCCCATGAAGTGGAAGATACGTGTCGCGTCCTGCATGCCGAAATAGAGATAGACCTCCATGCGCCGGTCATGCACATGCGCCGGCATGGTGTTCCAGACGGAGCCCGGCTCGAACATGGTGAGACCGACGAGAAGCTGGCAGCTCTCGCAGACATCCGGGTGCACATACTGGTTGATCGTGCGGGCATTGGATTCCTCCGCCGAGCCGACAACGACCTTCTTCGCCTTCTCGCGCGTAATGTGCACGGTCGGGCAGGCGCGATGCGCCGGCGCGCTGAGAAGGTAGAAATGCGCCGGCGCTTCCGGGTCGTCGCTGACAAAACCGAGCGCACCCTCGCCCATGCCGACATAGAGTGCCTCCTGGAAGCCGAGCGCGTGGCTCCTGCCGCCGACGCTAACCGTGCCGGCACCGCCGATATTGACGATCGCCGCCTCGCGGCGCTCGAGGAACCGGTCCGTGCCGGTTTCGGCCACGCTGTCGATCACAAGCGTTTCGGCCACCGGCACGATGCCGCCGACGATCATGCGGTCGAGATGGCTGTAGGTGAGGTTGACCTTGCCCGGCTGGAACAGCTCCTCGATGACGAAGCCGTCGCGCAGGCCCTGCGTGTTGCGCCTTGCGGCATCTTCGGGGCCTACCACCTGGCGTACGGATACGGAAATAGTCACGGCACTGCCTCTTTGCTTTCAGGAACGGGGATCAGGTGAGCACGACATAGTCGGTCAACTGGTTGATCGTCGTGTCGGCCTTGGCAACGTCGAAGACCTTCGTGCCGTGGCTCATGATCACGAAGCGGTCGCAGACCTGGTAGGCGTGGTAGATGTTGTGCGTCACCAGCACGCTGGAGACATTCTCGGCCTTCAGCTTCAGGACCTGGCTCAGAAGCGCCTCCGTCTCGCGCACGGAAAGCGCCGACGTCGGCTCGTCGAGCAAAAGCACACGCTTCTTGAAATAGACGGCGCGGGCAATGGCGACGGCCTGCTTCTGGCCGCCGGAGAGATTGCCGACGAGCGTATCGGGGGAATCGATGCCGGAAATGTGCACGGCGTTCTGCAGCACCTCCATGGCGATCTCGCGCATCTCGGCCTGCCGCAGGAAGCCGAAACGGTCCGTCAGCTCCCGCCCCATGAAGATGTTGCGGGTGATCGACAGGCTGTCGACCAGCGCGGTGTGCTGGTAGATCGTCTCGATGCCGGCATCGGCCGAATCCGAACGGCAGGTGAAGAGCGTCTTCCTGCCGTCGACGCTGAGATAGCCGTCGCTCGGCTTGTGGATGCCGGAGATCAGGTTGACGGTGGTCGATTTTCCGGCGCCGTTGTCGCCGAGAAGGCCCACGACTTCCCCCTCGCCGATATGGAAGCTGAGATTGCGCAGCGCCGTGAGCGCACCGAAGCTCTTGGAGATGTTGTGCAGTTCGAGGAGATGAGACATCACGCAAGCCCTCGCCGCTCGATGAGATGGTTGAAGATGGCGGCCAGCACGATCAGCGTGGCGATGAACATGTCGAGGTAGAAGCCCGGCGCGCGCAGCAGCAGCAGCACGTCGGTGATGGTGTGGATCAGCAGCACGCCGAGGAAGACGCCCACGATCGAGCCACGACCGCCCCTCAGCGACAGGCCACCGATCACGCAGGCGGCGATCGCCTGCAGCTCGAGGCCCGCGCCCTGACCGGGCTGGACGCTGCCGACGCGGGCCGTGGCGAGGATGCCGGCGACCGCCGCCATGCCGCCGGCAATGGCGAAGGCGACGAGCTTGACGCGGCCCGTATTGATGCCGATCGCCTCGGCCGCGCCGCGGTTGCCGCCCGTCGCGAAGACGTGATTGCCGAAGCGGTGGCGGTGCAGCAGGAAGTGGAAGCCGGTGACGAGGAGCACGATCCAGATGAAGGCGGCGTTGATGCCGAGGACCGTACCGGAAACGAGGCTGGTAAAGGCCGGATCCGGATCGAACCGCACCTGTACCGCGCCATTGTAGAGCAGCACCGCGCCGCGCCAGAACAGCAGGCCGCCGAGCGTGACGATGAAGGACGGCAGGCCGAAACGCAGGGTGATGTGGCCATTGAGAAGCCCGATCATCACGCCGGCGAGAATGCCGAGCGGAGCGGCGAGGAAGGCGCTGACGCCGGCCCCGACGAGGCTGGCCATCAGCACGGCGGTGAAGGTGTAGACCGAACCGATGGAAAGATCGAACTCGCCGGCGATCATCAGCACGCCGGCCCCGAGCGCCAGGCACCCGAGCACGGGAATGGCCTTCATCAGGATCGTCAGGTTCTGCGGCGAGAGATAGCGGAAGGTATCGGGATAGAGGAGCGCACCGGCGATGCAGACGATCTGCAACGTCATGAAGACGAGGAAGATCGCCCCCGCGGGCATGCCCATGATCTGCTTGAGGACGGATTGTCTTTGCGTGCGCGAACGGGGCGCGACGCTGTCGGCTGGAATAGGGGTCACGGTCTGGCACTCGATCGTTGGGGAACGGGAGACCCGCCGGGTAATGCCGGCAGGTCTCCTCTGGACACGATTAGCGGAAGCTGCCGATCAGCGGCTTGACCGAACCGATGCGCGACTTGTCGAGGAAGGCGCCCTGCCCCGTATCGATGTCAGTCGGCGTCAACCCGTACTTCTTGGAAAGCGCGATCTGGGCGATGGGATAATAGCCCTGCAGGTAGGGCTGCTGGTCCATCGTCGCGAACATTGCGCCCGTTTCCACCGCATTGACGATCTCGACTGCAAGATCGAAGCCGCCGAAGGGGATATCGACGCCGGCATCCTTGATGGCGCCCGCGCCGACCGTGGAGGTGACGGAGCCGGTGCCGAACAGCGCCTTGACGGTCGGATTGGCGATGAGGAATTGCGCGATGATGTTCTGCGCCTCGGCCGGATCGAGACCGGCGCGCACCGTTTCCACCTTGATGCCGGCTTCCGTCATCGCCTTCTCGATGCCGCCGCCGCGGGCGACCGCGAAGCTCGCTTCGGGAATCTCGCGGGGATTGAAGACGACGTCGCCGGATTTCAGGCCGAATTCCTTGATCATGCGGTTGCCGAGCTCGTAGCCAGAGGCGAACTCGTTCATGCCGACATAGGCCTGGCGGCAATTGCCCTTGGCGCCATCGAGGTCGTCGTTGTTGAAACCGATGACGACGATGCCGGCCTTGACTGCGGCGCAGATGCTCTCGTCGAAGGCGTCCGACGAGGAGATCGCCACGGCGATGCCGTCGACGCCACTCGCCGTGGCGCTTTCGATCAGGTCGTTCTGGCGCACCGGATCGTTGTTGGCATATTGCACGTCGAGATCGACGCCGAACTGGGCGGCGGCGTCTTGTGCGCCCTTCACGACGGGATTAAAGAACTGGACACTGGGATCGAGGTAGATGATCATCGTGGCCTTGACGTCGGCGGCCAGCGCCGTCGATGTCAGCATGGTGGCAAGGCCCGCGGCCAGGGCCGCGGTTCTGAACCTGGTCAACGTCATTTGCGTATCCTCCCTTTGGATGTGCAATGCGGGTCCAAAAGACCCAAATCTCGGCTGGCGGGCTCCGACCAAAGATCACGCCAGCCGAGAATTTCCTCCCGGGACTTTCCGCGTCTCCACGAAACGCGAACGCCCTATCTCCTTGTTGTTCTGCAGCTCCATGCGCTGCGCAGCGTCAGGCTCCGACCGGCGTTGCCGCCGATCATGCGAACCAGCGTGCCGGGCGGCCCAGCGTGACGTGCACGCCCTTGAACTGGGAATACTCGTCGAAACCGTAGCGGCCGAGCTCACGGCCAAGGCCGCTCTTCTTGTAGCCGCCGATCGGCAGCTCCGGCGTGCCGTCGATGACGCTATTGATCCAGCAGCGGCCGGCGCGGATGCGGCGGATGCTCTGCAATGCGTTTTCCAGATTGGTGGACCAGACGGATGCCGACAGGCCGAACTCCGTGGCATTGGCCATCGCCACCGCCTCATCAGCCGTCTTGAAGGTCAGCGTCGAGAGCACCGGCCCGAAAATCTCCTCCCGGGCGATCGCCATGTCGGGCGTCACGCCGGCAAACACCGTCGGCGCGTAATAGAGGCCGGCCTCCCGGCCGATCCTCTCGCCGCCGAGCAGCAGTTCGGCGCCGGCGGCGACACCCGCCTCCACATAGGAATGCACTTTCTCGGCATGGGCTTCCGAGATCATCGCGCCGATTTTGGTGCGCTCGTTCAGCGGGTCGCCGAAGGTGACCTTGCGGGAGATGTCGAGCAGGCGCTCCATCAGCGCATCGCGAATGCCGTCCTCGACCAGCAGCCGGCTGCCGGAAATGCAGCACTGTCCGGCATTGTGATAGACGCCGTAGGCGATGCCGTCGGCCGCCGCATCGAGATCGGCGTCGGCAAAGACGATCTGCGGCCCCTTGCCACCAAGCTCCAGCCCGACGCGCTTGACGCTGCGCGCCGCGATCTCGCCGAGCTTCGTGCCGACGCGCACCGAGCCGGTGAAGGCCACCATGTCGATACCGGGATCTTCCGCCAGGACCTGGCCGGCCGGATCGCCATAACCGGTGACGACGTTGAACACCCCGTCGGGAATGCCGGCCTCGCGCGCCAGCTCGGCCATGCGGATGGAGGTGCCCGAGGTGAATTCCGACGGCTTCAGCACCACCGTACAGCCGGCGCCGATGGCCCACGGCACACGCTCCGAGGCGATGATGAAGGGGAAATTCCAGGGCGTGATGATGCCGACGACGCCGACCGGCTCGCGCAGCACGAGGCCGAGGCGGTCATCGCCGATATTGTTGTGGCTCTGCCCCTCGAGCGCCCGCGCCTGGCCGGCGGCATAGGACCAGAGATCGGCGCAGAAGCCGATCTCGCCCCGCGCCTGGGCGATCGGCTTGCCGACCTCCAGGCTTTCCGCCAGCGCCAGCTCTTCCTGATGGGCAAGGATGAGGTCCGCCACCTTGAACATCAGACGCGAGCGCTCGGCGCCCGACATGCGCGGCCAGGGGCCGGTATCGAAGGCGCGGCGGGCCGCGACAATCGCCAGGCGCACATCGTCTACCGAGGCCTCTGGCCAGGTGCCGACCACGGCGCCGGCATGACCGGGGCTGATCCGGTCGATCGTCCGGCCCGAGGCCGCATCGACGGACTTGCCATCGACAAGCATCCGGTAGCGGGATTTAATATTCAGCCGCGGGTCACGGGAATCGGGTGCAATGAAATTGGACAGCAATATCGTCTTCAGGCCGGCCGATGGGCGCCAGCCCCTCCCTGTTGATCCGGTCTTCAGGCCACCGGATTTCTGTTGCGCATGAATTGTATGGTACTGTATGGTGGCTTCAAATGGATGTCAACGCATGACGGCGGCAAAAGAGATGAACCTTGAATCCCTCAAGATCGATACCGGCGAAACCGCAGCGGCGCAGGTCGAGCGAGACCTCAGGGAATCGATCATCCGCCTCGAACTCGCGCCCGGCATGCGGCTTTCCGAACAGGAGATCGCCACGCGCATGGGCGTCTCGCGCCAGCCGGTGCGCGAGGCGCTGATCGCGCTCGGCAAGTCGAAGCTGGTGGATATCCGCCCCAACCGGGGCACGGTCGTCGTGCGCATTTCGGCGCGGCAGATGATGGAGGCGCGCTTCGTGCGCGAGGCCATAGAGACCGCCGTCGCCCGCCGCGCCAGCGAGACCTTCGACAGCTGGACGCGGCGCAAGATCGACACGATCCTCGCCCGCCAGAAGACGGCGATGGAGGCGCACGACCATAATGCCTTCCGCCGCGAGGACGAGCAGTTCCACATCGCAATTGCCGAGGGGGCCGGCTGCGGCCTTGCCTGGAGCGCCATATCGGACATCAAGGCGCATATGGACCGGGTCTGCAATCTCCAGCTCCGCCACCCCGATTCCATGATCCGGCTGATTGCCGAGCACGAGGCGATCATCAACGCCATCGACACGCGCAATGCCGATGCGGCGGAGGGCGCCATGCGCAGCCACCTTAACGGCATCCTTACGGACCTGCCGCAGATCGAGGCCGACAACCCCGACCTCTTCGAATAGGGCTAGGCCTTCCGGGTAGCACCCGTGGTTTCGCGCACCACCAGGGGGCCGTCGACCTTGATGGTCATGGGGCGCATCGGCTTGTCGTGGATCGCCATGTCGATGAGGATCTCGGCCGCCCTCTGCCCCATCTCGTAGTTCGGCAGCACCAGCGTCGAAAGCGGTGGATGGGTATAGCGGGCGAGTTCCTGGTCGTCGTAACCCATGACGGAGATGTCGTGCGGCACGCGCAGCCCCTTTTCCTGGACTGCCTCCATGACGCCGATGGCCATCAGGTCGTTGCCGCAGAAGATCGCCGTCGGGGGATTGTCCATCGAGAGAAGCTCGAGCCCCGCCTCGTAGCCGCGCAGCGGCAACCAGTCACCATCGCGCACCAGCGTCTCGTCGAAGGCGATGTCGGCGGTGGCAAGCGCCTGCTTGTAGCCCTTGAGACGGTCCATCGCCGCATCCATCCAGGGCTCGCCGTTGATGAAGCCGATCCGCTTGTGCCCGAGCGACGTCAGATGCGCCGTTGCCGTAAAGCCGCCCGCCACTTCCCCCGGCACGATCGCCACATGCTGGCGCGGCTCGCAGTAACAGTTGAGCAGCACCGTGGGGATGGATTTCAGCGCCGGCGGCACCGAAACCTTGCGCGTGAAGATGGTGGCGTAGATGACACCGGCAATCGCCGGGTCCCGCAGCACGGAGCGCAGCACCGCCTCTTCAAGGTCGGGATTGGAGCGTGTGGCATGCGCCGACACCAGAAGCCCCTGCTCGAAGGCATAGTCACGGATGCCGTCGAGGCTGACGACAGGATGCGGGCTGGTGGAGATTTCGTCGACGATGAAGGCGATCGTATCCTTTTCCACCCGCGGGGCGGTCGCCACCGGACTGCGGGTCGCCGGTAATTGATAACCGATTTTATGAGCAGCCTCGCGCACCTTCTGCTGCGTCTCGGCGGAAATGCGCGAACCGGACATCTCGTTGAGCACGAGCGAGACGCTGGATTGGGAGACGCCGGCGATGCGGGCGATATCCGTCATTGTCGGGCGGCCACTGCCCTGCCTGTCCGAATTGCGTCCGTTTCCCCTGGCCATGCACTGTTCCTCGCCCTCGGCGTGCTTTGCACCGCACGCGGATTTTTTGCAAGTGCTCATAATTTTGGCCCTTGACTGCTAATATTATTAGCGCAAGATTTGCACATGTGAAGCAGGAATTTGCTCACGTCCGGTAGAGGAGCACCGGCCAGAACCTGGGAGGAGAACCCGCTCATGACCATGATTTCCCGTCGCACTTTCATGCTCGCGGCAACGGCCGTCGGCGCGCTCGCCGTTGCAGGCGTCGCGATTGCCGAAGTGCCGAAGCTGGCGCAGAAGGACACCTACAAGGTCGGCTTCGCGCAGACCGAATCCAACAATCCCTGGCGCATCGCCCAGACGAACAGCATGAAGGCCGAGGCCGAGAAGCTCGGCTACCAGCTCGTCTATACGGATGCCGCCGGCTCGGCCGCCAAGCAGGTCGCCGACGTCAACTCGATGATCGCGCAGGGCGTCGACGTCATCTTCCTCGCGCCGCGCGAGGAAAAGCCGCTGATCCCTGCCGTCATGGCCGCGAAGAAGGCCGGCATCCCGGTCATCCTGCTCGACCGCTCGGTCGATCCCTCGCTCGCCAAGGCCGGTGAGGACTACCTGACCTTCATCGGCTCGAACTTCGTCGAGGAAGGCAAGCGCGTCGCCGAATGGCTCGCCAAGAACGCCAACGGCAAATCGAAGATCATCGAGCTGGAAGGCACGACCGGCTCCTCGCCTGCCAATGACCGCAAGAAGGGCTTCGACGAGGCGATCCAGGCCGCCGGCGGCTTCGAGATCGTCGCCTCGCAGACCGGCGACTTCGCCCGTGACAAGGGCCGCCAGGTGGCCGAAGCGCTGCTTCAGGCCCACCCCGATGCCGATATCATCTACGCCCACAATGACGAGATGGCGATGGGCGCCATCGCGGCACTGGAAGCGGCCGGCAAGGTGCCCGGCAAGGATGTGCTGGTTCTCTCCATCGACGGCGGCAAGGAAGCCGTGCAGGCGGTGGTCGACGGCAAGATCGCGGCGGTCGTCGAGTGCAACCCGCGCTTCGGGCCGAAGGCCTTCGAGACGATGCAGCGCTACGCCAAGGGCGAGGCCATCGATCCGATCCTCGTCAACGAAGACAAGTTCTACGACGCCTCCAACGCGGCCGCCGAACTCGCCAACGCCTACTGATCGTAACTCCCAAGCCTTGTGCGGCCGGGGCGGCATCGCCGTCTCGGCCGTTTTTGAACGACCTTCATCCGGTTCGGGTGTAGGCTCGTCATGCGGTTGGGATAGAGGAGGAACCGATGCTTCTGTCCATGCAGGGCATTTCCAAGGCGTTCGCCGGCGTCGCGGCGCTGAAATCCGCCTCGCTCGAAGTCGAGCCAGGAGAAGTCATGGCGCTTGTCGGCCAGAATGGCGCCGGCAAGTCGACGCTGATCAAGATCCTGACCGGCGTCTACCGCCGCGACGAAGGCAGCATCGCCTTCGATGGCAGGCCGGTCGACTTTTCCATGCCTGCCGAGGCGCAAGGCGCCGGCATCGCGACCATCTACCAGGAGATCAACCTTGCCCCGCAGCGTTCGGTGGCAGAAAACATCTACCTCTCCCGCGAACCGAAACGCTTCGGTCTGATCGATCACGCCGCCATGCGCCGCGGCGCCGAGGCCGTGCTGAAGACCTTCAATCTTTCCATCGACGTCGACCGTCCCGTCGCGCATTTCGATGCCGCGACCCGGCAGATGGTGGCCATCGCCCGCGCCGTCACCCAGAACGCCCGGCTCGTCATCATGGACGAGCCGACCTCCTCGCTCGACGAGCGGGAGGTCGCGGTGCTGTTCGAGACGATCCGCACGCTGAAGCGCTCGGGCGTCGCCGTCATCTTCATCGGCCACCGGCTCGACGAACTCTATGCGATCTGCGCCCGCGTGACGATCATGCGGGACGGCCAGACGGTGGCGAAAAGCCCGATGGCAGACATGCCCAAGATGGCGCTGGTGCGCCACATGCTCGGCAAGGAACTCGCCGCCTTCCAGACGATGGCGCCGGACGAAGAGGTGCCCGACCACCCCGTCCGCCTTGCCGTCGAGAACGCGGGCGCAGGCGTGCGCGTGCGCGATGTGAGCTTCGATGTGCGCGAAGGCGAGATTTCGGGCCTCGCCGGCCTGCTCGGCTCCGGCCGCACGGAGACCGCCCGGCTGATCTTCGGCGCCGACAGGATGCAACGCGGCACGATCCGCATGGACGGCCGGGATCGCGCCTATCGCGAACCGGCGGATGCGATTGCCGACGGCATCGGCCTCGTCTCCGAGGATCGCAAGATCGACGGCATCGTGCCCGACATGAGCATCCGCGAAAACATGACCCTGGCGCTGCTGCCGAAGCTGAAGAAGGCCGGCATCGTCGACCGCGCGCGGCAGGACGAGATCGTCACGCGCTATATCCGCGCGCTCGGCGTCAAATGCGCCTCGCCCGACCAGCCGATCAAGGAGCTGTCCGGCGGCAACCAGCAGAAGGTGCTTCTCGCCCGCTGGCTCGCCACCGATCCGCGCGTGCTCATCATCGACGAGCCGACCCGTGGCATCGATATCGGCGCGAAGTCGGAAATCCTCAAGCTCCTGCGCAGCCTCGCCGATGAAGGCCTCAGCGTGTTGATGATCTCCTCCGAGCTGGAGGAACTTCTGGCGGCCGCCGACCGCGTCACCGTACTCAGCGACGGCACGTCGGTCGCAACCCTCCCACGCAAGGACTTGAGCGAGGCGGCGCTGCTTTCCGCCATGGCCCATCAGCTGGGCCCATCAGGTGAAACGGCATGACGACGATCGAGACCCCCGCCCCGCAGCCGTCGGGCACCCTTTCCTCCGGCAGCCGGCTGTTCATGCTGGCCGGCCGCTACGGCACCTTCGTCGCCTTCCTGGCGCTTATCTTCTTCAACATCGCGGTGACGCCGAACTTCCTGTCCTGGCAGACGCTCAACGTGAACCTGACGCAGGTCGCCACCATCGTCATCGTCGCGACGGGCATGACGCTTGTCATCGCCACCGGCGGCATCGACCTGTCCGTCGGCTCGCTGATGGCGATATCGGGGGCTCTCGCGCCGATGATCTTCATGGGCCAGTTCTTCCCGGTCGGGAACATGGCCTTTGCCGTGGCGCTCGCACTGCTACTGCCCGTCGTGGTCGCCAGCCTGTTCGGCCTCTTCAACGGCCTGCTCGTCACACGCTTCGCCATCCAGCCAATCATCGCGACGCTCGTGCTCTTCATCGCCGGCCGTGGCATCGCGCAGGTCATGACCAACGGCAACCTGCAGGTCTTCAAGAACGAAGGCTTCCAGTTCATCGCCCTGGGCCGCATCGTCGGCATTCCCGCGCAGGTCGTGCTGATGGTCGTCATCGCCGTCATCGCCTCGGCCATGATCCGTTACACCGTCATCGGCCGCCAGATCATCGCGGTCGGGGGTAACGAGAAGGCGGCACGACTGACGGGCATTCCGGTCAGGCGCGTCAAGCTGCTCGTCTACATGATCAGCGGGGCGCTTGCCGGCCTTGCCGGCCTCGTCGTGGTGGCGCGCAATTCGGCGAGCGATGCCAATCTCGTCGGCCTCGGCATGGAGCTCGACGCCATTGCCGCCGTCGCCGTCGGCGGCACGCTGCTGACGGGCGGTCGGGCGAACATCGTCGGCACCGTGCTCGGCGCCTTCGTCATCCAGCTCGTGCGCTACACGCTGCTGGCCAATGGCGTACCGGATGCCGCCGCCCTCATCGTCAAGGCCGGGCTGATCGTGCTCGCCGTCTTCATCCAGCAGCGCGCCGACAAGCACTGAGGAGCCCCTTCATGCATGCCCTCCTCCGCCCCTTCGCCATCAAGTCGTCAGGCGATCTCGCCCGCATCGGCGTCATCCTGGCGCTCGCCGGCCTCATCCTGTTCGGCGCACTGCGCTACGACAACTTCCTCTCCCCGTTCAACATCCTGAGCTTCCTGCGCTACAATTCCATGTTCGCGCTGATCGCGCTGGGCATGGCCTTCGTCATCATCACCGGTGGCATCGACCTTTCGGTCGGCGGCACGGCGGCCATGGCAAGCGTGGTAGCGGCACTGCTCTCGCCCTACCACTGGGCGGCCGGTCTCTTCGGCGGCATGGCGGCGGGCCTTGCGGTCGGGGCGCTCAACGGCTTCATCATCACGAAGATGCGCATCCAGCCCTTCATCGCGACACTCGCGACCATGCTGGCGGCCTATGGCACGGGACTGCTGCTCGCGGACAACCAGTCGGTTTCCGTTTCCTACGACACCGGCTTCACCGTCATCGGCCAGGACGATTTCCTCGGCTTCCCCATTCCCGCCTGGATCGGACTTGCGGTCTATGTCCTCGGCTGGCTGGTGCTCGAAAAGCTGCCGGTCGGCCGCCATATCCTGGCGATCGGCGACGGCGAGGCGACGGCCGGACTGATGGGCCTCAAGGTCGAGCGCACGCTCGCCGCCGTCTATCTCGCGTCCGGCACGCTCGCCGGCCTTGCCGGCGTCATTCTCGCCTCGCAATTCGGTGCGGGCCAGCCGACGGAGGGCGTGGGTTGGGAGCTTTTCGCCATCGCCTCCGTCGTCGTCGGCGGAACCTTGCTGACGGGCGGCTCGGGCTCCGTCGGGGCGACGCTCGCCGGCGCGCTCCTGCTCGCCATGGTGTTCAACATCCTGAACTTTGAAAACGGTCTCGGCTGGATTTCCCTCTCCGCCTACTGGCAGTCCGTCATCCGCGGCGCCTTCCTGCTCGTCGTCGTCGTGCTGCAGGCCAAATTGATGGCACGGCACCGCAGCACCTGATCTGACCGGCGCAAAAACAAGAACGCCCGCGTTTCAAGGAAACGCGGGCGTTCTTCGGTTCAAGCCGTGCTTTCAAGGCTTACTTTGCAAGATCGTGCTTCCGGATGCACAGGATCGTGAGGACAACCGCGCAGAATTCCACGGCGGCGATGGTCGTGAGGCCGGTGGTGAACTGTCCGGTGCTCTGCTTGAAGTAGCCGAGGAGCTGCGGAGAGAAATAACCCGCCAGGTTCGCGACCGAGTTGATGATGGCAAGGCCGGCGACGATGGCCGTTCCAGACATGTAGTAGGACGGCAGCTTCCAGAAGACCGGGATGGCACCCATCGTTCCGGCGGCGGAGACGGCAAGACCGAAGATGACGCCGGCAAGGCTGCCGTGGCCGATGGCGAAGGCGCAGATCAACAGGCCGGCCGCGCCGAGGAGAGCCGCGACGGCGGTGTGCCAACGCACTTCCTGAGTCTTGTCCGACAACCAGCCATTGCCCACCATGCCGAGCCAGCCGCAGAGATAGATCCCGGACATGATCCAGCCGAGCGTCGAGATATCGGTAATACCGGCTTCCTTGACGAGGCTCGGGCCATAGAAGACGAGGGTCGCGTTGCCCGCCACGATGCAGAAGAAGATCCCGATGAGCGCCCACATGGCCGGGCTGCTCAGCGACTTCCACACATTGTGCTCGCGGTGAGACAGGGTCTTGTCTTCCGCCGACATCTCCTCGTGGACATGCTGCTTCTGGGTTGCCGTCAGCCAGCGCGCATTTTCCGGCTTGTCGCTGAGGATGAAGTAGGCCGCGATGCCGGCGATGATCGACGGAATGCCCTCGATGATGAACAGCCACTGCCAGCCGCTGTGACCCGCCGCGCCGTTGAAGTGCGACATGATGAAGGCGGCGATCGGGCTGCCGAGCATCAGCGAAAGGGCCGAAGCGGAGATGAAGAAGGCGAGCGCCTTGCCCCGGCGGTGCGAGGGAAGCCAGTAGGTGAGGTAGAGAATGACGCCCGGCTGAAGACCGGCTTCAAACGCGCCCATAAGGAAACGCAGGAGATAGAACTGCCACGGGCTGACGACGAACGCCATCAGGACACAGGTCACACCCCAGCCGAGGGCGATGCGCATGATGGTCTTCGGCGCGCCGATGCGCTGGAGCACGAGATTGCTCGGCAGCTCGAACAGGAAATAGCCAAGGAAGAAGATACCGGCGCCCGCGCCATAGACCGCGTCGGACCATTGCAGTTCGTCCATCATCGTCAGCTTGGCGAAGCCGACATTGACGCGGTCGATCCATGCAAGGAACCACACGAGGGTGAGGAACGGGATGAGACGCCAGATTATCTTGCGAAAGGTGGCGTCGCGCTCGCCGGCATTGGCGCGCGAAATGCTCGTATCAAGGTTGTCCATAGGCGGAAGCCCCCCATAAGTAGGCCGTGTTTCATCGAGGTCGTTATTATGCTGCCTGGCGGCAGGGACGGCCGAAGGGGAGATTTCGGACCTTGCTGAAAGGTCCACTCTTTGATGCGACATTGCAAGTTATGGGTAGCAATAGTAGATATAACAGATCATTATGACCAACCAGATGGATCATAAGCTACCCCTTCTCGACACGCAGACCTTGCAGGTGCTCCACACGCTGCTGGTCGAGCGCAGCGTCACGAAAACGGCCGTGCGGCTGGACCAGTCGCAACCGGCGATCAGCATCGTCCTGAAACGCCTGCGCACGTTGTTCGGCGACGAATTGCTGGTGCGCACCGGCAACCGGATGGTGCCGACGGCGCGCGGCGAGGCGTTGCAGCCGATCCTGCGGGACGCGCTCGACAGCCTCTCCAGGATCTTCGCGACGAAGGAAGCGTTCGATCCGGCGACGTCCCGTGCCTCCTGGCATATCGGCTGCCCCGACTACCTTGCGACGGTCTATCTGGCGGAAGTCGTCGGCATCCTGCGCAAGGAGGCGCCCAACACCCGCATAACAGTTTTTCCGCTGGGGAAAGATTTGCGCGTCGCGGACGCACTCTCGGACGGCACGCTCGACCTCGTGATCGGCAACTGGCCGGAGCCGCCGGAGAACCTCCACACGGCGCCGCTCCTGGCGGACGATCTCGTCTGCCTCCTGGCTAAGGATCATCCGCTCGCCGGCGGCATGACCGCCGAACAATATTTCGAGGCCGGGCACATCGTCCCCTCGCCCTTCGCAACAGCCCATCGCGGCGTGATCGACCAGCATCTCAGCCGGATGAAGGCGACGCGCAATGCGATGATCACCGTGCCGTTCTTCAGCATGGCGCCGCATATCCTGGCCAATACGGATCTCATCTTCACGATCAGCCGGCACTTCGCCAAATACTATTCCGACCTTCTCCCGCTTTCCATCTGCCCCTGCCCCATCGATTATCCCAAGATGGAATTCTACCTGCTGTGGCACGCCCGCAGCCAGCGGGACGATGCGCACAAGTGGCTGCGAAGCGTTCTCACCCGCGCCTCCCAGAAGCTGAACATCAGCCCCGGGGGTACGGGTTAAGTCCCGGCTGCACCTCCGCTATTTCAAGTCCCGACGCTGGCTGAATCCTCCGCGGCCCGGCGCGCGGCGCGGCCTGTCGCACCCTAGCAGAAAGGGCCGGTGCGGAGCGGTGCCGGTCCCCTGCCCCGAGGGTCATACCTGTACGGAGGATGTATTTACTCCCCACCCCCCTGCTTCCTAGCCTGACGCATATCCCCGCCGTTGCGTACCGGCGGTGGGAGGAACCAGACGCATCATGGAAGGGAGGGGAAATGGGGACGTTGATTCCGCTTCTCCGCGCCGGCTTTGCCGCAGCGCGCAACGGAGGCCTGTCGTAGTGGAGATTTTTGCAACAGCAGCCCTCAACGCCCTGACGGTCATCGGCATTCTCGCCCTGATCGGCCTCGGCCTCACCATCAGCTTCGGCCTGATGAACGTCACCAACCTCGCCCATGGCGAATTCGTCACGGTCGGCGCCTTCACCGTCTACTTCGTGCAGAGCCTTGGCGGCTCCTTCTGGCTCGGCCTCGTCATCGCGCCGTTCTCGGCCGCCATTGCCGGCATGCTGCTGGAATGGCTGGTGCTGCGCCATCTCTACGAGCGGCCGGCGGCGGTGATCCTCGCCACGCTCGGCGCCAGCCTCGTCCTCCAGCAGAGCCTGGAATTCCTGTTCGGCCACGGCGCAAAGCCGGTTTCCGCGCCCTTTTCCGGCACGGTCGACCTCGGCTTCACCGCCTATCCGGCCCACCGGGTGCTCGTCATCCTCGTGTCCTTCGCCGCGCTTGCCGGTGTGCATTTCATCATGCGCCGCACCGGCTTCGGCCTCGACATGCGCACCGTCATCCAGAACCGTGACATGGCCGAAGCCGTGGGCATCAACACGCGGCGCACCTTCGCCGTGGCCTTCGCCTTCGGTGCGGCGCTCGCCGGTCTTGCCGGCGCGCTGATCGCCCCGCTCGCCTCGGTGCTGCCGCAGATGGGCGTCTCCTATCTCGCCAACGCCTTCTTCGTCGTCATCGTCGGCGGCGCGGGCTCGGTGGGCGGGGTCGTTGCCGGCAGCTCCTTCATCGGCGGGCTCACCACCTTCTTCAACTACCAGCTCGATCCGTCGCTGTCGCAGGCCCTGGTGCTGCTCGCCGCCATCGTCATGGTGCGGCTGCGCCCGCACGGCATCGTCGCCATCAAGGGGCGCCAGTCATGAGAGCCTATCGCTGGGTTTCGGTTTTCGCCGCCGGGCTTGCCTTCCTCGCCCTCTATCCTGCCTTCGCCGGTTCCTATGACCTGACGGTCATGCGCGACGCGCTGATCTTCGCCATGTTCGCGGTCGGCCTGGATCTGTTCTGGGGCCGCACCGGCATTCTCTGCTTCGGTCACGCCGCCTTCTTCGGCGTCGGCGGCTATGCCATGGCGCTCGTCACACTTTCGCCGGACATGCCGGCTCCCGCCGTGCTCGGCCTGCTGGCCGCCGTTGCCCTGCCGGCGCTGCTGGCCGCCATCGTCGGCTACTTCCTGTTCTATGGCGGCGTGCGCGGCAGCTATTTCACCATCGTCACACTGGCGCTCTCGGTCATCGCCCAGCAGGTGGTGATCGCCTGGAGTTCGGTGACCGGCGGCGATACCGGACTGCTCGGCATTCCACCCCTCGCCTTCGGTTCGTTCGATCTTTCGGGCGACCTTGCAAGCTACGGGCTCGTCGCCGTGCTGCTCGCCCTGCTGCTCGCCGGCCTGCGTCTCCTGACGCGCGGCCGCTGGGGTCAGGTGCTGAAGGCCATCGGCGACAATGAGGTGCGCGCCGCCGCCCTCGGCCACGACGCTCCGGCGCGCCTGACCGTCGCCTTCGTGCTGTCTGCGGCCATCGCCGGCTTTGCCGGCGCCCTCTACGTCTCCGCCTCGGGCGTCGTCGCGCCCGACATGATCGGCCTCGCGCTCTCCACCGAAGCCGTCGCCTGGGTGGTCATCGGCGGACGCGGCACGCTCATCGGCCCCGTCATCGGCGCCGTGCTGGTGCAGCGCGCCCAGCAGGAGATCAGCAGCTTCAACCCGGTCGTCTGGCCGATGATCATCGGCCTGATGTTCGTCGCCGTCGCCTTCCTGCAATCGGAAGCGGTCGAGCGTTTCGCCAGGCGCCTCGCCAGCCGCAAGAGCGAGGTCGCACCATGAACGCCATCCTGTTGCAAGCGGACGGCATCGGCATGCGCTTCGACGGTTTCCAGGCGCTTGCCGAGGTCGACTACGACGTGAAGGAAAATTCGGTCGCCTGCATCATCGGCCCGAACGGGGCGGGCAAGAGCACGTTCCTCAACATCATCACCGGGACCCTGGCGCCGACAGCAGGCAGCGTGCGCTTCGCCGGCCATGCCATTGCCGGCCTGCCGCCACACCGCATCGCGCGGCTCGGCATCGCCCGGAAGTTCCAGATCCCCTCCGTCTTCCCGACCATGACGGTGGAGGAGAACATCGACGTGGCGCTGTGGGGCGGCCGGGCAACGGAGAGCGCGGCCGAGATGCTCGAGATGATCGGCCTTTCCACCCGGCGGCAGACGCTCGCCGGAGACCTTGCCCATGGCGAGAAGCAATGGCTGGAAATCGGCATGGCAATCGCGACCGGCCCGAAGCTGCTACTGCTCGACGAGCCTACCGCCGGCATGACGCCGGAAGAAACCCGCGCCACCGCCGATCTCGTGCACCGCTTGAGCAGCCGCTGCGCCATCGTCGCCGTGGAGCACGACATCAACTTCGTGCGCGCGCTCGACGCCGATACGCTGGTGCTGCACCAGGGCCGGTTCTTCCGCCGGGCGCCTTTCGCCGAGATCGAAGCCGACGATGCCGTGCGCGACGTCTATCTGGGGAGGCGCTGACATGCTGCAGTGCAAGGATATCCGCTCCGGCTACGGCCACCTGCCGGTGCTGCACGGGGTCGATCTTGAGGTTTCGGCCGGCGAGGTCGTGGCCGTGCTCGGCCGCAACGGCGTCGGCAAGACGACGCTCCTGAAGACTCTCGCCGGCGCGCTTGCCTTGCGATCCGGCAGGCTGGACCTCGACGGCGAGGATGTGAGCCGCCTCGTCGCCCATCGCCGGGCGCGCGCCGGCATCGCCCATGTGCCGCAGGGCCGCGGTATCTTCGGCCGGCTGACGGTGGAGGAAAACCTGACCGTCGGCACCCGCGCGGCAGGCAGCCGGGCGCGCAAGACCGTGCTCGACGAGGTCTTTTCCTTCTTCCCCGTGCTGCGCGACCGGCGCGGCGAGACCGCCGGCAATTTCTCCGGCGGCCAGCAGCAGCAGCTCGCCATCGCCCGCGCGCTCTGCGGCGCGCCGAAGGTACTGCTCCTCGACGAACCCTCGGAGGGCATCCAGCCCAACATCGTGCACGAAATCGGCGCGCTCATTCCCAAGCTCGCGCAGCAATACGGCATCGCCGTGCTGCTGGTCGAACAGAACCTCGATCTCGTGGCGCATGCCGCCACGCGCTGCCTGTTCATGGACAAGGGGCGGATCGTTCACGCCGTTCCGACATCCGCGCTGTCAGACGAAAACCTGCTGAAGAACCTGCTCGCCCTGTAACTCGCCTTGCAACTCGCCAAGCAACTCGCCCGCAACTCGCCTTGTAACGACCATCGACCAAGAAGGGGAATGACCATGACCTATTCCATCACCCGCCGAACCATGTTGAAGGGCGGCGCCGCCGCTGCCTTCGCCGCCACCGGACTTGGCGCACCGGGCATCCTGCGTGCCGCCGACACGGTCAAGGTCGGCCTGTCGATCCCGATCACCGGCCTTCAGGCCATCCTCGGCGAAACGCTGCTCAACTGCTACAAGATGGCCGCCGATGAGCTGAATGCCAAGGACGGCATCGGCGGGCGCAAGATCGAACTCATCGTCGAGGACAATCAGACCAGCACCAAGGGCTCGATCGACAAGGCGCGCAAGCTGATCGGCCAGGACGAAGTCGACGTGATCATGGGCAACATCATCTCCGTCGAGCGCAGCGCCACGCTCTCCGTCACCAAACGCGCCAAGAAGCTGTTCTTCTACCCCACCCAGTTCGAAGGCGGCGAGTGCGATCCCTACTTCGTCGCCATGGGCGCCATTCCGCCGCAGGAAGTCGATCCCGTCGTGCCGTGGATCGTCGAGAACATCGGCAAGAGCGTCTATATCCTCGGATCCGACTACGCCTGGCCGCGCAAGATGACCGAGGCGATCACCGCCGCACTCGACAAGGCCGGCGGCAAGCTGGTCGGCGCCGATTTCTATCCCTTCGGCACGCAGGACTTCGGCCCCGCCTTCCAGAAGATCAAGGACGTGAACCCCGACTTCGTCTGGAGCATGGTGGTCGGCAACGACGGCCTCGCCCAGCTCAAGCAGTATCGCAGCTTCGACATCAAGCCGCCGATGGTCGGCCCGTCCGATGACGTGATGATCCAGGAAACGCCGGAGCTTGCAGCAGGCACCTACGCCGCCCACTCCTATTTCATGGCCGTCGACACGCCGCAGAACAAGCGTTTCATCGAGAGTTACCGCGCCCTCTACGGCGCCGAGAAGATGGTCAACACCATCGGCGAGTCCGGCTACAACAGCCTCTATCTCTACGCAGCCGCGGCCGCCAAGGCTGGCTCCGTCGAGGACGCCAAGGTGCTGGAAGCCCTGCCGACCGTGGAATTCGAGGCGCCGCAAGGGCTCGTGCGCATCGACAAGAGCAACAACCACTGCGTCCTGCACTCGTTCTTCGCCAAGGTGGACGACAAGGGCCGTCAGTTCGAGGTGGTGAAGGATTTCGGCGCGATCACGCCCGTCACCCCCTACTGCACGCTCTGATTCCAGAAGCCTGCGGCGGCGTGCCGCCGCAGGCATTCCTCCCTGCCAGCCGAGAAGAAAACCGCCATGCAAGCCTCCACCGTCATCCGCAATGCCCGCGTGCTCACCATGGACGAAGCAAAGCCCCGCGCGGAAGCCATCGCCATTGCCGGCAACCGCATCCTGGCCGTCGGCAGCGATGCCGAGATCGCGGCTCTTGTCGGCCCGCAGACGCGTGAGGTCGATGCCCGCGGCGCGACGGTCCTGCCCGGCTTCAACGAAAGCCATATGCATATCTTCGGCGGCTCGGCCGGGCTCAACACGCTCTCGCTCTTCGGCCTGCGCGGCTTCGACAAGCTCAAGGCCGCCCTGCAGCGCTTTGCCGCCGAGCATCCGGACAGCAAGCTCATCGTCGGCATGTCCGCCGAATACACGATCATTTCCGAAACGGACAATCTCACGCGGCACGACCTCGACGCCATCATCGCCGACCGGCCCGTCGTCCTGATGGCGCCGGATCACCACACCGCCTGGGCCAATACGCTGGCGCTGAAAATGGCCGGCCTGCTCGAGGGGCGCGATGTCGGCGTCGGCAACGAGGTGGTCATGGCGGCGGACGGCCTTGCCCATGGGGAACTGCGCGAAATCAACGCCATGGGTCCGGTCTTCGCGCTCGGCGACACGGGCGGGCGCGAGGGTCTCGGCGTCGAGACCGGCGGCGAGCCCGACCATGTGACGGACGCGGATCGCGCCGCCGATATCGCCGTGCTGAAGCGAGGCCTTGCCTATTGCGCCTCGCTCGGCATCACCTCGCTCCAGAACATGGACGGCAATCTCTACCAGCTCGAACTGATGGAGGAGATCGAGAAGACCGACGGCCTTCCCGTGCGCGTGCGCATCCCCTTCCACATGAAGAGCTTCATGCCGCTCGCCGACCTCGAAACCAAGGCCGCCGCCTGGCATGCCCGCTTCACCTCAGACCGGCTGCGCTGCGATTTCGTCAAGATGTTCATGGATGGCGTCGCCCAGTCCGGCACGGCGCTCTTCATCGAGGATTATGCCAACCGTCCGGGCTGGACGGGTACCCCCCTCTTCACCCAGGCGCATTTCGACGAGATCTCGATTGCCGCCGACAAGCTCGGCCTGTCGATCGCCGTGCACGCCATCGGCGACGGCGCGGTGCGCATGGTGCTGAACGGCTATGAAGCGGTCATTGCCGCAAACGGCCCGCGCGACCGGCGCAACCGGATCGAACATGCCGAGATCGTGCATCCCGACGACACGGAACGCTTCGGCACGCTCGGCGTCGTCGCCTCCATGCAGCCGACCCATCCGCCGGGCAGCGCGGGCACGCCGCTGGAGCCCTATGTCTCCTGCGTCGGCGAGGCGCGCTGGCAATATTGTTTCCCCTGGCGCAAGCTCGTCGATACCGGCGCGAAGATCGTCTTCGGCACGGACTGGCCCGTTTCGCCGCTCTCGCCGATCAGCTGCATCTACGACGCCATGAACCGCAAGGTCTGGCGGGCCGATGTTCCCGATCACCGTCTGACACTTACCGAGACACTCGCCGCCTATACGCGCACCAGCGCCTGGCTCGAATATATGGAAGACCGCAAGGGCATTCTGCGCGCGGGTTATCTGGCCGATATCGTCGTGTTGTCGGGCGATATCGAGGCCGTGGGCGTGGACAGGATCAACACGCTCACGCCCGTCCTGACGCTGTGCGACGGTCGCGTCACCTATGAGGCCTAGAGCAGCAGGAACGGCGCGCGGGATCGCCTGCAACCGACGGGACGGGCCGTTTGCGCGCCCTTACTCAGTTCAGGTAGTGCTCCAGCGGATCGTCGTAGAGATTGGGCGCCGCGGATACGGAGGCGATGAAAAGCGAGAAGAGTTCGGTCTGCGAGGTGATGTCGAGCTTGGCGTAGAGGTTGCTGCGATGCAGCTTCACCGTCGTCTCGGAGATCGACAGTTGCTCCGCGGCCCCCTTCAGCGAGTAGCCGCGCAGGATCAGCCGGGCGATTTCGCATTCCCGCTCGGTGAGCACGCTGGTGCCGAACCGGCTCATCGCATGCTGAAGCGCCGGGCCGAGCGGATTTGCCGAGGGCGTGTCGCTTGCCGGGTTGAGATCGCTCCAATGGCGCGCCACCGCCGAACGCAGCAATGGTTCCAGGTCCTGCAGGACGCCGATATCCCCGGCCTCGAAGGGACCGTTGACCGCCTGCCGGCTCAACGAAATGGCGAAGGTGACGTGTTCGTCCATCCTGAAAAGGTAGTTGAACTCATCGCCGAAACCGACGTCGCGATAATATTCCCGGTAATATTGGGTATGGGTGAAATTCGAGGGTGCGATTTCGCTCAGCGCATAGAGCCCGTCCACCGGCTCTTCGACCGCGATCCCGTAGAAGGGATCGCGCAGATAGGGGCCGCCGAGATATTTCTGCAGGCCGAGTATGCCGCGCTTCGTCGTCCAGTCATGGAAGAGCAGCCGGGGGCTGCGGTCCTTCTGGTAGATCAGCAGCAGGGCAGCGTCGATGGGCAATTCCCGCTTCAGGGCCGTCGTCAGCTCCGTCTCGAAACTGGCACGACCCGCGCAGCCGATCAGGCGTGTCGCCAGATCGTATTTCCCCGCAACGGGCAGGGTTTCCCCCCTCATGGCCATGGATGCGGATCTCCCCAGAACGCACTGCCGGCACCGCGCCGAATGAGCGCGCGATATCTGCCTCGAACTATAGAACGTGGCCGGAGCGCTGGCAAATTTTTACCGAACCGGCGGCAATGCGCCCGGCCGACAGGAGGCTTTCAATGACCGTTGTAGACAGCACGATCTCTGCATTGCGTGGTGCGCTTGAGGCTGGGGAGGTTTCGAGCGTCGGGCTTGTTGCGGCGTATCTGACCCGCATCGCCCGCTACGACCGCCACGGCATCGCCCTCAACGCCGTGCCCGTCCTCAACCCCGCCATGTTCGCAGAAGCCCATGCTTCCGATCTCCGGCGCGCCCGCGGCGAATGCCTCGGCCCCCTCGACGGCATC
>NZ_JBBEYH010000018.1:0-99862 GCF_050172695.1 Shinella sp. G-2 | reverse complement strand
AGACCTGGACGGCGCGGGCCATGCCGCCGACTTCGTCGCGGCGTTCGGTTTCGGCGACGGTGATGTCGAGATTACCGTTGGCGAGCGTGGTCATGGTGCCGGCCAGCGTGTTGAGCGGACGGGCAATCCAGGCGCGGACCGCGAAGAAGCCGGCGATGAGAACCACGGCAAGGCCGATGACCACCGCGAGGATCGTCGTCAGAATGGTGCTTCTGGTGGTCTCCTGAAGCGCGGCATGGCGGGTTTCGGCCGACGCGGTGATCTTGCCGATCTCGTCGGTGATCTCGGCAATGACGGCGGTGAAGGCCGGGCGGCAGGTTGCCGCGAACTCGCCCTGCGTACGGTCGACGTCGGCCTCGCCAAGGGCTGCGCTGGCGGCCTCGATCAGCGAACCGCACTTGCCGTTGAGCGCGTCGAGCGCCGTCGTCTTGATGGACTTGATGCGCGTGTTTTCCGGCGCGGCGGCGCTGGCGCTGTCCATCTGCTTGGTGAAGAAGCCTTCCGACAGGCGCATGTCCGCGACCGCCGCCTTCTTGGCGTCCGCATCGCGCGACAGCAGGATGTCCGCGATGGCCGAACGCGCGGAGACGAGGCTGCGGCTGGCGCGGGCGAGCATCAGCGTCGCGGTGGAATCCTGCTCCATGAGGTCCGAGTAGGACGCGTCGATGAAGGCGGTGCGCGAGGTGCTGTAGGCGGTCACGCCGGCCACGAACAGGCCGAAGGCAAAGAGGATGACGAGGAACTTGCCGATAACGGGGATATTGCGCATGGCGGGGGGGCCTATCCAGGAAAAACTACCCCGGTGGATAGGCCGATATCGTTAGATTTCGTTTAAGTTTGCACCGTGTTTATCCGTAATTTGACGAATGTCAGATACTGACGTTACGGCAGTCCTGGCCAGTTTTGGGCCAATGGCGGACCGGGCAGGGCGAGAAGGTCGATGGCGCGGGCGGCAAGGTGGTCGACGATGGCCTCCACGCTTGCGGGACGCTGGTGGAAGGCGGGCACCGGCGGCATGACGATGGCGCCGATTTCCGTGACCGCGCACATGGCGCGCAGGTGCCCGAGATGCAGCGGCGTTTCGCGGGCGAGCAGCACCAGGCGCCGCCGCTCCTTCAACTGTACGTCCGCCGCCCGCGTCAGGAGGGTATCGGCGCGGCCGGTCGCGATGGCCGACAGGGTCTGCATGGAACAGGGCGCGACGATCATGCCGCTGACGGGAAAGGCGCCGCTGGCGATGGTCGCGCCGATATCGCCTACCGGATGATGCCGATGGACGCTGGCGCCAAGATCGTCCAGTGCCTGCGGCCCGCATTCCAGCGCAAGTGTGCGCCGCGCCGCATCGGAGACGACGAGATGGATTTCGATGTCGCCGAGCGCCGCGAGCCTTTCCACGACGCGCACGCCGAGCACCGCGCCCGACGCACCGGAAATCCCGACGATGACCCGAATGCCGCTCATGCCGGCGACGCCCCAAGGCCGAGCGAGGCCCAGAGTCCGTCGACGCGCGCGACGACATCGGGCGTCATGGCCAGCACCCGGCCCCATTCCCGCTCGGTCTCCGTGCCGATCTTGCTGGTGGCATCGAGGCCCAGCTTGCCGCCGAGGCCGGATTTCGGCGAAGCGAAATCGAGATAGTCGATGGGCGTGTTTTCGACGACCATCAGGTCGCGGCTGGCGTCGAAGCGGGTGGAGAGCGCCCAGATCACATCCGGCCAGTTGCGGATGTCGATGTCGCCGTCCACCGCGATGATCAGCTTGGTGTAGCTGAATTGCGCCAGCATGGACCAGAGGCCCATCATTACCCGCCGGGCCTGCCCGGGATAACGCTTGTCGATGGCAACGACCATGGCCCTGTAGGAGCAGGCTTCGGGCGGCAGCCAGAGGTCGCGGATTTCAGGAAACTGCCGTTTCACCAGCGGCACGAAAAGATCGTTCATCGCCTCCCCGAGGCGCGACGGTTCGTCCGGCGGGCGGCCGGTATAGGTGGACAGATACAGCGGGGTCCGCCGCTTGGTGATCGCCGAAAGCGTCATGACGGGGAAGGGCTCGACCGAATTGTAGTAGCCGGTATGATCGCCATAGGGACCTTCCTCGGCGGTCTCGCTGGCCGAGACGGTGCCTTCGAGCACGATTTCCGCGCTGGCCGGGATGGGCAGGGGAACGGTGAGGCCGGTTGCCGCGCGCTGCCGCCGTCCGGCGAGCACGCCGGCGAAAGCAAGTTCGCTCATGCCGTCGGGCAGCGGCATGACGGCGGACAGGATCGTCGCCGGATCCGCGCCGATGACGACCGCGACCGGCATGTCCCGGCCCTGCGCCTGCCAGAGCCGATGATGGCGGGCCCCGCCGCGATGCGCCAGCCAGCGCAGGATCAGCCGGTTCCGCCCCAGTTTCTGCATGCGGTAGATGCCGACATTGACGTCGGCGGGATCGTCCGGCGCGCGGGTGATGACCAGCGGCCAACTGACGAGCGGGGCGGGCTCGCCCGGCCAGCAGGTCTGGATCGGCAGACGGTCGAGATCGGCCTCCGCACCGCGCCAGACGATCCGGTGGCAGGGTGGCTCGGCGACGGTGCGCGGGTTCATCGCCAGCGCCGCCCTCAGATGCGGCAGCTTGCGCCAGGCTTCGCCAAGGCCGCGCGGCGGCTTGGGATCGCGCAATTCGGCAAGGAAGGCGGCAAGGCGCGACAGGCCGCCGGTCTCGAGGCCGAGGCCCCACTCGATCCGCTCGCGGGTGCCGAAGAGATTGGCAAGCAGGGGGATAGGCTGGATGCGGCCTTCCGCATCCACCGGCCGCTCGAAGAGCAGCGCGGGACCGTCCTCCGCCAGCACGCGCCGATGGATCTCCGTGATGTCGTGCACCAGCGAGACGGGTTCATGAATGCGTTTCAGCCGGGCGCGCCGCTCCAGCAGGGCAACGAAATCCTGAAGGCTGTCGAAATGGCGCGGAAGGGGGACATCGGCTTTCATGCCGCCTCCTTGCCGGGGAAAAACGTGGCGGTCTTTGTGCTGGCGCAAATTCTTGCGGCGCGCGCCTGCCTAGGGTCCGTCCATCTTTTCCCCGGGGCCTTCCGCATGCCATCCCTTCCGCCGCTCCTTGCAAAACCCGTCGACCTCGCGCCGCTCTGGCTGGTGGAGCGGCTGGCGCGGCTGATCCTCTCCAGCGTGCTGAAGGCGCATCCCGATCTCTTCGAACGGCTCGGCGACTACAGGCAGACACGCTACCGCTTCTCGCCGGCGGACCTGCCGCTGCACTTCATCGTCGTGCCGGAAACGCGCCAGCTTACCGTTTCGCGTGGACACCCGCCCGTTGCCGACGCCGCGATGACCGGGCCGCTCGTGCTGCTGCTCGGTCTTCTGGAAGGGCGGTGCGATGCGGATGCGCTGTTCTTTTCGCGCGACCTCTCCGTCACCGGCGACATGGAGGCCATGCTGGCCTTGCGCAATGCGCTTGACGACAGCGCCATCGATCTGCCGTCGACGCTCGGCACGCTGGCCGGGCCGTTCTCGGCGCTGGTGGCGGGCGCGGCGCGTTCCATCCGCAGCCGGGCGCTTGCAGAAAGGCATGCGACATGGAACTGATCTGCCCCGCCGGCACGCCCGCCGCCTTCCGCGAGGCGGTGGAAGCCGGCGCCGACGCCGTCTATTGCGGCTTCCGTGACGAGACGAACGCCAGAAACTTCCCCGGCCTCAATTTCAGCCGCGAGGAGATGCGCCAGTCCATCGCCTTCGCCCGTGCCCGGAACGTGCAGACCTTCGTGGCGCTCAACACCTTCATGCGGGCGGGCGCGGAGGCGCTGTGGTATTCGGCTGCCGACGATGCGGCGGGCATGGGCGCGGATGCCCTGATCCTCGCCGATTTCGGCCTGATGGCCTATGTGGCGGAAAGACATCCGCTCCAGCGTCTGCACGTCTCCGTCCAGGCTTCCGCCTCCAACCCGGATGCCATCCGCTTCCTCGTCGAGGCCTTTGGGGCGAAACGCGTCGTGCTGCCGCGCGTGCTGACCGTGCAGGACATCGCCCGGCTGACGCGGCAGATCGACTGCGAGGTCGAGGTCTTCGCCTTCGGCGGGCTCTGCGTCATGGCGGAGGGGCGCTGCTCGCTTTCCTCCTATGCCACCGGCAAGTCGCCCAACATGAACGGCGTCTGCTCGCCGGCAAGCCATGTGCGCTACCGGCAGGAGGGGGAAAACCTCGTTTCCGAACTTGGCGCCTATACGATCAACCGTTTCGGGCCCGGCGAGGCTTCCGGTTATCCCACGCTCTGCAAGGGCCGGTTCGAGGTGGGCGGCGCGGAAGGTTATGCCTTCGAGGATCCGGTCTCGCTCGACGTGGTCGAGCAGATCGACGCGCTGCGGGAGGCCGGCGTCTCGGCGCTCAAGATCGAGGGGCGCCAGCGCGGCAAGGCCTATGTGGCCGAGGTGGTGTCCTCGCTGAAGCGGGCGCTCGACGCGCCGCCGAAGGAGCGAACGGCGCTTCTTGCCCGGCTGCGGGCAATGAGCGAGGGCCAGCGCACCACCGCCGGCGCCTATGACAAACGCTGGCGATAGGAGACGCGGCATGCAAACCAGGATACCGGCTCTCAGCCTCGGCCCGGTCTACTTCCTCTGGGATGGACCGAAATGGCGGGACTTCTATTTCCGCATCGCCGACGAGGCGTCGATCGACCATGTCACGCTCGGCGAGACGGTCTGTTCCAAGCGCCAGCATTTCAGCGAACCGCATATCGGCGAGGTGGTCGAACGGCTCGAGGCGGCGGGAAAGCGCGTGACGCTTTCCACGCTCGCCATGGTGACGCTCGAGCGGGAAAGCCGCCATGTCCGCGACCTCATCGCCGCAAGCGAACACCCCGTCGAAGCGAACGATCTTTCCGCGCTCTGGCTTCTCAAGGGGCGGCCGCATTCCATCGGGCCGCTGGTCAATGTCTACAATGCCGCGACGGCCCGGCTGCTGGCGGCGCGGGGGGCGGACAATATCTGCCTGCCGCCGGAACTGCCGGCGGCGTCGATCCTGGAGATGCTGGCGGCGATGCCGGATTTTTCCTTCGAGCTTTTCGCCTTCGGCCGCATGCCGCTCGCCATTTCCGCCCGCTGCGCCCATGCCCGCTCCAAGGGACTGACCAAGGACAATTGCCAGTTCATCTGTGGCGACGACCCGGACGGCCTGCCGCTCGGCACGCTCGACCGGCAATCCTTCCTCGTGCTGAACGGCGTGCAGACGCTGTCCAGCAGTTGCGCCGTGCTGCTGGACGATCTTGCGCCGCTGGTCGCGGCCGGGCTCTCGCGCATCCGTCTCTCCCCGCAGGATTGCGACATGGCTGCGGTGGCGCGTCTCTATCGCGCGCGGCTGGACGGGCGGATCGACGGGGAGGAGGCGCTGGCGGAGCTGGCCCGGATCTATCCGGGCGTGCGTTTCTCCAACGGTTTCCTGCACCAGCAGGAGGGCGCGGCCTGGGTCTCGCGCGGCCGGGCGGCGGCGCTGGGACACGGTTGACCGCCTACTGCCGCCAGAACAGCGGGGTCAGCACCACGAGTACGGTCAGGACCTCGAGACGGCCGAGCAGCATCATGAGGGTCAGGAGATAGAGCGCGGGGTCGGAGATCGTCGAGAAATTGCCGGCCGGACCGACGATGGGGCCAAGGCCCGGGCCGACATTGGAAAGCGCCGTTATGACCGCGGAGGCCGCGGTGAGCAGGTCATAGCCGAGGGCCGTCATCGCCACGCTGCCGCCGGCCCATAGGAGAAGATAGGTTATGAAGAAGAGGATGACGGTGCGCTGCAGTTCGGGATCGACGACCATGCCGCCATAGCGCACGGCGTGGATACCGTTCGGATAGATGAGCTTGTAGAGGCCGGTGCGGATCGAGTTGAAGAGGATGATGAAGCGGTAGGCCTTGATGCCGCCGGCGGTCGAGCCGGAACAGCCGCCCATGAAGGTCATGAAGAAGGCCATCGTCACCACGAACGGCCCCCAGAGCGTATAGTCCTCGCTGGCATAGCCGGTGGTCGACAGGATCGTCGAGACCGTGAAGAAGGAATGGGCGAGGGCCTCATGGAACGGCACGCCGTTCTGGATGCGGTGATAGACGGCGATGGCGAGCGAAAAGGCGGTGAGATAGCCGAGGAAGACCGCGATCTGCGGGTCGCGCAGCGCATCCAGCCGGCCGCGCACCATGAAGACGATGAGGATCGAGAAGGGCAGGCTGCACAGCGTCATGAAGAACGTGCCGGCCCACAGCAACGGCAGGCTGTTGAAATAGGCAAAGGACGTGTCGTGGGTCGAGAATCCGCCGGTCGCCACCGTCGCCATGGCATGGTTGACGGCATCGAAGCGGCTCATGCCGAGCGCTGCGAAGGTGATCGTGCAGGCGATCGTGATCACCACATAGATGAAGATGAAGGCGCGGGTGAAGCTGGCGATGCGGGCGAAGGGCTTGTCGTTGGTGTCGGAGGATTCCATCTTGAAGAAGGACATTCCGCCGACGCGCAGATAGGGCATGACGAAGAGGCCGAGCGCCACGATGCCGATGCCGCCGAGCCAGTGCAGTAGCGAGCGCCACATCAGGATGCCGGGCGGGGCATGATCGAGGCCGGCGATAACCGTCGAGCCGGTCGTGGTGATGGCCGAAACGGACTCGAACAGAGACTTGGCGAAGTTCATCTCCAGCGAGGAGAACAGGAAGGGCACCGCTCCGACCAGCGAAAAGACCGCCCAGAGCAGGTTGACCAAAAGGAAGCCCATCTTCTTGCTGAAGGGTGGCGGCCCGGCGCGCGTCGCCGCCATCGTGAGCAGCGACAGGCCGCCGACGAAGGCGGCCGACAGCGCGAAGACCTTCCAGTCGCGATGGCCGTAATAGAGATCCACGAAAGCCGGGACCAGCATCGCGGCCGACAGATACAGGCCGCAGAGCGCGGAAATATGAAGGGCGGCGCGGTAGATCGTGGGGTTCACGGGGCGTGTCCTGGAAGCCGGCATGGGCCGTTGCGCATGCAATAGCCCTTGCGCCGGCCGACCTCAAGACGCTGCCGGTCGCTCCTCGAAAATCCCGGTGGCTATCCGGCCGGGCCGAGCAGGCGGCGCGCGACATTGGCGAAGAGCGCGACGCCGGTTTCCAGCGAGGCCTCGTCGATATCGAAATCGGCGGCATGGTGCACGGCGGGTATGTCGCTGCCGATGATGCAATAGGCGGCGATGCCGCCGGTCTCGCGCACCTTGCGGATCATCAGGCAAGCGTCGTCGCCGCCGCCGATCGACCATTCCGGCAGGACTTCCGTCACGCCGGAGAGGGTGCTCGCGGCCTCGGCGATGAGGGCGACGGCCTCCGGACTGTTCTCGTTGCCGGGCATATGGCCCTTGCGCACGCGCTCCACCGTGCACTGGTGCATGGCGGCTGCGCCGTCGAGCACGGCGGAGAGGCGTTCGACCATGTAGTCGTGGGCGTCGCCGCTGTTGGCGCGCACCTCCACCAGCATTTCGCAGGTGTCGGCGACGATGTTGAATGCCGTGCCGGCGCGCAGCACGCCGACATTGACGAAGGTTTCTGCGCCGGCAAAGCGCGAGATGCCATGCAGGCCGAGCGCCGCCGCCGCGCCGGCGAGCAGGGCGTTGCGCCCCTCCTGCGGGCCCATCGCCGCATGGGCGACGGCGCCGCGGAAGGTCACCGCGAAGCGGCTGGAGAACAGGAAGCCGGTGGCGCTCGCGGCCACCTTGCCCGAGGGCAGGAAGCAGCCGAGATGGCCGACAAAGAGGTAGTCCACGCCCTCAACCGCGCCGCCCGCCACCATGGGCGCGGCGCCGCGCGCACTTTCTTCCGCCGGCTGGAAGATCAGCCGCACCGTGCCGGAAAGGTTCTTCTCCTGCGCGATCCGGCGGGCGAGCGCCAGGCCGATGCCGACATGGCCGTCATGGCCGCAGGCATGCATGCGACCGTCAAAGCGGGAACGGTAGTCCTCGGCATTCGGCCCGTGGCCGGCTGCGTCCGTCTCGCTGACCGGCAGGGCGTCCATGTCGAAGCGGAAGGCGACGACGGGGCCTTCGCCGAAACGATAGTCGGCGACGATACCGGTCAGGCCATCGGGCATGCGGTCCATCCAGAGGGGATCGCCACCGGCGGCGAGCGCCGCCGTCTTCGCCTCGGCCACCTTTTCCGCCGAGGGCGGGTCGATCACCGTGTCGTAGTCCATGACATCGCGGCCGGTCCGCACGGCAAAGCCGAGGCTGTCGAGCAGAGCGGCGATGCGCGAGGCGGTGCGATATTCCAGGAACGCCGTTTCCGGATAGCGATGCAGGTCGCGGCGCACGACCACGGCGGGGGCGTTGCTGGCGGCGATCATCTCGGCAAGGGTGGTCATGGGCAGTCTCCGGTCAGGCAATCAGTTAGCCGCATCAGCCGCGGCTGGCGAGCGAAACGCCGATGGTGGCGACGGAAAGGCCGGCAACCTGCATGAGGGTCAGGCTTTCGCCGAAGCCGATCCAGGCCATCAGCGCCGAAACGCCGGGCACAAGAAAGAACAGCGAGGACACTTTCGACAGCGCACCCGCGCGGATCATGTGCAGGAGCAGCAGGATCGCGCCGATGGACATGCCGAAGACCGCCCAGGCAAGGCCGACCCACAGCGGCACGGCCGATGTGTCGAAGACCGGGCCGCCGACGAAGGGCACGACGAGCGCCGTCGGCACCAGCGCGCCGATATACTGCGCGGCGGTGTTGGTGAGCGGGTCGGCGGCAATCGGGCTGCGCTTCACATAGATCGAGCCGAGGGTGATGGCGAGCACGCCCGCAAGGCAGACGAAGAGCGGAAAGAACGGAATGCCGCCGGCATCCGTCGCGCCGAGCTTCGGCGCGAGCGTGACCAGCGTGCCGAGCGCGCCGACGAGGATGCCGATGGCGCCCTTGCGCGACATGTGTTCGCCGAGCAGCCTGGGCGCGAGCAGCGTGACGAGCAGCGGCTGCATGCCGGCCATCAGGGCGGAAATCGCCGTAGGCAGGCCGTTCGCCACCGACCAGAAGACGCCGCCGAGATAGACGCCGTGGATGAGGAAGCCGGTCAGGAGCGCCTGCTGCCATTCCCGCCCGGACCGCGGCCATGCCGCGCCTTTCCAGAGTGCGATGGCCGCGAGCGCCACGAGGGCGAGCGAGAAGCGCACGGCAAGAAAGGTAAGGGGTTCGGCATGGGGCGCCACCAGGCGCGCCAGCGCAAAGCCACTCGACCAGAGCGGCACGAAGACCATCGGCAGCAGGAGGCCGGCGCGGCTGGGCGTGGCTGCGGCGGGCATGCTCACGAGGCGGTCCTCACGCTGAGGATCGGCGATTCCAGGAGCCTGCCGGTCGTGCCGTCGGCAATGCCAAGGTCGGTCTGGTGCGGGCCGGCATTGCAGGCGAGCGTCGCGCCGAACACGGCCTTGAACACCAGATAGGGCGGCTGCCAGTCGACGATGCGGTCCGCGGCCGCGCGCACGGCGGCGAAGGCACCGGCGACCTCTTCCAGCGGGGCATCCGAAACGAGGCCGGAGAGCCGCAGTTCCAGCAAGGCGAGCACCTTGCCCTCCGCGGCGACGGCCATGCCGCCGCCGGCCGCGATCACCGCGTTGGCGGCCGCGGCCATGTCGCGCGCATTGCCGCCGAAGACGGTGAGGTTGTGGCTGTCATGCGAGACGGTGGTGGCGAGCGCGCCACGCCAATGGCCCCAGCCGGAAAGGAAGCCGACGCGCGGGCGGCTGTCGGCCCGGCCGTGCCGGTGCGCGACGGCGATCAGTGTGGTGCCTTCGGGCGGCACGACGAAGCCGTGCTCGACCGTCGCCACGGCTTCGGCCCATTCGGTGAAGCGCGGCTTGGCGATGAGGGCGAGGGTGGCGTCCGTACCCTCGCAGGGAACGCGGAAGTCGTTCTCGCCGAGCGGGGCAAGGTGCATGGAGGCACGCAGCGGCGCGGCATCGATCTCCCGGGCCGGCTCGGTGAGGGCGCCGTCGCGCGCAACGATGCGGCCGCTTGCCAGCACCAGGTTCGCGCGGAAATCGACGAGGTCGCCGAACAGCACGATATCGGCCCGGCGGCCGGGGGCGAGGAGGCCAAGGTCGTCGCGGCCGATGCGGCGGGCGGCGTTGAGGGTGGCGGCCTGCAAGGCCCGTTCGGGCGCGAGGCCATAGCGCACGACGCGGCGCACCACGTCGTCGAGGCCGCCGGCGACGAAGAGATCGTCCGGGAAAACGTCGTCGGTGCAGAGCGTCAGCGTCTGCGGCAACTGGGGCAGGCCGTTCAGCGCGGCCACGCATTCCGGCAGGAGGTGGTCGTGCGAACCGCGCAGCTCGATGGTGAGGCCGGCGCGCAGTTTCTGCAGCAGGTCCGCGCCGGAGACGATCTCGTGGTCGGAACTGACGCCCGCCGCGACGAAAGCCTGCAGGTCGCCGCCGGCGAGGCTGCGGGCATGGCCGTGGATGGGTTTTCCGGCGGCGCGGCCGGCGGCGAGGATGGCGCTCATGCGCGGCCGGTCCTCGATGACGGCGCGCATGTCCATCACCTCCGCGATGCCGCCGATTTCCGGGCGGGCGAGCAGGGCGGCGATGGTCTCGCCGGGGAAGTCCGCGCCGGCCAATTCCAGCCCCGGTGCGGAGGGCACGCAGGACGGGGCGAGCACCACATGGCGTTGCGCCAGCGGGCGCGTCGCGGCGATCGCCCAGTCGACGCCGCCGACACCGTGCACATTGCCGAGTTCGTGCGGGTCCCAGACGAGGGTCGTCACGCCGCGCGGCAGGGTGGCGGCCTCATAGGCGGCGGGCGTGATCATCGAGCTTTCGACATGCATATGCGTGTCGATGAGGCCAGGCGAGAGGAAGAGGCCGCAGGCGTCGATGGTCTCGGCGGCATCCTGCCGTTCCCCGGGCGCGTGCACGCTTGATATCAGCGGGCCGACAAGGCCGATGTCGGCGGCGCGGCGTTCGCCGGTCGCCATGTCGATCAGCGTTCCGCCGCGAATGAGGATGTCGAAGGCGTTGTCGCCGCGCGCGGCGGCAACGGCGCGGCTGCGCAGGGTCCGGTCGTCGAGATCGCGGGGTTCGTTCACAGCCGGGCCTCCGCGGCTAGCGCGCCGAGGATGAGCTCGCGCGCGGCGGTGACGTCGATATCGGCAGCGAAGGCGGCGTTGCGTTCTGCGGCACGCAGGTCCACAACCGTCCGGCCGCGCGTCAGCATGCCTGCAAGCTCCACGTCGATGCGGGCCTCGGTGAAGGTGACGGCCTCGGGGCGCACGAAGGCGACAGCGGCGGAGGGGTCGTAGACCGCCATGCCGGGCCGGCCACGGCTGGTGCCGATGGAGATGTAGCCTGCGAGGAGATCGGCCAACAGGTCCGCGTTCTTCCCGCCCGCGGCGCGGATCGGCTCCACGTCGGCGGGGTAGGCGATGACCTTGCGGCAGAGATCGAGATCGACCATGCGCAACGGCAGGCCATGGGCAAGCACGATGGCCAGCGCCTCCGGGTCGGCGAAGGCGTTGAACTCGGCCGAGGCGGTGTGGTTGCCAGCTGTCAATCCGCCGCCCATCCAGGTGAGGTCGCCGATCTTGCCGGCAAGATCCGGCCGGGCGAGCGCCAGCGCGGCGATGTTGGTGAGCGGGCCGAGGGCAAGGATGCGGCGTGGCCCATCCGCCATCTCCAGCCAGTGGCAGAGGGCGGTGAAGGCATCGCTTTCCGGCAGCAGGGGCGCCGGCGGCAGGCTGCGGCCGGCGGTCAGCATGCCGGCCTCGCTGAGAATGCTTTCCGCCGTTTCGAGGCGGCCGAGCACCGGCAGCGCGCGACCGTCATGGATGGGGAAGGTCCAGCCGAAGGTCGCGGCGGCCGAAGCGGCGTTCTGCCGGACGCGGGCAAAGCCGGAATTGCCGAAGACCAGCGAAATGCCGTCGATGGGCTCGGGCCCACGCGCCGCCACGAGAATGGCGGCGATGTCGTCGAAGCCCATATCGGTGTCGATCCACACACCCATGCCGGTCACGCGAAGCGCTGGAGGGGGGCGGCCGCCTTCAGCGGCAGGTCGAACGCGAGATCCGTGCCCAGTTCGTGCACCGGCAGGGCGGCGGAAACCTCCGCCGTGATCGGACCGAGCGGCGTGTCGAGCAGGTATTCGCGCAGGTTGCCCGTGAAGGACACGCTCTTGACCTTGCCCATGAACGGACCGGCACCCAGCGCGACACCCGAGGGACGCCAGGCAAAGCCCGCGGCATTCGTCGGCAGGGTTTCGGAAAGCGCCACCGCGCCGGCGGGCGTCGCCAGCTTGCCGTCCTTCAGCGCGAAGACGTTCTCGAAGCCGACGAAATCGGCGACGAAGGCGGAGACGGGGTTGTTGTAGATCTCCTCCGGCGTGCCGACCTGTTCGATGAGGCCGTCGCGCATCACGACGATCCGGTCGGCAAGCGACAGCGCCTCGGCCTGGTCGTGCGTGACGAAGATCATGGTGACGCCGGTTTCCTTCTGCACGCGCTGAAGTTCCGCGCGCATTTCGACGCGCAGGCGCGCATCGAGGTTGGAAAGCGGTTCGTCGAGCAGCAGCACCTTCGGTTCCATCACCATGGAGCGGGCGAGCGCCACGCGCTGCTGCTGGCCGCCGGAAAGTTCCGCCGGCTTGCGGCCGGAGAGCGCGGCAAGGCCGACCGACTTGATGCCGGCGGTGACGCGCGCCTCGATATCGGCCTCCGCCATGCGCTTGAGGCGCAGGCCAAAGGCGACGTTCTCGAAGACCGTCAGGTGCGGGAAGAGCGCGTAGGACTGGAAGACGAGACCGACATTGCGCTTGTTGGCCGAGACGCGGGTGATGTCCACGCCGTCGAGCGTGATGCTGCCGGAGGTCGGTGTCAGAAGACCCGCGATGGAGCGCATGGTCGTCGTCTTGCCGCAGCCGGACGGACCGAGAAAGGCGACGAGCTCGCCCTTCCTGATCGCGAGGTTGAATTTGTCGACGGCGACCGAGTTGCCATAGGACAGCGTCAGGTTATCGAGGGTGAGAAAGGCGCGATCAGACATAGCGGGAGAATCCAAGGAAGCGTTCTGCGAGGAAGACGATGCCGATCGACATCAGGGCGAGAAGGGCCGACAACGCAGCGACGGAGGGATCGTAGGTGGTTTCCATGTAGGAGAGCATGTCGATGGGCAGCGTGCGCACGCCCGGGCCGGACAGGAACAGGGAGACCGGCACCTGGTTGAAGCTCGTCACGAAGCCGAGGATGAAGGCGGCGAGAATGCCCGAATGGATGTTCGGCAGCACCACCTTGAAGAAGGCGCCAAGCCGGGTCGCCCCGAGCAGCACCGCCGCTTCCTCCATGTCGGAACGCAGGTTGTTGAAGGAGGAGGAGACGACGCGCACCGTGTAGGGCAGCACGAGCGCGGTGTGCGCCAGGAACAGCGCAAGGCCGATCGAGAAGCTGAAGGGCACGACGAGATAGCGCAGGAGCGCGAGGCCGACGATGATGCCCGGCACGATGATCGGCAGCGTGACGATGGTGTTGACCACCTCGCCGAACGGCAGCTTGTAGCGCGACAGCGCATAGGCTGCGGGCACGCCGAGCAGGAGCGCCACGAAGGTGCCGCCGACGGCGAGGATCATCGACATGATGAAACTGTCGCGGAAGCTCTCGACGGTGAAGACCTTCAGGATCCAGCGCAGCGACAGGCCCTGCGGCGGGAAGGCGAGCGTATCGCCGGCCGAAAGCGATGCCGCGACGATGATGAGGAACGGGCCGATCAGGAAGATCAGCAGCGCCGTCAGGATGGTGGTGGAAAGGGTGCGGTTCATCGCTTGTTCCTCGCGGTCGCAAGACGCTTCAGAAGAAGGTTCGCGGCAAAACACATGGCGATCAGGATGAAGGCGATCACGCTCGCCGAGACGAAATCGTTGGCGACGGTGACGCGCTGGAAGAGCAGGGTCTCCAGCATCAGCACCTTCGAACCGCCGAGGATGGCCGGGGTGATATAGGCGGTGAGCGAGCCGGTGAAGACCAGCGTGCCGCCGACGACGAGGCCTTCGCGGGTGAGCGGCAGGATGACCTTCCAGAACACCTGGAACCAGTTGGCCCCGAGCACGCGCGCGGCGAGGATCGCATCCTTCGGCATGTTTTCCAGCGCGCTGATCAGCGAGAGGATCATCAGCGGCAGGAAGAGCTGCAGGAGGCCGATGAACACGGCGGTCTCGGTGAAGAGCAGGCGGATCGGCTCGTCGCTGAGCCCGACGGCCTGCAGCGCCTGGTTGACGATGCCGGTACGGCCGAGGATGACGATCCAGGCATAGGTGCGCGCCACCGGCGAGATCATCAGCGGCAGCGAGATGAGGCCGATCATGCGGCCCTTGCCGGACGGGCTGAGATTGACGATGGCGAAGGCTGCGGCATAGCCGATGACCGCCGAAACCAGCGTCACCGCGAGGCCGAGCTTGAAGGTGCGCACCAGAACCAGCCGGTTGAGCGGTTCGGAGAAGAAACTGGTATAGGCCGAGAAGGTCCAGCCCGCCGGGCTGTGGAAGCCTTCGGCCAGCACGATGACGACGGGCACCAGGAAGATGACGGTCGCGAAGACGGCGGCCGGCAAAGCCAGCGCCAGGGCTTCAGCGCGATTTTGAAACATGCTGTGCTCCTACCGAAAGAGGGCAGCGTTCAGGGTTGACGGGGGCGCGCTGCCGCGCCCGCCGCCTTCTGTTCGAAAAGGGAGGGAGCCGGACGCGTCTTACTGCGCGACCGAGGTGTTCCATTCGGCAAGCCACTTCTCGCGGTAGTCGAGCGTGGTGGCGGCCGGCATGAAGGTCAGCTTGTTGGCGACGTCGGCGCCGTAGGTCAGCTTTTCCGCGATCTCGGGGGCGAGAACGACCTCCTTGTTGGCGGGGCTGTCGATCAGCATTTCGGCGATCTTGGTCTGCATGGGCGTGGAGAGCCAGAAGTCCATGAACTTCAGCGCGAGGTCCTGGTTCTTGGAGCCCTTGACGAGCACCATGGCGTTCATGTCGCCGGTGTCGCCTTCCTTGGTGGTGGCCCAGCCGACCGGCAGGTCGAGCTTGGCGATGCCGGCCCAGGAGAAGTGACCCATCGGGGCGGCCCAGATTTCTTCCTGCTGCATCAGCTGCACGAGCTGCGAGCTCTTGACGTAGAAGGTGACGAATTCGTCGCGCTTCTCGCCGACGGCAGCGATGGCGTCCTTCAGGTCGGGGGTATCCTTGCCGAGTGCCTTGCCGATCATCGACAGGACAGGGCCACCCTGGTTGGTGGTGATGTTCGGCAGGGCGACGTGGCCGGCATACTCGTCCTTCAGGAGATCGGCCCAGGACTCGATCTTCATCTTGTCCGTGCGGTAGGCGATGCCGGTCTTGTAGAAGGTATAGCCGACGCTCATGCCGTCGCCGTTCGGGTCCTTGGCGAAGTCGTAGAGCTTGGCGTAATTGGTGAGCTTGGAATTGTCGACCTTCTCCGTCAGGCCCTTGCGGGCGGCGGCCAGCGCATCGGCGAGCGAGAAGACGGCCATGTCGATGACCGGCGCATCCTTGTTGGCCTCGAGCTTGGCGAGGCGCTCGATGCTGTTGCCGGTCTCCACCACGAGCTTGCAGCCGCATTCGGCTTCGAAGGGCTTGTAGAGCGCTTCGTTGAATTCGTCCTGGGCGAAGGCGTAGACGGAAATGGTCAGCGTCTGCTCCTGGGCGGACGCGAGCGTGCCGCCTACGAGCCAGAACACACTGGCGGCAAGAAGCTTCTTATGCATGTTTGGTCTCCTCCTGAGAAAGGCCGGCCGCTGGCTGCTCTTTCGGAGCGGGGCCACTGGAACGGCGGATGACAAGCTCCATCGGCACGGCGGCCTTGCGAGCGGTGACGGGCGGGCTCGGCGTGTCGTCCGAGGCTTCGCGGGACTGGATGGCTTCGACCAGCGCGTCGAGCGCCAGCGTGGCGATTTCCGGCATGTTCATCTTCACGGTCGTCAGTGGCGGCGAGATGAAGGACGACCATTGCAGATTGTCGAAGCCGGTGATGCTGGCCTCCGCCGGAATGGCGATGCCGGCGGACTGAAGTTCCGTAAGGGCGCGCAGCGCATGGGGGTCGGACACGCAGGCGAAGGCCGAAAAGCCCCGGCTGCGCCAGTCCGCGAGGCCGAGCGCGCAGCCCTTGCCGTGCCTTGCCTCGATCTCGACGATCCAGACGGTCTCCGTTTCGACGTCGCTGAGTTCGGCGCGCATGCCGTTGATGCGGGTGTTCTGCACATTGGAACTGGGGTCGTCACCGACCAGCAGGATCTTCCCGTGGCCGAGCGCGGCGAGGTGTCGGGCAACCTGGCGGCCGCCCTCGAAGTGATCGGCCGAAACCGTGTTGCGCGGCGTCTTCGGCGTGTCGATGATGGCGATGGGGCAGGCGGTTTCCGGCACCGTGGTGCCGCGGCGGGGAACGATGACGATGCCGTCGACGCCGCGCTCGATGAGCTGGAAGATCGCCTTGTCCTGCGCGGCGATCTCGTCGCGAGAGTTGGCGATCAGCACGCCGTAGCCGGCATTGGTCGCCACGCGCTCGATTTCCTGCGCGATCTCCGGATAGAGCGGATTGCCGATGTCGGGCAGCACGAGGCCGAGAACGCCGCTGCGGCCGGTGCGAAGCGCCCGGCCGGCCTGGCTCGGCACATAGCCCATGCTGCTGGCGGCATCGCGGATGCGCGCGGCCAGTTCCGGCGACAGGCGCCCCTTGCCCGACAATGCATTCGACACCGTCGCGATCGACACCCCGAGGTGTCGCGCCAGTTCCGAAAGGTTCGGTCGCGAAGGCTTCACAGTGTTTTCCGCCGTGATTAAACGTTTAATCAACGCTACCACAAAAACGCGATCTGTCAATTGTTTATTCTTCGCTTATACGCGGCACCCGCCGCAGGCTGGGGAAAAGCGGTTTGTCCGCCGCCGCGGCCGTGTTAGGGAGCCGGCATCTGAAGGAAGGATGACGCGCGATGCCGTTTGCGGACTATGCCGATTATGTTGCGGAGTTGAGGACGCTGTTTGCGGAGCTGGATCGCGACGCCGACCGCTTCCAGACCTTCGACGTGCGCCTGGAACTGGCCGCGGCGGGCAGCCTCGTCGTCTACGAGACAAAGCGGCGCAAGGGCCAGACCGACAGCCTCTATTACGGCCGCGCCGCCGAGAACGGCGCCAATCGGCAGCTCTCGCAGGCCACCGCCTTTACCGCCATCGACCGCTTCCTCGCCCTTGGCGCTTTCGTCGCCCTTACCGGCGAGGGGGACCATGCGCTGGATGCACAATATCCCCACTGCGCCGTCAATTTCAGCTACCGCAAGAAGGGCCAGCCCGCCGCGCGCAGCATGCTGATGGTCTTCGTCGGCTTCAACGACGCGGCCGATGCCGCGTCCTACGTCGCGAGCGCCGATGCTGCGGCACTTGTCACCGGCCGGCCCTATCGCACGGCCAAGGCCTACGAGTGGAAATAGCGCCGGCCGGGCGGCCTCAGGGCGTCAAGCTATAGGTCAGGTAGGCCGATCCCGTCTTTCCACCGCGCCTGGCGAAGGTAGCGTTCATGCCGCTGTTCCCGCCCCATGTCAGCGAGGAGACTTCGCGGTAGCCTTGCGGGGCAAGGGCTGCGAGCGCCGCGTCGACCAGCCTCGACCCGATGCCGCGGTTCCGGTATTCCGGCGAGACGAGGACGAGTTCGATATTGGGCGCGGCATCGTCGCCACCCCGTCGCACCGTCTGGATGAGGCCGACGGGATGTCCGTCGTCGAGCGCGAAGAACGAGGCGTCCGGCATCACATCGCTGTCCTGCAGTTCGCCCAGGGAAAATTCCTCGGGAATGTCGCCGACATCGGAGGATGTCGGCACGTCGGGATAGGCGCTCCTGTAGAGATGGCAGACCGAAGCGAGGCGGGCGAGCGATGGTGCGCCGAAGAAATCGCGAAAGGACTGGATCCCTTCGGCGGCGGCAGGGCCACCGGCGCTTGGAACGGGTATCGTCACCGCGTTTTCCGTGAAGCACAGTGCAAAGCCTGCGGCCTCTAGCGCCATTCTGGTATGCCGGTCCTCTTCCTCCACCTCGGTGAAGAGGGAAACCCTGTCATCCATACGCGCTTCCGCGACGATGGATTCGAGCAGGAAGCCGATATCGCCGACAGCGTCAGGCGCGTGCAGCAGGAAGAATCGGCAGGACGGCGCCATGGAAAGGCCGTTCATCCCGAGCGTATAGCCGATCCTGCGCCCGCCGCGATCGAAGGCGGCGATCGTCGCTTTGCCGCCCGGCAGCAGGGTTCGCGCCACGCGCCGCAGGATGTAGTCCGCACTTGCAGGCGGAATGTCCATCTCCGTCAGGAGCGTCTTCATTGCAGGCTTCAGCCGCAGGATGTTGGAGCCGTCCAGACGGTACAGCATGTCTCTTCCTGTCCGCGCGTCATGGCGCATCGCGTTCGCTTATTCTTGCAGGCGGGTCGTCCAGAAGAGCCACGCCCGACACGCGTCTCATTTCTTTTTCTTGAAGATCAGCTTCACCACGTGATCGCCGTTGCGCTTCTTCTTGCGTTTCGTGCGTACCAGCAGGCCTGGCCCGAGCGTCGCTTCGGCATCCGCGAAGGCGCGGCGAACCTCGGCAAGGGCACGGAGATAGTCCGTATTGTCCCGCTTCGGCGCGTCGATGGCCGCCATCATGAGGGCTGTGGTGGCCTTGCTGTCCTCGTCCAATGCGCTCGCTCCTTGTTTCGGGGCCGTCGGCGGCTTCGTTGCAGGCGCGTCGGGCCGGCGTCAAGGGCCGGCATCGAGGGCATGAAAAGCCCGTCGCACTTTGTCTGGAATTGCTCTAGGTTAATTTTAGCGCCTTCGCGCGCAAGGATGCCGGCATTCGGGAGGTGTGGATGGATGATGGCCGCATGTCGGCGCGGGGATCCGCGCAAGCCGGGATCGTCGCCTCCAGCGTCTATATGGCGGGCCGGCGCGTCGCGGATATCCCCATCGAGGAGGCCGGCGCCTGGGCGGGCAAGGAAGGCCATGTGGTGTGGATCGGCCTTCTGGAGCCGAGCCGCGACCTTCTTCTGCGCGTGCAGGCGCAGTTCAACCTGCACGATCTCGCCATCGAGGATGCCGAACATCCGCACCAGCGCCCCAAGCTGGAGCAATATGGCGATGCGCTGTTCATCGTGGCGCGCACGGCGCAACTCATCGAGCGCCGCGTCACCTTCGGCGAAACGCATCTCTTCGTCGGCAAGGGCTATATCGTCAGCGTGCGGCACGGCCCGTCGACCTCCTATGCCACGGTCCGTCAGCATTGGGAGACCTGTCCGCATTCGCTGGCCAAGGGCGAGGATTTCGTGCTCTACGCCATCCTCGATTTCATCGTCGACAACTACATGCCCGTGCTGGAGCAACTGGAATACGAGGTCGAGGAGATCGAGGACAAGGTGCTCGTCAAGCCGATGACGGCGAGCGATATCGAGCGGCTCTACATGATGCGCCGCGACCTTCTGCGCCTGCGCAATGCCGCGCTGCCGCTGGTCGAGGTCTGCCGGCGGTTGACGAGCGCCGACCTCTCGCAGATCCAGCTGGCCATGCATCCGCTGTTCCGCGACGTGACGGACCATATCCGAACGGTGCAGGAAAAGATCGACAGTTTGCGGGAGGTGCTGGCCTTCGCCTTCGAGGCGAGCCTGCTGGTCGGCCAGAGCCAGGAAACCGCGATCTCCAAGAAGCTTGCGTCCTGGGCGGCCATTCTTGCCGTGCCAACGGCGCTCGCCGGCATCTACGGCATGAATTTCAGCGACATGCCGGAACTGCGCATGGCCTACGGCTACCCGATCGTGCTGACGGCGATCGCCGCGACCTGCACCTTCCTCTACTGGCGGTTCCGCAAGAACGGCTGGCTATAGCCGCCGTTCTGAAAAGGCACTGTCGTCTTCCGGGAAATGTCGGACGGTGGCCTCATCGATCAACCTGGGAGGACGGTGGATGAGGCCGGGGCGTCGTGATCTTGACCGGATCATCCGGTCAGATCGGGCAGGGCAGGCAGATGCGCGCCCCGCTGCATAAAGGCAGGATCAGCCGAAGACCAGGAAGCCCTTGACGGCGGACTGGATGTTCGAACGCGAGATGCCGAGGTCCTGAAGGGCGCGGTCGTCGAGGGCGCTGAGTTCGCGGACGGCGCGACGGTCGGCTACGTTCTTCTTGAGCTTTGCGAAAACGTTCATGATCAACTCCTTTGTGTTGACGAATAGATAGCCAATTCCGTGCCTAGAAAAAATGCATATGCTTGCACCGGAGCCATGCGGATTTTGCATGGTGATGCGACAGCTGCATAAGGTCCGCCTGCGCCGAAGCTGGGAGGTGCCCTCCAGGCCTTCGATTGTTCGTTTCCCGCAAAGGCTGGCCGTCCGGCGCCGAGACGGCGGGCGGGCGTTCGCGCCATATCGATCCCTCCGCCGGAGCGCGGAGGGTGTCGATGTCAGCGCGGAACATAACGGATGGCCAGGGAAAACGGTGGGCACTCTCTGCATCCGGCCGTCCGTATCGCGCTGGTCGCGCTGCTGATGGCTGGATGCCAGACGCCGGAATCGAGCTTTGAAGGTCCCGGCCACTCGGATGAAACCCGGGCGCTGGAAAAGCAGCTCCAGGCCGAAGCCGTCGCGCTCGGCGCCATGCAGGGCGCAGCCGGCATCGCTGCCTCCTTCGACCGTTCGGGCGTCGGCAACCTCGTGGCGATGGGCGCCGGCCGGGCGGCGCGCGATGCGCTGATGATCCGCGCCCACAAGCAGATGGAAGCGCAGATGGCGAAGGACAATGCCGCCTTCCTGCGCCAGTACGGCATTACCGAAGACGAGGACGAAGCCGCGGTGGAAACGCTGCCGCCACGCCGCCGCCGGCTGTTTCGCGGCAGATGACGGGCGTTCCGTCGTCTGAAGAAGATTCGCGCAGAGGCGCAGTTCCCCGATCCACTTTCAGTCCTGGTAGCGTTCCGCCGGTAGGGCTTGCGTCCGTTTTCCCGTATGGAACGACGGTTTTCCAGCAGAAAAGCCCGGCCGAGTTCATCTGGCGCAAAGGTCGTTCATCCCTGACGGAGACGGGCGACGGCGGCCTCCCTAGTTTCCCCCACGACCGGCGCGGGCTCCTTTCGCGCCGCACGGATATGGGGGAGCCCCGTGAAGCGGTTGGATCTATCAGGAGCGCAGCTCCTTTCCGGAGGCCGGCGGCCGGCCGGAGACTTCGGCGCTGGTTTGCCGGAGCGGAGCGGGGAGACCGAGCGGACCGGCGGCTGGACGGGACGCGGTCTCGGCGGCTTGCGCCGACGGTCGGGACGGCTCCTGGCCGCGCTCTTCTGGGCCGGCGCGACCGCGGTCTCCAGCCCGGCCGCCGCCCTGACGCCTGACGAGGCCGAGAAGGTCACGGACCTTCTCGTCGCGCTGACGCCGACGCTCGGCAGGTTCGCCTATGACGAGGAGATCGCGCGGGACTGGTTCGCGCAGGACGCCGAAGAGGGGCGCGTGATCCAGGAGGCGGGTTTTACCGCCGAAAGCTGGAGCCGCGCGGTCCGGGAAACCGTGCAAGGCTTCATCGCCTCCATGGGCGAGGACGAACTGGCAGCTCTCCATGAGGACCTGCGCGGCGGCATCCGCACGCTTCGGCAATTGGGCGGAAGCCGGGCGGTGGAGGCGCTGAAGACCATCGACGAGGAATACGGACGGCTTCTTGCGCGACGCGCCGAGGGCGCCGCTTTCGCCGATGCCGTGCGGCCCATCGCCCCGCGCCTGCGCGCGCTTCTCCTTCGCCCATCCGAATGAAACGCCGGCCCTTGCGGCCTGCGGCCTATAGCCTTTGTCAAAGGTTCGATAATGAAAGCTCCACCGCCTTCGACCTCTCCGCGCCACGCCTTCGGCGACGAGACGCCGTCTTCCTCCATGCGCTTTGCCGGCGGGGGCAATGCCTTTGCCATCAGCGGCGTGCCGATCACGCGCGATGCGGCCGTGGTCGAGGCGGGCCTCGACATGACGCTCACGCCCGGCGCGACGCTCGGCATCACCTATAGCGGCCAGTTCGGCTCGGGTGCGGTGGACCAGTCCTTCAAGGGGACCTTGAACGTGAAGTTCTGAAACCGCCGCATCCCGGTCCGCCGCCCCCGCGGCGGACCACCTCCTTCGAGCCGCCCGGTGAGGACGGCCCGCCTTTCCCGCTCCTGCTCAACCGATGGAAGACGCCCACGATGCGCACCAGGACCAGCTATCTCTGCCTTTTCTCCTTCCTGCTGCTGGCGCTTGCCGCCGGCGCGGGGCTCGTCCTTGCACCCGGCCTGCTGCTGCCGACCACAAGCCGGGCAGCCTCGATGTCGAGCCTGCCGGACCCGGAGCCGCAGCGTTTCGCGCTGGCGCAGGCTGTCGCCGTCCTGCCGGGCGGGGCCTCCTCGCTGGACGAGACCTATGAGGACTGGCGCGTTTCCTGCGTGTTGCAGGGGGACGGCAAGCGTTGCGCGCTGTCGCAGATCCAGGCGCAGCAGAACGGGCAGCGCATGCTGGCCATCGAGTTTGCCGCGCCGCGCGAGAACAAGGTGACCGGCACGCTGGTGCTTCCCTTCGGGCTGGCGCTCGATTCCGGCGTGCGTTTCCAGGTGGACGAACAGGCGGCGCTGGAGCCGGTGCGCTTCCGCACCTGCCTGCCTGTCGGCTGTCTCGTTCCCCTGGCCTTCGATGGCGCGATGGCAGAGGCGCTGCGCGCCGGAGCGGTCCTCAACGTCAAGGCTATCGCCGATAGTGGGACGGAAATTCCCTTCACCATCTCGCTGAGGGGCTTTGCCACCGCGCTGGACCGGACGTCGGCGCTGGCGAATTGAAGGGTTTAATGGCGGACATATATTTTTAAGAGTATCTATCTTACGATGCAATCTGTGATTACAGCGTAGGGAGTTGCCATGAGCATCCTCGGAAGCCTTCCGGAAGGCCTCGTTTGCCGCCCCATCGGTGAGGCGGACCGCGCGGAGGTCATTGCCTGCCTCGGGCGCGGCTTTCCTGAACGGCCGGTCGAGCACTGGCAGGAGGCGCTGTCGCGCATGGCGCTGCGCCCGGCAGTCGAGGACCTGACCCGCTACGGCTACGCGCTGGTCAAGGACGGGCGTATCGTCGGCGTCATCCTGACGCTGTTTTTCCGGGCGTCGGGCGATGCCGATGCGCCGATCCGCTGCAACCTGTCGAGCTGGGCAGTGGACGAGGATTTCCGGGCCTATGCCGGCAAACTCATCATGACGGCGATGCGCCGCCGCGACGTGACCTATCTCAGCATCACGCCCGCCCCGGTGACGCTGAAGGTGACCGAGGCCTTGCGCTTCAAGCGTTTTGCCGATGGGCAACATGCCTTCGTGCCGTTGCTGGCGCCTTCCCATGGCGCGCGGGTGGTGGCGGCGCGGCCGGGCATTGCCGAACTGGACGGCCTTTCCGAAGGCGAGCGCCTCCTGCTGCTCGACCATGCCGCGCTTGGCTGCGAGGCGCTGATCTGCATGCGGGACGGCGTTGCCCATCCCTTCGTCTTCAAGACGCGGCGCGTGCTGCGCGGGCTGGTGCCATGCAGCCAGGTCATCTTCTGCCGCTCCCATGCCGAGCTTGCCGCCTGCGTCGGCGCGCTCGGGCGCTACCTCCTGCGCAGAGGGCAGATCTTCGGCCTCGTCGATGCCTCCGCGCCGGTGCCGGGCCTCGTCGGCCGGTATTTCCCGGACATCGGGCCGAAATACGCCAAGGGACCGAACCCGCCGGCGCCGGGCGATCTCGCCTTCACGGAATTCGTCGTTTTCGGTTCATGATGCACCGTTCCCTTGCCATCGATATTATCGTTCCCCGTGAAAAGCCGCGGCGCTGGCAGGATGTGCTGATCCGCCGGCTTGCGGCCGATGGCCACGATATCGCCGTGCTGCACGATCCCGGCGCGCGGCCCTGGCCGGGCACGGCGAATGCGCTCGTCGCGCTGGAACGGGTGATTTTCCGCCGGCGCGGGGAAGGACTTGCCGCGCCGCTCAATGGCATTCCGGAGCGTCCGGGCCGGCGTCCTCCCGAGTTGCGGCTCGATCTTGCCGGTTATGCCGCGCTGCGCTCCGTGCCGACCGTCGCCCTGCGCTTCGGCCGTTCCGCGCTGGATCTTTCCGTCGCCGCGGTGGTGGCGGCGGGCGGGCTGCCGGTCATCGAGGCGGTCCTCGACGGACGCACGGTGGTGGGCCGGGCCTGGCCGATGATCGACCGGCGCGAGGCCGCCTCGCTCGGCCTTGACGATGTGCTCGCCCGCGCCGTCACGCTGCTCGCAGCAACCGTGAAGGCTTTTGCCGAAGGGCGGCTCGCCTGCCACGGCCGGCCGATGCCGGAGGGCAGCGGCGCCGGCTTTGCGGGCGCCTATCTCGCCCGCGCCCTGCCACGCCTCGCGCGGGAGGCGCTGCGCCGCGTCTCCTTCCACCAGGCGCATTGGCGTGTCGGCTACCGGTTCCGCGACGGGCCGGGGGTGGCGGAAGAGGGGCAGCTCGGAACCGGCTGGCAGGTGCTGCCGGATGGCGGCGACCGCTTCTATGCCGATCCTTTTCCCTTCCATTGGCAGGGGCGATCCTACATTTTCGTCGAGGACTATGTGCATGCGGCTCGCAAGGCGGTGATCTCGGTCGTGCCTTTCGATGCGGCCCGGCGTCCCGGCACGCCCCGTGTCGTGCTGGAGGAGCCGCACCACCTTTCCTATCCGCAGGTCTTCGCCCGCGACGGCGCGGTCTGGATGCTGCCGGAGGCGAGCACGAGCGGCCGGCTGACGCTCTACCGCGCTGCGGATTTCCCGGACCGCTGGGTTGCCGAGGCGGTGCTTCTGGACGGCGAGGTTTCGGATGCGACATTGCTTGACCATGGCGGCCGGCTCTGGCTCTTCGCCACGCTGCGCGACGGCTTCGGCAGCACTTCCGATACGCTGGTGGTGTTCTCTGCCCTGACGCTGAAGGGGCCGTGGCAGCCCCATCCGCTGAATCCCGTCATCATCGACCGGCGTCGGGCGCGGCCGGGCGGCGCGTTCCTGCGCGATGCCTCGGGAAGCCTGTTCCTGCCGGTGCAGGACGGCACGCTCGGTTATGGCGGCGGGCTTGGCCTGTCGGAGCTCCTGGCGCTGGACGGTGGCACGGTGCGCCTTGCCCATCCGCGACCGATCCAGGCGGATGGCGACTGGCCCTATCCGCGCATTCACACGCTCAACCGCTCCGGTCCGCTCGAGGTGATCGACGGGATCGTCGCGGTGCCGAAGCCCTGGAGAAGCAAGGCCTCGTAGGCGGCGCACATCGTCTCGGGCGCGTAATGCGTCCGCAACTGCCGTCCGGCGGTCGCGAGATTGTCGGCAAGCACCGGATCGGCGAAAAGGTCGGCAAGGCCGCCCGCAATGCCATCTGCATCGGCCCGCACGAACAGGGCGGCCGGCTTTCCCTCATCCGTCGTCAGCACCTCGCGCAGCACCGGCAGGTCGCCGGCGACGACGGGAAGGCCGGCGATCGCCGCCTCGACCGCGGCAAGCCCGAAGGTTTCCGTCATCGACGAGAAGGCATAGGCATCGCCCGCCGCAAGGAAGGCGAAGATGCGGGCCGGCGGCACTTCGCCGATGAGATGCAGGCGGTCGCGCACATGAAGACGCTCGGCAAGGGCCAGCAGATTGCCTTCCTCCGGCCCCGTGCCGGCAATGGCAAGGTGCATGTGCGGCACCAGTGCAAGCGCGCCCACCAGCACGGCCTGGTTCTTGGAGGCCGCCAGCCGGCCGGAGGAAAGCACCAGCGGCACGTCCGCCGGCAGGCCGAAGGCCGCGCGCGCCTCCCGTTTGTCGAAACTCCGGTCGGGCGCGCAGACGCCATGGTCGATACGCCGCAGGCGCCTGCGATAGGCGGCGGGAAAATTGACGAACTGTGTCTCGGTCCAGCCGGAATTGACGATGTTGGCCTGATAGAAGCCCGTCATGCCCATCAGCACATCGACCCCGGTCGCAAGGCCTCGCAGACCGCGCATCTCGGGCGCGCCGCTCTGGTTGGCGAGGATCGACCGGGCGCCGGAGGCCCGCGCGGCAAGCGTTCCGGCGATGTTGCCATAGTGCTGGAAGGAGACGACGGCATCCGGGCGCGCCTTGCGCATATGGCCGATAAGGCCGAGCACGGCGCGCATCTGCCCGAGAGGCCCCTTCGGCGGTTCCGTCAGGATGAAATCGGCATGCGGATCGCGGTCGTAGACATCGGTCTTGCGGTAGAGGAACACCGTCCGCACCTCGTGGCCGCGGGCGCGCAGGCCCTCGCCCAGCATGTCGGAGATGCGCTGTGCGCCGCCGGCTTCCGCCTGTGTCTGGACCTGGAGAATCTTCATGACCGGCCTTTCAGGATGGCGCGCACGGCGATTGCATCTTCGGAAGACAGAAAGCCGAGGATCGACGGATCGATGCCGATGCGCCGGCGGGTGGTGGCCGCGCCGATGACGCACCACACCGCCATCGTGCCCGCCATGCCGCAGGCCGAACCGATCGGGCCGAAGGACAGGGTGAAGGCGGCGGTGGCGCATAGACCCAGCGTGTTGACGACGATGAGCGTGCGGAACAGTTCGCGTTGCAGGCCGGTCAACTGCATGGTCAGCTCCGTCGGCCCGCAGGCGGTGCCGACAAGCGCGCCGAGACCGAGAATGACCAGCGCGGCATGCATGGTGCCCGTCGCATAGGCATGGTCGAAGATGGCGAGGATCGGCTGGCCGAACAGGATGAAGACGACGAGCATGGCGAGCGCCAGCGCAAAGCCGGCAATGGCCGTGAGCCCGACGATGCGCTGCACATGCGCCCGTTCGCCGCGATGGAAGCTGGCGGAAATCTGCGGGGCGAGCGCCTGGTTGATGCCGTTGAGCGCCAGCACGGCAAGGCGCATGACCCGGTCGGCGACGAAGAGCGCGCCGGCCGCTTCCGGCCCCAGCAGGCCGGCGACGAGCAGCGTGCTTGCCTGGGCCAAGGCCGGCGGCAGGGCGGTGACGCCCCACAGGCCGAGCGTCACGGCCTTGAACTCCGCCTTTTCCGCCGCGCCGAGCGGCCCGCGCGGCAGGCGCCGCGTGTCGCGCAGCAGCACGATCGTCTGGGGCAGCACGCAGAGGAGAAGGAGGATCGCGATGAGCCAGGTCGCCTCGACCGCGCTCACGCCCGGCGCGAAAAGCCGGATGGCCAGGAAGGCGGCGATGCTGACGACACGCCAGACGATATCGCGCGGCAGGAGGCCGCCGAACAGCACGTTCTTGGCGCGCAGGGCGCAGGCGGTGAATTCCGACCAGCCGAGCGCGAAAGCGAGCACGGCGGTGGCAAGGCAGAGGTCCGCCCATTCGGGCGTTTCGCGGAAGAAGGGCAGCAGCGCGGCGGCCGCGACGAGCAGGCTGGAAACGACGATGCCGGTCAGGGTGAGACGGATGGCGCGGGCGAGCAGCCCGTTTGCCGTCGCGATGTCGCCGCTGCCGGCATGCTGCGGCCAGAAGCGCATGACGGCGGCATGCTGGCCGACGATCGCGAAGAAGGAGACGAGGCTGGCCCCCGCATAGGCCGTGCTGAACAGGCCGAACTGCCGCTGATCCGTGACCATCGCCGCCGCCACGAAGAGCAGGAAGGTGAGGCCGGCGCTCGCCAGCTTGATGACGCCAGTGGCCGCGCCGTTGCGGGCGAGGGTGCGGAGCGGGAAACGTTCGCCAGAGGTCACGGCATGTCCTTTTGATTGAACCGACATCGGCGATGCGTTCAATGCGCGTATGGATGGAGATAACCCCGATTGCGCCGCGACGCTATCGGAAATGCTCGCCATGGTTACTTTCGAAATTCCTAATCATGCTCTTCATGGTTGCTCCATGGGCATCCCGCCGGATCAGCGGGAATAGCGCAGGATGACGTAGAGGGCGTGCGGGTTGGTCGTAAGGTAGCGCCACAGGAGACGGCGCGGTTCCATCGCCGTGCGCCACAGCCATTCGAAACCGGCCTGCTGTACCCAGACGGGCGCGCGGGGCGCCTTCTCGGCCAGATGATCGAACAGCCCGCCCGATGTCTTGATGAGGCCGACCCGGTTGAGCCGCGCGGCGAAGTCGCGCACGAAGACCTGCTCGCGCGGCACGCCAAGGCCCAGCCACAGGATATCCGGCTCCAGCGCGTTGATTTCCTCCAGCTTGCGGTCGAGCGCCGCGCCGGTGAGGTAGCCGTGGGAGTGGCCGACGATGCGCAGCGCCGGATAGCGTTTGCGCACGGCCGCGACGGCCTTGTTGTTCGCCGCCTCGCTCGCGCCGAAGAGATAGAACGTCACCCGTTCCCGCTCGGCCCGGCGCGCCACGTCATGGAAGAGGTCCGTCGTCGCCACCCGCTCGGGAAGCTTCTCGCGGCACAGCCAGCGCGAGGCGAAAACCAGCGGCTGACCGTCGGCGAGGATCTGATCGGCGCTGCGGAAGAGTTTGGCGATGGTGGCATTGGAATGTGCCCGCGCCAGAACCTCGCCATTGGCCGAGGTGAAGTAGAGTGGCCGTTTGCCGCGGTGCCGCGCGGCGGCGATCATCAGTGCCGCGGCCGCCTCGCGATCGAGTGCGGCGATGCTCATGCCCCCGATCAGCGCCTGCGGAATCGGCGGCAGGCTCCATGCGGCATCCTCCACCGGAGAAAGGGCGGGCGGGGTCAACTGAATTCTACCTGAGGACGTATATTCGCCCTGCGTTTCCTGCTTTCCACCTCTATCAATATCGACCATGTCTATCACCTCCGGTTGAGGTGTTTTAATTCATGCCACTTTAGGAGTTAAGCGGATAGTAAAGAATTGGTTAACCTATGAGGGTGTTTTGTGGCGTATCTCCTTTTGGTTGTGCATTGGTTGAAATTGGATTCGCAAGAAATAATTGAAAAACAACTTGATAGGATGCGATGCGATTTTGCTGACCAGACGTCGCCTTTTTCGCGGCTCGACGTGTTCGTTTCCGGCGACGACCGAAGACGTGCGACAATAACCAATGGTTGTAATTCTTCGTTTCGACCTGGATCCACCGGCGCCAAAATCACCGGATTTCGGCGCGCCGGCGTCTTTTCCCTTTTGTCGTTTCCGCCATTTTGCCTATCGTGCGGAGAGGCGATTCCGGTGGGTGACGATGGCTGAAAGACGATATGGCGAAGCGCCGCCGAAGACCGATACGACGCTGGCCGGAGCGGACTGGTATGGCCGGACCATCGAGCGCGAGCGCCATGCGAACACGCTGTTCGTCGACCTCGACATGATCGAGGCGCAGACCCAAGGCGCGATCTTCCACGAATGCACGTTCCGACGCGCCCGCTTCAACGCGTCCACGCACCAGGCGAGCGCCTTCGTCAATTGCACCTTCGTATCCTGCAAGTTCTTCGACAGCCGCTTCACCGAGTGCAAGTTCGTCGGCAGCATGTTCGATGCCTGCGACTTCGACCAGATGCAGGTGACGGGCGGCGACTGGTCCTTCACTGGCCTGCCCGGCGCCGTGCTCGACCGTGCCGCCTTCAAGGATGCGCGCCTGCGGGAGGCCGATCTGACGGGTGCATCCTGCAAGGGCGGGTCGCTTCGGGATGTCGACCTCTCCGGCGCCTGGCTGCATGGCGCCGATTTTTCGGCCTGCGACCTGCGGGGCAGCGACCTCAGCGCCATCGATCCGGAAAACGTCCGCCTCAAGGACGCGATCATCACCATCGACCAGACCATCGCCATCGCCGAGGCCCTCGGGCTGGATGTGCGCACCAAGTGATCGTGCGGGAAAAGGAAAGGCAGGTCGTGTTCGGCCCGGCAAACGTGCCGCACACATTCGTCAATCTCGGCCTCGGCCCGCTCGCATCATTTTGATCTTGCACAATTGACTTTAGTCAAACTAAAGTCTGCGGCGATCAACGATGCGGCGGGATGGCATGGAAATGGATGAACGGGAGGCGCGGGGGAAGGACGCCGGGCAGGCGCGCGCGGCGGCGGACCTTTTGCCTGCGCTGTCGCTCGGCCGGGCGTTGCGGCAGCGACGCAAGGAAATCGGCAAGACGATGCGACAGGTCGCGCAAGAGGCGGGCTTGAGCGAAGGCTTCATCAGCCAGATCGAGCGCGGGCTTTCGACGCCCTCGCTGATCTCGCTCTACAATCTCGCCTCGACGCTGGAGACCAGCGTGGAGGCCTTTCTGCCGCAGGTGCCGCAGCGCGATCATTCCATGGTTTCCCATGCGGCCGAGCGGCCGGGCTACAGCCTCGACAAGGAAGAGCGCGTCTACCAGATCCTGCAGCGCGGCTTTCCCGACGCTCGCCTCAACAGCTGCATCACCCATATGCCGCCCGGTTACGTCTCCGAACTGACGCGCCATGAGGGCGAGGACTTCCTGTATCTCATCGAAGGCGAGATGCTCTACGAAATCGGCCAGCGGCAGTATCGGTTGAGCGCGGGGGACACGCTGCATTTCCCGGCCTCCCTGCCGCACCGGGCGCGCAATATCGGTCCCGGCGAGGCGCGGGAATTGTGGGTGGGCACGACGCGGATCATTCCGGATCGCTAGAGCATGTCAGGTTCAGATTGAACCAGACATGCTCCAAGTTCTTTTGTTTTCGTTTGTCTTTTCGGGAAAACCGGTTCCCACTTTTCCCTGACAAACTCTAGGCTTTTGTGCGGCGTCGTTTCTTTCGGAAAAGCCGCATGAAAGCCATTGACAAGCGGGCGCGATAAACTTTAGCCTGACTAAAGTTTCGGAGCGGCCGGAGGAGCCGCACGAGCCTGGAAATACCGCCTGCCGAGGTTGGCCGGCAGGCGGAGGAGACGGCCCCGGCGGCAACGCGGGGAAGACTATCTGAACGGAACGCGGGAAACAGGAGGCGGCGGGTCGAACCCGTCCCCGGAGGAGGAAGCATGCGCGTACACGGACTGATCGGCGGCGCGATGATGGCGCTGGCAATGACCACGGCTCTGGCAATGGCCGAGACGCCGAAGAACACGCTCGTCGTGGCCGACACCATCGACGACATCATCACGCTCGATCCGGGCGAAGTCTCCGAGCTTGGCGGCGTGCTGGCCGCCAACCAGATCTATCAGCCGCTGGTCAGCGTCGCGCCGGATGATTCCAGCAAGATCATCGGCGTTCTCGCCGAGACCTGGACGGCCTCGCCGGACGGCAAGACCTATACGTTCAAGATGCGGCAGGGCCTGAAATTCGCCTCCGGCAATCCGGTGACGGCGAAGGATGCGGAATATTCGCTGCGCCGCGTGGTGCTGATGAAGTCGCGTTCGGCCTTCATCCTGACCCAGTTCGGCTTCACGCCGGAAAACGTCAAGGACCGTATCAAGGCGACAGACGACACGACGCTGGTCATCGAGATCGGCGACACCTATGCGCCGTCCTTCCTCTACTACTGCCTCTCCTCCTATGTCGGCGGCATCGTCGATTCCAAGCTGGTGCAGGAGCACGAGGCGAATGGCGACTTCGGCAATGCCTGGCTGAAGAGCGAGAATTCCGCCGGTTCCGGTCCCTATGTGCTGACGCGCTGGGAACCGAAGCAGTCGATCCTGCTCACCCGCAACCCGAACTATACCGGCGAGACGGGCGGACTCGAGCGCATCTTCCTGCAGCACATTCCCGAAAGCGCCGCCCAGCGCCTGCTGCTGGAAAAGGGCGACATCGACATCGCCAACAAGCTCGGTCCGGACGACTTCGGCGCGCTGGAAGGCAATGCGGATGTCGGCTTCGTCGACGGTGTCTCCGGCACGATCTACTATATGGGCCTCAATGTGCGGAACGAGTATCTCGCCAAGCCCAAGGTGGTCGAGGCGCTGAAATATCTCGTCGACTACCAGGGCATTGCCGGCACCATCTCGCGCGGCACGATGGAGGTGCACCAGACGCTCGTGCCGAAGGGCTTCCTCGGCGCCATCGACTACAACCCCTACAAGCTCGACATCGACAAGGCCAAGGCGCTGCTCGGCGAGGCCGGTGTTTCCGGCGAATTCACGCTGGACTCCGTGGTCTGGAACACGCCGCCCTATACGGACTTCGCCCAGGCCATCCAGGCGACCATGGCGCAGGCCGGCGTCAAGCTGAACCTCGAAGTGGTCGACGGCCAGCAATGGCTGGAGCGCTACCGCGCCGCGAGCCTCGACATCTGGTTCGGCCTTTGGGGACCGGACTATCCCGATCCGCATTCCAACGCCAAGGCCTTCGCCGTCAACCAGAAGGACGCGCCGGACGGCTCCACCGGCCTTGCCGACCGTTTCGGCTGGGATGCCGGCAAGCTCTCGCAGGATGCGATGGCGGCGGTGCGCGAGCAGGACGCGGACAAGCGTCGTGCCATGTACGAGACGTTGCAGAAGGCCCATACCGACACTTCGCCCTTCCTCTACATGTTCCAGCAGGTGCGCAAGGTCGGCGTGCGCAGTTCGGTCAAGGGTCTCGTGCTCGGCCAGACCTTCTCCGACGACCGCTACTGGAACGTGAGCAAGTAAGAGGCGCGAAGCGGCGCCGGGCCTAGCCCGGCGCCGGTCGCCGCAGTCAGAAACCGGAGCGCGTTCGTGTCGGCAGTTTTCATCCACCGGGTCCTCGGTCTCAGCGGCCGGGTCCTTTCGCTGCTCCTGACGGTGGGCATCACCCTCGTCGGCCTCCTGACGCTCACCTTCTTCATCGGCCGCGTGGTGCCGATCGATCCGGTGATCTCCGTCGTGGGGCCGAAGGCGAGCGAGGAAGTCTATCAGCGTGTGTTCCTCGAAATGGGCCTGGACAAGCCGGTCTGGCAGCAGTTCCTCGTCTATGCCGGCAAGCTGGCGCAAGGCGATTTCGGCACGTCCTTCGTTACCAACCGGCCGGTCCTGTCGGATCTTGCGGGCTTCTTCCCGGCGACGCTGGAACTGGCGACCTTCGGTCTCATCCTCGGCACGCTGCTTGGCGTGCCTGCCGGCGTCGCGGCCGCCTATTGGCACGATCGCTGGCCGGACTACCTCATCCGCTTCATCGGCCTTATCGGCTATTCCGTGCCGATCTTCTGGCTCGGCCTCGTCGGCCTCTTCGTCTTCTATTCGCGGCTCGACTGGATGTCCGGGCCGGGACAGATCGACGTCTTCTACCAGGGCATCGTCAAGCCGGTGACGGGGTCGCTGCTGATCGATTCCCTGATCGCGGGCGAATACGAGGTCTTCGCCAATGCCTGGAGCCATATCGTGCTGCCGGCCGTGCTGCTCGGCTATTACAGCCTCGCCTATATCTCGCGCATGACGCGCTCGCTGATGCTCGACCAGCTCTCGCGCGAATATGTGCTGACCGCGCGGCTGAAGGGCGCGACGGAGTACCGGGCCGTCATGCTGCATGCGTTGCGCAATGCGGCGATTCCGCTGGTGACGGTGATCGCGCTCTCCTATGGCGGGCTGCTCGAAGGTTCGGTGTTGGTGGAGACGGTCTTCGCCTGGCCGGGCATCGGCAACTATATCGCGTCTTCGCTGTTCCGGGCGGATATCAACGCCGTGCTTGGCGGCACAGTACTGGTCGGCACGGTCTTCATTCTGCTCAACATGGTCTCGGACGTGCTCTACCAGACGCTCGATCCGCGCTCCAACCTTCGTCGCCGGTAGGAGGCTGCCATGACCGTCGTCCCCATCGATGCCCGTGCCGAAAGCCGGCGCCAGCTGCGGCGCGCGCGCCTCGGTGAGTTGCAGCAGTTCGCCCGCCGTTTCGCCCGCAATCCGCTCGGCATGCTCGGCCTTCTCATCCTCGGTCTGCTGGTGCTCGCCGCCGTCTTCGCGCCGCTGCTCGCCACGCACGATCCCTATCTGCCCGAGCTTGTCCGCCGCCTTTCCGCGCCGAGCGCGCAGAACTGGTTCGGCACGGACGAGCTCGGCCGCGACATCTTCTCGCGCATCCTCTACGGCGCGCGGCTGACGCTCCTGATCGTCGGCCTCGTCGTCGCCACCTCCGCGCCCATCGGTCTCGTCGTCGGGGCCGTCGCGGGCACGGCGGGCGGCTGGGTCGATGCCGTCTTCATGCGCATCACCGACGTGTTCCTCGCTGTGCCGAAGCTGCTTTTGGCGCTCGCCTTCGTCGCTGCGCTCGGCCCCGGCATCGTCAACGCGGCGCTGGCGATCACGCTCACCGCCTGGCCGCCCTATGCGCGGCTCGCCCGCGCCGAGGCGCTGATCGTGCGCGACAGCGATTATGTGAATGCCGTACGCCTTGCCGGCGGCTCGGAGTTCCGCATCGTCTTCCGCCACATCATCCCCATGTGCCTTTCCTCGGTCATCGTGCGCATGACGCTCGACATGGCCGGCATCATCCTCACCGCCGCCGGCCTCGGCTTCATCGGCCTCGGCGCGCAGCCGCCGCTGCCGGAATGGGGCGCGATGATCTCCACCGGCCGCAAGTTCATCTTCGACCAGTGGTGGGTGGCGACCATTCCCGGCTTTGCGATCTTCGTCGTCAGCCTCGGCTTCAATCTTCTGGGAGACGCCATGCGAGACCTGCTCGATCCGCATCTGAGGAGGCGCGCATGAGCGAGACCCTGGTGAATGTGGAAAACCTGCGCATCGGCTTTGCCGGCGAGGGCGGCGGCGTGGTCGAAGCGGTCAAGGGCGTCACCTTCCGCGTCGGCCGGGAAAAGCTCGGCATCGTCGGGGAAAGCGGTTCGGGCAAGAGCCTGTCCAGCCGGGCGCTGATGGGCGTTCTGCCCCCTCATGCGCGGGTTTCGGCCGATGCCATGTCCTTTGCCGGCATCGATCTTCTCTCGGCCGCGCCGCGGCTTCGCCGGCAATTGCGCGGCAGCCGCATGGGCATGATCCTGCAGGACCCGAAATTCTCGCTGAACCCGGTCATGCGCGTCGGCAAGCAGATCGCCGAGGCGATCCGGCTCGGCGACCGCGCGATGCCCCGCGCCGCCGTGCGCCGCAAGGTGCTGGAGGTGCTGGAGGCGGTGCATATCCGCTCTCCCGAGCGTGTCTTCGATCTCTATCCGCACGAACTTTCCGGCGGCATGGGCCAGCGCGTGATGATCGCCATGATGGTGGTGCGCGAGCCGGAACTGCTGATTGCCGACGAGCCGACCTCCGCCCTCGACGTCACCGTACAGGCGCAGGTTCTGGAGATCATGGACGAACTGGTGCGCCGGCGTGGCATGGGGCTTATCCTCATCAGCCACGATCTCAACCTCGTCTCGCGCTTCTGCGACCGGGTGCTGGTCATGTATGCCGGGCGGATCGTCGAGACGCTGGATGCGCGGCGCATGCACGAGGCGCAGCACCCCTATACGCGCGGGCTGCTGGCCTGCCTTCCCGCCATCGACGGGCCGCTGACGCCGCTGCCGACCCTTGCGCGCGAAGCGAGCTGGAGCGAGGCCGGCATATGATCCGCATCGAAAACCTCACCGTGCGCTTCGGCAGCGCCGTCGCCGTCCGCGACCTCAGTCTCTCCGTGGCGCCGGGCGAGAGTTTTGGCCTCGTCGGCGAAAGCGGTTCGGGCAAATCCACCGTGCTGCGCACCCTCATGGGCCTTAACCGCGGCTGGACGGGCGACATCAGCCTCGGCGGCATCGACCTGCGCAGGGGGCGGCGGGCGGAGCTGGTCCGCCTTGCCCAGATGGTTTTCCAGGACCCCTATGCCTCGCTCCACCCGCGCTACACGATCGGTCAGGCCATCGCCGAGCCGATGCGCATCAACCGCCTGCCGGACCCCGACGGCCGCACGGTCGAACTGCTGGAGATGATCGGCCTGACGGCGGCGCACCGCTTCCGCTTTCCGCACGAGCTTTCCGGCGGCCAGCGCCAGCGTGTGGCGATTGCCCGCGCGCTTTCGCTGTCGCCGCGCCTTCTCCTGCTCGACGAGCCGACATCGGCGCTCGATGTTTCCGTACAGGCGGAAATCCTCAACCTGCTCAATCGGTTGCGGCGGGAACTGGACCTGACCTTCGTCATCGTCAGCCACGATCTCGCGGTCATTTCCTATATGTGTGACCGGCTGATGGTGATGCAGAACGCTTCGCCCGTGGAAACGCTGACCCGCGAACAGTTGCGCGCCGGAGACATGCAGGCCGACTATACCCGGACGCTCTTCCAGGCGAGTCATCGCAGCACGCTTTCCGGCGCGTGAGAGTTGCCATGCCCACGGGCTTTGACCAATATCCGCCGCGAGAATCGCAGCGACGGAAGGGCAGGGCATGATCGACGGCAAGCGGCTGGACGCGGAACTGGATGCGCTTCCCGCGCGGTTCTCCGGGCCGGGCGGCGTGGTCGGGGTGGTGAGCGAGGGGCGTGTCGTCGCCCGCCGCGCCTTCGGTTTCGCCAATCTCGATACGCATCAGGCGATGACATCGGACACGCGCCTGCCGATCTGCTCCATCTCCAAGCAGTTCACCTGCGCGGCCCTGCTGGCCGCCTGCGGCGAGCCGGAGGCACTGGACGGCCGCCTTGCTGCGCATCTGCCGAATTTTACCGGCCCGTTGCCGCGGGTGCGTGACCTCTGCAACAACCAGTCGGGCCTGCGCGACTACTGGGCGCTGACCGTGCTGCATGGCGGCAGGGCCGAACAGACCTTTTCCCGCGCGGATGCCGCGCCGGCCTTCGCCCGCATGCGCACGGGGCATTTCGCGCCCGGCACGCGCTACTCCTACAACAACGGCAATTTCCGTCTCCTCTCCGACCTGCTGGAAGAGGCGACGGGCGAAACGCTGGAAGCGCTCTACAGCAGGCACATCTTCGCGCCCGCCGGCATGGCGCGCGCGGAACTGACCGCCGATACGCGCGTGCCCGCCGACGGTGTCATCGGCTATGAGGGCAACGATCCCGCCGGGTATCTACCGGCGCAGAACGGCATCTACTGGCGCGGCGATGCCGGCCTCTCCGTCTCGCTCGACGACATGCTGGCCTATGAATGCTGGATCGACGCGACGCGCGAGGATCCGGACAGCCTCTACCGGCGCATTGCCACGCCGCAGACGTTCCGGGACGGCGCACCGGCGAGCTACGGCTTCGGCCTGCAGCATTCGCGCACCGGCGATTTCGCCTTCACCGGCCATGGCGGCGGCCTGCGCGGCTTCCGCTCCGGCCGGCTCTATTCACCCGAGGCGCGGCTTTCCGTCGTGGTCATGTTCAACCATCACGGCGATGCCGGCGGGGCGGTGCAGCGCCTGCTGCGCGCCGCGCTCGGCCTGCCGCATCCCGTGTCCCCGCCGCTCAGCCGGCGACCGGCCGGCCGCTGGATCAGCCAGGAGACCGGCCTCCTGGCCCGGCTGGAACCCGGCTACGACACCGCGACCCTGCGCTTCGGCACGGGACCGGACACGCTTTGCGAAACGCCGGACGGCGATCTTGCCTCGACCGCGGTCACGGTCCGGCTGAAGGGTGAGGCGCTGGTGATGCGGCGCCCGCAGGAAAATCTCTGCGAGACCCTGGCTCCGGTCCCCGCCGCGATGCCGGCAACCGATATTGCCGGCCGCTATCGCTCGGCCGAGATCGACGCCGAAATTGTCATCGAATGCCGCGACGGCGGTACGTTCCTGTGGGCCGAGGGCTTTCTCGGCACCGGGCGGCCGGAGATCGTGCTGCCCGCCGGGCCGGACCTCTGGACCCTCGTGACGCGCCGCTCCATGGATGCGCCCGCGCCGGGCGAGTGGACCTTGCAGGTGCAGCGCGACGGCGAAGGGCGCGTCAGCGGCCTGACGCTCGGTTGCTGGCTGGCGCGCGGCATCGTCTATGCGCGCTGCGTATGATCATTCTGCCTATGTGCGCTGCGCATGGTCATTCTGAAGGAGAATCCCCCATGAAAGTTTTCCTCTCCGCCGACATCGAAGGCACCGCCGGCATCGCCCACTGGAACGAGGCCGACCGAAAGCACCCCGACTGGATCGAATTCCGCGCGCTGATGACGGCAGAGGTGGTCGCGGCCTGCGAGGGCGCGCGCGCCGCGGGCGCGGAGGAAGTGGTGATCAAGGACGCCCATTCCAGCGGCCGCAACCTCATCCTCGACCGGCTGCCCGACTATGCCCGCATCGTGCGCGGCTGGTCCGGCCACCCCGACGAGATGATGTATGGCATCGACGCCGGCTTTTCCGCCGCACTCTACACAGGTTATCATTGCAAGGCTGGCAGCGAGGCGAACCCGCTTGCCCATACCTCGAACCTGCGCATCTCGCGCCTGCTGCTGAACGGTGAGGTCGCCTCCGAATTCACCTTCAATGCGCTCTGCGCCGCCAGCTACGGCGTCCCCTCCGTGTTTCTTTCGGGCGACGTCGCCATGTGCGGCGAGGCGCGGGACATGGTGCCGGGCCTCGCCACGGTCGAGACGCTCGACGGCAACGGCAGCGCCACGAACTCCATCGCGCCCGTCCGCGCCTGGCGTCTCATCCGCGAAGGTGTGGAGGCGGCGCTGAAGGGCGATTTCGCCGGCGCGCTGCCCAAGCTGGCAGACCGCTTCGAGGTGGTGCTCGAGTTCAACGACCCGACATGCGCCTACCGCGCCGGCTGGTATCCCGGTGCGAAATCTCACGGTCCTCGCGCCGTGGCGTTCGAGAGCCGCGATTTCGCCGAGATCCTGCGCGCGCTGCTGTTCCTCAAGGTCTGAGCGCCAAACCGCTCGTTTCATTACCGTTTCCGATTTTTCACCGCCGCGCCGGCAGGGATTTGCCCCTGCCGGCGCGGCGGTTTTGCTTTGTTCGCCTGCAGGCGTCTGCGAGCGAAAATGTGCCTTTCCGCAATTTTGCGATTTACAATAGTAATACAATATGATGTTTTAACCTCGCTGCTGAGGAGCAGCTTTCTTTGGGAGGACATCATGAAATTCACCACCGCACTTGCCAGTGCCACGATCCTTGCTGCCTCGTTGTTCAGCGCCGCATCCGCCGCTGACATGACGGTCGGCTTTTCGCAGATCGGGTCGGAGTCCGGCTGGCGCGCCGCCGAGACGACGCTCACCAAGCAGCAGGCCGAACAGCGCGGCATCGATCTCAAGTTCGCCGACGCGCAGCAGAAGCAGGAAAACCAGATCAAGGCGCTGCGCTCCTTCATCGCGCAGGGCGTCGACGCCATTCTCGTCGCACCTGTCGTCGCCACGGGCTGGGACGAAGTGCTGCAGGAAGCCAAGGACGCGGAAATCCCGGTCATCCTGCTCGACCGCACGGTCGATGCGCCTGAGGACCTCTACATGACCGCCGTCACCTCCGACCTCGTGCACGAGGGCAAGGTCGCCGGCCAGTGGCTGGTCGACACCGTCGCCGGCAAGCCGTGCAACGTCGTCGAGTTGCAGGGCACGACTGGCTCCTCGCCGGCCATCGACCGCAAGAAGGGTTTTGAAGAAGCGCTCGCGGGCAAGGACAACCTGAAGATCATCCGCAGCCAGACCGGCGACTTCACCCGCACCAAGGGCAAGGAAGTCATGGAAAGCTTCCTGAAGGCGGAAGACGGCGGCAAGAACATCTGTGCGCTCTATGCCCATAACGACGACATGGCCGTCGGCGCCATCCAGGCGATCAAGGAAGCCGGCCTGAAGCCGGGCACGGACATCCTCGTCGTCTCCATCGACGCGGTTCCGGATATTTTCCAGGCGATGGCGGCCGGCGAGGCGAACGCCACGGTGGAACTGACGCCGAACATGGCCGGCCCCGCCTTCGACGCGCTCGACGCGTTCCGCAAGGACGGCAAGGCGCCGCCGAAGTGGATCCAGACGGAGTCCAAGCTCTACACCCAGGCCGACGACCCGGCGAAGGTGTATGAGGAAAAGAAGGGCCTCGGCTACTGATCTCTCCCGATGTCCTGCGTCCGGCCTCAAGCCGGGCGTTGGGCATCGGACCAGGGCAGTTCCGGTGAATACCGGTTTACGGGAATTGCCCTGGCCTCTTGTTCTTGTCGCATTGTCCGACGCCGAGGCGATGCCGTTTTGGCTGGAAATGCTCTTGCCCGCCTGCCGTTCCCGCGGGGACGGCGGGCGGCCATTGCCATCAGGGTCGGATCATGCAGCCTGACAATATCCATGTTCTCTCCGCGACCGGGATCGACAAGATCTTCCCCGGCGCGCGGGCTTTGAACCGTGTCGATTTTTCCCTGCGGCGCGGTGAGGTGCATGCGCTGCTCGGCGAGAACGGCGCGGGCAAGTCGACGCTGGTCAAATGCCTGACCGGCGCCTATCGCCGCGACGGCGGACGCATTCTCGTCGACGGTGCGGAGGCCGATCCGCAGAGCACGCTCGAGGCGCAGAACCTCGGCATCGGCACGGTCTATCAGGAAGTGAACCTGCTCGCGAACCTTACGGTCGCGGAAAACCTCTTTCTCGGCCGCCAGCCGCGGCGCTTCGGCCTTGTCGACGCCCGGGAGATGAACCGCCGCGCCAAGGCGCTGCTGGCCGAATACGATCTCGACATCGATGTCACCGCCGAGCTTGCCGCCTATTCCGTCGCCGTGCAGCAGGTCGTCGCCATCGCGCGCGCGGTCGATCTCTCCGGCAAGGTGCTGATCCTCGACGAGCCGACGGCAAGCCTCGACGCGCATGAGGTGGCGATGCTGTTCCGCATCGTGCGGCGGCTCAAGGCACGCGGCCTCGGCATCGTCTTCATCACCCATTTCCTCGAGCAGGTCTACGAGATCGCCGACCGCATCACCGTGCTGCGCAACGGCCAGCTCGTCGGTACGCGCGAGACGGCCGACCTGCCGCGCCGCGAGCTGATCGCCATGATGCTCGGCCGCGAGCTGGTGCAGGAGGTCGCCGGCGAGCACGGGGCGAAGGGTGCGGGTGGCGACGTGCGTTTCCGCTTCCAGGGCTTCGGCCGCAAGGGCCATATCCAGCCCTTCGATCTCGACATCCGCGCCGGGGAGGTCGTCGGCATCGCCGGCCTGCTCGGCTCGGGCCGCACGGAGACGGCGGAAATCCTCTTCGGCGCCGAGCGCGCCGACAGCGGCACGGCGGCGGCGGACGGCCGCCCGCTCGACCTGTCCTCGCCCCGCGCGGCGATCCGCGAGAAATTCGGCTTCTGTCCCGAGGACCGCAAGGTCGACGGCATCGTCGGCGACCTTTCGGTGCGCGAGAATATCGCGCTGGCGCTCCAGGCACGGCGCGGCTGGGCGCGGCCGATCAGCCGCAGCGAACAGGACAAGCTGGCCGACCACTACATCAAGGCGCTCGATATCCGCACCAGCGACCGGGAAAAGCCGATCCGGCTGCTGTCCGGCGGCAACCAGCAGAAGGCGATCCTTGCCCGCTGGCTCGCCACCAATCCGGATTTCCTGATCCTCGACGAGCCGACGCGCGGCATCGACGTCGGCGCCCATGCGGAAATCATCCGCCTCATCGAATCCCTCTGCGAGAAAGGCATGTCGCTGATCGTGATTTCATCCGAGCTCGAAGAACTCGTCGCCTATTCGCATCGTGTGATCGTGTTGCGCGATCGCGCCCATGTCGCCGAACTGACCGGCAGCGCGGTCACGACCGAGGGGATCGTCGAGGCCATCGCCGCTTCGGCGGGGAGTGTGGAAGCATGACCTCCACATTGAAAACCTACGCCGTCAGGCTCTTCCCGCAGGTCGCCGCACTCGCGATCATCCTCGTCATGGTCTCCATCGCCTTTCCCGGCTTCTTCCGCCTCGAAATGCAGAACGGACGGCTCTATGGCAGCCTGATCGATATCCTCAACCGCGGCGCGCCCGTCGCGCTGCTCGCCATCGGCATGACGGTCGTCATCGCCACCAAGGGCATCGACCTCTCGGTCGGCGCGGTCATGGCGATCTGCGGCGCGGTCGCCGCCGCCTGCATCACGTCCGGCCATGGGCTGGCGATGACCCTGCTGATCACGCTCGGCACCGGCATCCTGTGCGGCCTGTGGAACGGGATTCTCGTCGCCGTGCTCGATATCCAGCCGATCATCGCGACGCTGGTGCTGATGGTCGCCGGTCGCGGCATCGCCCAGCTCATCACCGAGGGCGCGATCCTCACCTTCAACGATGCCGGGCTGATCTTCATCGGCAGCGGGGCCTTTCTCGGCCTGCCGATGCCTGTCGTCATCTGGCTCGTCTTCGGCCTCATCGTCGCGCTCGTCGTGCGCCGGACGGCGCTCGGCATGCTGATCGAGGCGCTCGGCGTCAACCGCCGCGCCTCCACGCTTGCCGGTGTCTCGACGGGCGTGCTGCTGATCGCCGCCTATGTGCTCTCGGGCCTGTGCGCCGCCATTGCCGGCATCGTCGCGGCCGCGGATATCCGCGGCGCGGACGCCAACAATGCCGGCCTCTGGCTGGAGCTCGATGCCATCCTGGCGGTCGTCGTCGGCGGCACGTCGTTGCTCGGCGGGCGCTTCTCCATCGCCGCCTCGCTCATCGGCGCGCTGATCATTCAGTCGGTCAATACGGGCATCCTGCTTTCGGGCTTCCCGCCCGAATTCAACCTCATCATCAAGGCGGCGATCATCGTGCTGATCCTCGTCATCCAGTCGCCGCGCGCCCAGTCGGCCTTCGTCTTCCTCTCGCGCCCGCAGCCGAAGACGAGCAAGACGGAGCAGGAGGTGAAATGAACCCGCGCTATCTTCCGCTCGCCGCCACGGTCGCGATCTTCCTGATCGCCTATGCCGTCTGCATCGGCCAGTATCCCAACATGCTGTCGACGCGCGTCATCGGCAACCTCCTGACGGACAACGCCTTCCTCGGCATCGCCGCCGTAGGCATGACCTTCGTGATCCTGTCCGGCGGCATCGACCTCTCCATCGGCGCGGTCATCGCCTTCACCGGCGTGTTCCTCGCCGTGCTCATGGAATCGACGTCGATCCATCCGCTACTCGCCTTCGCGCTGGCCCTTGCCGTCACCACGGCCTTCGGCGCGCTGATGGGGGCGATCATCCATCATCTCGAAATGCCGCCCTTCATCGTCACGCTCGCCGGCATGTTCCTGGCGCGCGGCATGGCCTTCGTGCTGTCGATCGATTCCATCCCGATCAAGCATCCGTTCTACGCCACCCTGAAGAGCCTCTACTACAAGCTGCCCGGCGGCGGGCGCATCACGCTGATCGGCGGGCTGATGCTGCTGGTCTTCGCGGCGGGCATCCTCATCGCCCACCGCACCCGCTTCGGCGCCAATGTCTATGCGCTCGGCGGCGGGGCGGCGACGGCGCGGCTGATGGGGGTGCCGGTCGGCGCGACGACCATCCGCATCTACGCGCTCTCCGGCTTCCTCGCCGGCCTCTCGGGCATCGTCTTCTCGCTCTACACCTCGGCCGGCTATTCGCTCGCCACGGTCGGCGTGGAACTCGACGCCATCGCGGCCGTGGTCATCGGCGGCACGCTGCTGACGGGCGGTTCCGGCTTTGTCGCCGGCACGCTGGTCGGCATTCTCATCCAAGGCCTCATTCAGACCTACATCACCTTCGACGGCTCGCTGTCGAGCTGGTGGACGAAGATCCTCATCGGTCTCCTGCTCTTCACCTTCATCCTGCTCCAGAAGGGCCTGATCCACCTTACCGATCGTCGCCGGCGCTACGCCTGAAACCTCGTCCACAGCCCGCTGAAAGCGGCGCCCGCCGACACGCGGCCGGTTTCCCGGCCAGCGTCGGCGGGCGCTGTTTTAGCAGTCGGGAATGATAGGGCAGGGGGACTATATTTGCCCTCAATAGTATGATTGAATTTCGAAAATGGCGTTTCGGACCACCGGGCGCCACAAGGACAATCGTGGAAAACGGGGAACTGGAATGAACAGGGAAAAGATCACGACGCGCATTCGCCCGCTGCTCGCCGGCGCGGCCTTCTCGATGCTGCTCGTCTCGGGCGGCATGGCGCCGGCCTTCGCCGAAACGCCGGCCGACACGCTCGTCCAGGCCTGGGCGATCGACGACACGATCACGCTCGACCCGGCGGAATCCTTCGAGCTGTCGCCGGCCGAATTCATCGGCAACGCCTATGACATGCTGGTGCGTCTCGACATCGACGACACGACCAAGGTCAAGGGCGGCGTCGCCGACAGCTGGACCGTTTCCGACGACGGCCTCACCTATACGTTCAAGCTGAAGCCGGGCATCAAGTTCGCCTCCGGCAACCCTGTTACCGCCGAGGACGTCGCCTGGTCATTCGAGCGCGTCGTCAAGCTCGACAAGAGCCCCGCCTTCATCCTCACCCAGTTCGGCCTGACGGGCGAGAACGTCGCCGAGAAGGCCAAGGCCGTCGACGAGACGACCTTCGTCTTCACCGTGGACAAGCCCTACGCGCCGAGCTTCGTGCTGAACTGCCTCACCGCCACCGTCGGCGCCGTGCTCGACAAGAAGCTGGTGATGGAGCACGCTGCCGCCACCACGCCGAGCGACGAGTACAAGTACGACACCGATTTCGGCTATGCCTGGATGAAGACCAATTATGCCGGCTCCGGTCCCTTCAAGATTCGCGACTGGCGCGCCAACGAAATCCTCGTGCTCGAGCGCAACGACAATTATTACGGCGACAAGCCGGCGCTGACCCGCGTCATCTACCGCCATGTGAAGGAAAGCGCGACGCAGCGCCTGATGCTGGAAGCCGGTGACGTCGACGTCGCCCGCAACCTGGAGCCGGGCGACCTCGACGCCGTTTCCAAGAATCCGGAGATGACGACGGCCAGCGCGCCGAAGGGCACGGTCTACTATATCAGCCTCAACCAGAAGAACGAGAACCTCGCCAAGCCCGAGGTGCGCGAGGCCTTCAAGTATCTGGTCGACTACGACGCCATCGGCGCGACGCTCATCAAGGGCATCGGCGAGATCCGCCAGACCTATCAGGCCAAGGGCGTGCTCGGTGCGCTGGATGCGAGCCCCTACAAGCTGGACGTCGCCAAGGCCAAGGAACTGCTGGAAAAGGCCGGCCTTAAGGACGGTCTCTCCGTCACCTTCGACGTGCGCAACACCCAGCCGGTGACCGGCATCGCCGAATCCTTCCAGCAGACGGCCGGCCAGGCCGGCGTGAAGATCGAGATCATCCCCGGCGACGGCAAGCAGACGCTCACCAAGTACCGCGCCCGCAATCACGACATGTATATCGGCCAGTGGGGCATGGATTACTGGGATCCGAACTCCAATGCGGAGGCCTTCACCTCCAACCCCGACAATGGCGACGATGCTTCCGTCAAGACGCTCGCCTGGCGCAATGCCTGGGACATTCCGGAGCTGACGGCCGAGGCGAAGGCCGCCCTTCTCGAGCGTGACGCCGACAAGCGCGCCGAGATGTACAAGAAGCTCCAGCAGGAAGCGCTCGACACCAGCCCCTTCGTCATGATCTTCCAGCAGATCGAAGTGGCGGGCGTGCGCGGCAAGGTCAAGGGTTACAGGCTCGGTCCGAGCTTCGACTCGAACCCGCTCGCACCCGTCTCCAAGGAATGACCTTCCTTGAGCATGACTGAAACCGCAAAGCCCGTGCGGCGCGCCAACCGGCGCGCCCATGCACGGCTGAAGGCGGTGGCCGGCTTCCTCGTCGTCGTCGCCACCACCTATCTCGGCCTGCTGGCCGTCACCTTCTTCATCGGCCGCGTCGTGCCGATCGATCCGGTCCTGGCGATCGTCGGCGACCGCGCGCCCGCGCATGTGGTTGCCCGCGTGCGGCAGGAAATGGGCCTCGATCTGCCCTATTACCAGCAGTTCTGGCTTTACATGAAGGGCGTGCTGCAGGGCGATTTCGGCACTTCAGTGCTGACGACCAATCCTGTCATGACCGATATTAGGCGCGTCTTCCCCGCCACCATGGAACTTGCGACCGTCGGCACCATCATCGGCGCGGCGCTCGGCATTCCGCTCGGCGTGCTCGCGGCCGTCAAGCGCGGCAGCCTTGCCGACCAGGTGGTGCGCATCATCGGCCTCATCGGCTATTCCGTGCCGATCTTCTGGCTGGGCCTGCTAGCGCTCCTCGTCTTCTATGCCCGGCTCGGCTGGGTGTCCGGCCCCGGCCGCATCGACGTCGTCTTCGAATATACGTTCACGCCCGTCACCGGCTTCTTCCTGTTCGACGCGATCTTCAACCGCGACTGGGCCGCCTTCCGCGATATCGTCTCGCACATCATCCTGCCCGCCTCGCTGCTCGGCTATTTCTCCATGGCCTATATCAGCCGCATGACGCGCTCCTTCATGCTGAACGAACTCGGCCAGGAATATGTCGTTGCGGCGCGCGCGAAGGGCCTGTCGGAAACGCGCATCATCTGGGGCCATGCGCTGCGCAATGCCGCGGTGCCGCTCGTGACCGTGATCGCGCTTTCCTATGCCGGCCTGCTCGAAGGCTCGGTGCTGACGGAGACCGTCTTCGCCTGGCCGGGGCTCGGTCTCTACATCACCAATTCGCTGCAAAACGCCGACATGAACGCGGTGCTCGGCGGCACCATCGTCATCGGTTCCGTCTTCATCGCCATCAACCTTCTTTCCGACGTGCTCTATCGCATGCTCGATCCGCGCACGAGGACACGATGAGCGAAACGACCATGACCCGCCGCGAATGGCTCCTGACCGACCGACCGCAGTCCCGCCTGCAGGCCCGGCTTGGCCGCGCCTATGTCGCCTGGCGGCGCTTCACGGCCAACCGGCTCGCCGTGCTCGGCCTTCTCATCATCCTCGGCCTCGTCTTCCTCGCGGTTTTCGCGCCGCTGCTGGCGCCCCATTCGCCCTATGTCGGCGACCTCGCCAAGGCGCGCCTGCTGACGCCGGGGCCGGGGCACTGGCTCGGCACGGACGATCAGGGACGTGACATTCTCTCGCGCCTCATCTACGGCTCGCGCCTTACCTTGCAGGTCGTGCTGCTGGTGGCGGTGATCGCCGCGCCCATCGGCCTTCTGGTCGGCACGGTCGCCGGTTATGCCGGCGGCTGGGTGGATGCGGTGCTGATGCGCATCACCGACATCTTCCTCGCCTTCCCGAAACTCGTCCTGGCGCTGGCCTTCGTCGCCGCGCTGGGGCCGGGCATCGGCAACGCCATCATCGCCATCGCCATCACCTCCTGGCCGCCCTATGCCCGCATCGCCCGGGCCGAGACGCTGACGGTGCGCAACTCCGACTATATTCTCGCCGTGCAGCTGATGGGCGCCTCGCCCTGGCGCATCGTGCTGCGCCACATCATGCCGCTGTGCATCTCCTCGCTCATCGTGCGCGTGACGCTCGACATGGCCGGCATCATCCTCACCGCCGCCGGCCTTGGCTTCCTCGGCCTCGGCGCGCAGCCGCCGCTGCCCGAATGGGGCGCGATGATCGCCTCCGGCCGCCGCTTCATCCTCGATCAGTGGTGGGTCGCCGCCATGCCGGGCGTCGCCATCCTCATCGTCAGCCTCGGCTTCAACCTGCTCGGCGATGGATTGCGCGATGCGCTCGATCCGCGGGGGAGCGGCCAGTGAGCGCGCTACTGACCGTCGAGGACCTCCGCGTCTCCTTCCCGACCCGCACCGGCCTCATCGAGGCGGTGCGCGGCGTCTCCTTCACGCTCGGCCGCGAGCGGCTCGGCATCGTCGGCGAAAGCGGCTCCGGCAAGTCGCAGACCGGCCGCGCCATCATGGGCCTCACCGCCGAACACGGCGTTATCGACGCAAAGCGCCTCGACTTCAACGGCATCGACCTTCTCAAGGCCTCGAAGGCCGAGCGGCGGGCTTTGCGCGGCAAGCGCATCGCCATGATCCTGCAGGATCCGAAATATTCGCTGAACCCGGTCATGACCATCGGTCGCCAGATCGTCGAGACGCTGCGCGCCCACGAGCCGGTCGGCCGCGCGGAGGCGCGCAAGCGCGCGCTCGACATGCTCGCCGCCGTGCAGATCCGCGATCCCGAGCGCGTCTTCGATCTCTACCCGCACGAGGTTTCGGGCGGCATGGGACAGCGCGCCATGATCGCCATGATGCTGATCGCCGGTCCGGAACTCCTGATCGCCGACGAGCCGACCTCGGCGCTCGACGTGACGGTGCAGCTCGACGTGCTCGCCATCCTCGACCGTCTCGTCGTCGAGCGCGGCATGGGACTGATCTTCATCTCGCACGACTTGCGCCTCGTTTCGTCTTTCTGCGACCGCGTCATCGTCATGTATGCCGGCCGCATCGTCGAGGAACTGCCTGCAACAAAGCTTTCCGAGGCCAAGCATCCCTATACGCGGGGTCTTCTCAACTGCATGCCCGAGATCGGCGCCGACAGGCATCCGCTGCCGGTGCTCGACCGCAAACCGGAGTGGAGAACATGACGCCGGCTCTCGCCATCGACGGCCTCGGCGTCGCCTACGACGATTTCGTGGCGCTGGACGATGTCAGTCTCAAGGTCGCGCCGGGCGAATCCTTCGGGCTCGTCGGCGAGTCCGGCTCGGGCAAGTCGACGCTCCTGCGCGCCGTGGCGGGCCTTGCGCCGGTTTCCGCAGGCACGATCGTGGTGGACGGCAAGCCGCTCGGTGAAAAACGCGACAAGGCCTTCTATCGCAAGGTGCAGATGGTGTTCCAGGATCCCTACGGCTCCCTGCATCCGCGCCAGACGGTCGACCGGCTGCTGCTCGAACCGCTCGCCATCCACGGTTTTGGCGATACGGAAAGCCGCATCGTTCGCGCACTGGATGAGGTGGGCCTCGGCTCGAGCTTCCGCTTCCGCTATTCGCACCAGCTCTCCGGCGGCCAGCGCCAGCGCGTGGCGATTGCCCGCGCGCTGATCCTCGAGCCGTCCATCCTGCTGCTCGACGAGCCGACCTCCGCGCTCGACGCCTCCGTACAGGCCGAGGTGCTGAATCTGCTCGAACAGCTCCGCTCTGCCCGCAAGCTCACCTTCGTCATGGTGAGCCATGACCTCGCGGTCGTCACCCATATGTGCGATCGGCTGATGGTGATGCGCGGCGGCCGCGCGGTCGAGGAACTGGCCTCCGGCGACCTCGCTACCCGCAAGGTGAACGCGGACTATACTCGCGGCTTGCTCACGGCGAGCGAGGGTTTCCGCCGCAACGGCTGAACGCAAAAGGGCGGCGCCATCGGCACCGCCCTTTCTCTTCCATCCTGTTTTCAGGCCGCGCCGGCCCGGCGCGGCTGCGCCTCGACGCGGAGGACGGATTCCGCCGCTTCGATGATGGCATGGGTGTCGATGCCGAAATGGGCATAGAGATCGGCGATGGTGCCGGTCTGGCCGAAATGCTCGACGCCGAGCGAGATCGTCCGGTGGCCCTGGACCGAGCCGAGCCAGCCGAGCGTCGCTGGGTGCCCGTCGGTGACGGTGATGACGGTCGCGGCGCGCGAGACATCATCGAACAGCGCTTCGATATGGCTACAGGCGCTGGCGTCGCCATGGCGACGGGCGCGCTGCGCCGCCGTCCAGCCGGCATTGAGCCGGTCGGCGGAGGTGACGGCGAGAACCGCGACATCGCCATGCGCCTCGGCAAGCTGCCCGGCGGCCATCAGCACTTCCGGCGCGACGCAGCCCTGATAGGCGAGCACGATACGGGTGCGGGCGGACGGCGCGCGCAGCCAGTAAGCCCCGTCGATCACACCTTGCCGGAAGGCCGGGTCCTCGCGGCGCAGCGCGATCTGCTCCAGCGGCCGGGTGGTGAGGCGCAGATAGACCGAGCCGCCGGTGCCGTCGCGAAGCCAGGTGCGCGTGTCATGCGTGCCGCCGCCGTCGCGCTGCATGTAGTCGAACGACCAGTCCATGATGACGGAGAGCTCGTCGAGATAGGCGGGTTCGAAGCTCGCAAGGCCGTCCTGGCTCATCCCGATGAGCTGTGAGCCGATGGACTGGTGCGCGCCGCCTTCCGGGGCCAGCGTCACGCCGGAGGGCGTGCCGACGATCATGAAGCGGGCGTCCTGGTAGCAGGCGTAGTTGAGCGCATCGAGGCCACGCGCCACGAAGGGATCGTAGACCGTGCCGATGGGCAGCAGCCGCTCGCCGAACAGCGAGTGGGAAAGCCCTGCCGCACCGAGCAGCAGGAAGAGGTTCATTTCGGCAATGCCCAGCTCGATATGCTGGCCGGCCGGGCCGAACTCCCATTTCTGCGCCGAGGGCACGCGCTCGTCGCGGAACGTATCGGCCAGCTTGCCGCGGGCGAAGAGGCCGCGCCGGTTGACCCAGGGGCCGAGATTGGTCGAGACCGTGACGTCGGGCGCGGTGGTGACGATGCGTGCGGCAAGTGCGTCGTTTCGCTGGGCGAGCGCATCGAGGATCTTGCCGAAGCCGGCCTGCGTGGAAAGCTCGCGGTCGTCGAGGAAGACCGGACCGGGCGTGGCGACGGCGGGCGAGGAGAAGCGCCGCGCGCCTTCGGCGAAGAAGGGTACGGACTTCAGGAAGGCGCGCACCGGCTCGGGCGCGGGGATTGCGCCGAACGTGTCCCATTCCTCGCCGGACTTGACGCCGATGCGGGTCTGGAAGGTTTCCATCTGCGCCTTGGTCATCAGGCCGGCATGGTTGTCCTTGTGACCGGCCAGCGGCGTGCCCCAGCCCTTGATCGTATAGGCGAGGAAGACGGTCGGCCGGTCGTGGTCGATGCTCTCGAAGGTGCGGATCAGCGTTTCCAGGCAGTGGCCGCCGAGATTGTTCATGAGGTCGGAGAGCTGGTCGTCGCTGCGCGCGGCGAGCAGCGCGACAACGCCCGGCTCCGTGCCGATCTCGTCGGTGAGGCGCTTGCGCCAGGCTGCGCCGCCCTGGAAGGTGAGGGCCGAATAGAGCTGGTTCGGGCAGCGGTCGATCCAGCCGCGCAAAGCCTCGCCGCCCGGCTCCTTGAAGGCGGCTTCCTGCAATGCGCCGTATTTCAGCACCTTCACGTCCCAGCCGAAGGCGGTGAAGATACCCTCGATGCGCTGCCACAGGCCTTCGCGCACCACGCCGTCGAGGCTCTGGCGGTTGTAGTCGATCACCCACCAGGTGTTGCGAAGGTCGTGTTTCCAGCCTTCCTGCAGACACTCGTAGATGTTGCCCTCGTCGAGTTCGGCATCGCCCACCAGCGCGATCATACGGCCCTCGGGGCGCTTCGACCATTGCTTGGCGGCGATGTAATCCTGCACGATGGAGGCGAAGGCGGTGATGGCGACGCCAAGACCGACGGAGCCCGTCGAGAAATCGACGTCATCGATATCCTTGGTGCGGCTCGGATAGGACTGCGCACCGCCGAAGCCGCGGAAATTCTCCAGCTTCTCGCGCGTCTGGTTGCCCATGACATACTGGATGCCGTGGAAGACGGGGGAAGCATGCGGCTTGACGGCCACGCGGTCTTCCGGCCGCAGCACATGGAAGTAGAGCGCGGTCATGATCGCGGCGAGCGAGGCGGAGGAGGCCTGGTGCCCCCCGACCTTCACCTCGCCCTTCTCGCGCAGATGGTTGGCATTGTGGATCATCCAGCAGGCGTGCCACAGGACCTGTCGTTCCAGATCCTTCAGGCATGCCAGGGTCGCAGGCGATACGGCCGGCTTCGTCATGGTGTCTTGCTCCTCACTTCCCATTCCGCAGAAATTCTACACCCCGTTCCCGGGAAAAACTGATCTCAGTTGATCTTCTTGGTGGATTTTGCGAATGGTTTTGCCGGTTCTTCGCAAAATTCCGGTCAATCATGCCTCATTCTTTGGACGCCGCTTCCATCCGCATTCTCGACCTCCTCCAGCAGAACGCCGAGATGAGCGTTGCGGAGCTTGCGGAGGCGACCGGCCTTTCGGCGTCGCCCTGCTGGCGACGCGTCAACGAGCTGAAGGAAAGCGGCGTCATCAAGGGCTCCGTGGCGCTGGTCGATGCGCCCTCGCTGGGGCTGGCAGTCAATGTCTTCGTGCAGGTTTCGCTCAAGCAGCAGGACCGGCAATCGCTGGATATTTTCGACGCGGCCATCCGCACCAAACCTGAGATCGTCGAATGTTACCTGATGACGGGCGAGGCGGATTACATGCTGCGCGTCGTCGTGGAGGACCTGTCGAAATTCCAGGCGCTGGTGGTGGATTTCCTGACGCTCATTCCCTGTGTCGCCAATATCCGCTCCAGCTTCGCCCTCAGTCAGATCAAGTATACGACGGCGCTGCCGACCGGGCACCTGAAGGGCAAGGCGTGATCATCCCTGCCGCTCGGGCAGGTCGACGATGAGCCCGTCCAGCGCGTCCGTCAGCTTGATCTGGCAGGAGAGGCGCGAGCGAGCCGGATCCGGCGCGTGGGCGAAGTCCAGCATGTCCTGTTCCAGCGCCGAAATGGCCGGCAACCGATCCACCCATTCGGGCGCGACATAGACGTGGCAGGTGGAACAGGAGCAGGCCCCGCCGCATTCGGCGACGATGCCGCGTACGTCGTCGTCGCGCGCCGCTTCCATCAGCGTCATGCCGGCGGCGGCCTCCACGACATGGCGGTTTCCGCCGTGTTCCACAAAGGTGATCTGGACCATCGCTTCTTCCTTGTCTGTTAGGGCAGGACCGCCGTCGCCTCGACCTCGACCAGGAATTCCGGCCGGGTGAAGCCGGAAACGATCATCAGCGTGGAGGCGGGCTTGACCTCGAAGTCGGCGACGAGGCGGTCGCGCACGGCCATGTATTCGGCCATGTGCGCGCGCTCCGTCACGAAGGCGTTGAAGCGCAGGACATGGGAGAGGTCCGCCCCGGCCTCGGCGAGGATCGCCTTGATGTTGGCAAAGCACAGTTCCGCTTGTGCGGTGACGCCCTCGGGGATCGTGCCATCGGGAGAAAGCGCAAGCTGGCCGGAGGTGACCACGATCTTCTCAGCGGCGACGCCATGGGAATAGCGGCCGAAGGGCGCGGGCAGGGCGGCGGGTTGCAGCGTCTTCATCGTTTCAGGCCTCCTTCAGTCCGCAGCGGCGCAGGAAAAGCTGGGTCGCCTCGGCGATGATGCGGTCCGCATCGAGCGGTTCGTCGTTGGGCTTGCCCATCAGCACGCGGGCCTGCGCCTCGTATTCGGCATAGTGCTGGGTCACGGCCCAGATGTTCATCTGGAAGAGCAGCGGATCGACGGGCGCGATCTTGCCGCTGTCCACCCATTGCTGGATGACCGCATTCGCCTCCTCGACGGCGGCCTTGAGGGCGCCCCAGTGCGGGGTCATTTCCGGCGCGCCGCGGGCGATCTCGTTGGCGAAGAAGCGCGAGAGGTCCGGGAATTCCAGCGTATGGCGCACCTTGCGCTCGATATACTGGGTGATCGCCAGCGCCGGATCGTCGCGCGAGGCGGAGAGGAAGAAGATGTCCTTGTAGGCCTCCACGATGTCGCTCAGCACATCCTGGTACAGCTCCTCTTTCGAGGTGATGTAATAGTGAAGCTGCGCCTTGGTGATGCCGGCCGTCTGGGCGATCGCCTGGGTGGAGGTCCCCGACAGGCCGTTGCGCGCGAATTCCTGGATCGCGGCATTGCGGATCGCGGCGTGGATTTCCTTGCGCTTTTTCTGAACAGTGCTCATGGCGGTCCTGGCGATGGAGAGCAGGCCGGCGCGTAGCGCCGGCCCGGGGTTTCGGTTACTTGCCCGTCAGCTTGGCCTTGATGTCGAGGCCCTTGCCCTTGTTGACGAAGCGTGTGTCGGCGACCTTGGAGAGGTCGACCGAGCCAGCCTCGATGATCTTGCTTTCGACGGCAAGGTCATGGAAGGCCTTGATGCGCTCGGCGCTCATCGCGCCGATGCCCTTTTCCACGGCATCGCCGGAATCGATGATCTGCAGCTTGTCGAACTGCGCCATTTCGGCGTCGAGCTTTTCGACCGTCATTTCCGGGTTGGCGGCGATGATCGCCTCATAGGCCGCCTTGCGGTCGCCGTAGAGGTAGTTGTTCCAGCCCTCGATGGAAGCGTCGAGGAAGCGCTGCACGAGGTCGGGGTTCTTCTCGACCAGTTCGCTGCGCGTTTCGATGATCGAGCCGTAGGTGCTCCAGCCCTGATCGGCGAGCAGGAACACGTCGACGTCGGCGCCTTCCTTCGCGGCATAGAGCGGCTCGGCCGTGCCATAGGCCTGCTGCACCATCTTCTTGTCGCTCAGGAACTGCGCGAGGTTGAAGCCGTAGGGGCGAAGCTGCTCGTCCTTGAAGCCGAGACGGGTGACCATCCACTGCCAGAAGCTGAACTGGCCGTCCTTGGAAACGAGGATGGAGGGCGCGGTGGTGAGCGCCGCGAAATTGGCATATTCACCCTTGTGCGCCATGAAGGCCTGCGGGTCCTTCTGGAAGATCGCCGCGACGACGGTGGTCGGAATGCCGTTGCGCACGTTGTCGAAGGCGAGCAGCAGGTTGCCGCCCATCAGGAAGTCGAGCCGGCCGGCCGGCAGCATCGGCCGGGTATTGACCTGCGGGCCGCCCATCTTGATCTCGACGTCGAGGCCGTATTTGGCATAGGTGCCGTCCACTGCGGCCTGGTAGAAGCCGCCGTGGCCACCCTGGGCCAGCCAGTTGGTGCCGAAGACGACCTTGTCGGCCGCCCAGGACGAGCCGGCGGCGAGCAGCAGGCCCACGGCGGTGAAAAGACTTGTCATGCGCTTCATGGAAGTTCTCCCCTTTTGCTATCTCAGATGTCGGTGCGGGCCATGCCGTCGGTCCAGCCCCGGGTCTTGCCGGGGTTCATCAGGCCATACGGGTCGGCGCGTTTCTTGAATTCGATCTGCGTCTGGTCGATCTGCTTCATGCCGCCGTCCTCGATGGTCACGACATGGGGATCGAAGATCGTGCAGCCGTCCGTTTCCTCGAGCTCGGCGATGAGCTTGTACATGGCTTCCTCGCCGCGATACCGCACCAGCGGCAGGGCGAAGATCTGCACCTCGCCGTCCATGCGCGCCATCTCGTGGTGCCAGTAGATCTCCTCGCCGTAGCGGGCCATCTGGCGGAGCACCAGTTCGGGATCGAAGGGGCGCGGATAGGCGACCTGGAGATAGGTCCAGCTCTTGTCGACCTTGAGGGCCTGCAGCGTGGTGTGGTTCCAGCCGCATTCATAGGCCGGCTGAAGCCCGGCGGCGCGGATTTCCGGCTTGCTCATGGCAAAGGAAATGCGCCCGCCATGGGCCTCGGCCTCGGCGGTGAAGCGGGCCATTTCCTCCGGCGCGACCATGGCGAAGACCGCGTCGCGATCGGCCGGGAAGAGATCGCCGAGCTTGTTGTAGAAGGGCGCGAAGCGGCGCTCGACGGTGGTCAGCAGGTAACAGTCGAGACCCTTTTCCTGCGCGTCGCTGGCAAAGCGCAGCGCGGCATCGTAGCCGTCGAAAAGCGCCGCGGTGTGGATCCAGTCCGTCGCACGGGTAAGGCCGACACCGAGTTCCACGACGATGCCGTTGGTGCCATAGGCGTGCTGTACCTTCTGCACGTCCTCGCCGAAGAGTTCGATCACCTGCGGTTCCGGCTCGACGGTGACGACCTTGGCATAGGTGAGGTTGCCGGGATCGCGCAGCATGCCGTGGCGCAGCGAGCCGATGCCGCCCGAGCCGCCGGCGACGAAACCGCCGATGGTCGCCATCTGGCGCGTCGAGGGATACATCATCAGTTCCTGGCCGGTCTCGTGCGCGGCATCGTCGAGCCGCGAGATGCGGGCGCCCGCTTCGACGCGCACATGGCCGTCGGTGATCTCGATCACCCGGTCGAGGCGGGTGAGATCCATGACGATGCCGCCCTCCAGCGGCACGCACTGGCCGTAATTGCCGGTGCCGCCGCCGCGCAGCGTCAGCGGAACCTTGTGACGCGCGACGACGGAGGCGACATGCACGACCTCCTCGATGTTCTGCGGCACGACGATCAGTTCGCCGAGCTTGTCTTTCAGCTGCTCGTTGAGGATCGGGCTGTACCAGAAGTAATCGCGCGAACGTGCGGCGATGTAGTTCGCGTCGTCATGGGCGCGAATGCCGTTCAGCGCCGCCTTGATCGACGCCCAGTCGCGGTGTCCGGTCATGTCTGTTCTCCTTGGTGATCGGTCAGGATGCGGCCGTTGCGCCAGACCGCGCGGTCGGCACGGGGGCGGCTCAGGGCATCGGTCAGGTCCTCGGCGTCGAGCCGGATGAAATCGGCGGGGCCGCCCTCGGCAAGCGCCAGGCTCCGGCCCATCCAGCGGGCCGGCGCCTCGCTCACCGCGTTCAGCCAATCCTCGGGCTGAAGGTGGCCGAGGAGGACCGCGCCGCGGAAGGCGTCGAAAAGGTCGTAGTCGCCGAAGGGGAAGAAGGCGTCGCGCACATTGTCCGAGCCGATCATCACCTCCAGCCCGGCGGCGCGCGCCTCGTGCAGGGGCGCAAGGCCGCGCAGGCGCGGCGTGCGGCCGGCCCTGGCGTCCTGGAGATAGGCGTTGCAGCCGGGCAGCGCCGTGAGGCCGACGCCCGCGGCGCCCGCGCGGGCGAGAATTCCCGCGACCTCGTCTGGATCGCGCACCGAAAGCGCGCAGCCATGACCGCACAGCACCCGGCCGGCAAGGCCGCGCCGCTCGGTCTCTGCCACGATGGCATCGATGCCGCGAGCCTCGATGTCCAGCCCTTCGTCGACATGGAAATCGAGCGGGAGATCGTGCTTTTCGGCAAGGTCGAAGACCGCGGCGAGCCGGGCTTCGAGATCGTCGTTGCGATAGATGAAGGCGCCGAGCACGGCGCCGGCCGCCTTGACCTCGCGGGCGATGGCTTCGCCCACCTCGGCGAAGAGGTCGAGCGGCGTCAGCGAGGCAAGTTCTAGCTGGACGCGGTCCCGCCATTCGCCGGCAAGATCGCGCAGCACATGCCACCCTGCCGGCGGCGTTGCGCCGTACCAGTCGACATGGCTGCGCATCAGCGCCGTGCCGTGGCGATATGCCCGGTCCAACCCCCGGCCGGCCCGCCGGGTGAGGTCGGCATGATCCCAGCGCGCGGCGTCGGCCTGCATCATTTCGATGGCATGGAACAGCGAGGTGGCGCGGGCCGGCATGCGCGACGCGGTGAAGGTCTTGTCGAGATGGGTATGGATATCGGCCATCAGCGGCAGGACGAGACCGCCGTCCCTCTCCGTGGAGGGATCGAGGGCCGCGATGCGGCCGCCCCGGATGGCGATATCCCAGTGGCCGCCCCGGCCGGCGATACGGACGCCGGCAAGGCGTGCGCCGCCCGCGCCGGCATCGGCGATGGTGTTGTCTGCGGTCCGCATGGCGCTCACGTCTCGCGCTTGATTTCGCTTTCGTGCCAGTGGCCGAGCACGAGGTTCGACAGCCAGGACGTGACGAGGAAGATGCCGACGCCGAGCACCGAGACGAGGAACAGCGCGGCGAACATGCGCGGGATCTCGTTACGGAAGCTCGATTCGAGGATGCGCGAGGCAAGGCCAGTGTTCTGGCCCGCCGTGCCGGCGACGAATTCGGCGACGACCGCGCCGATCAGCGAGAGACCGCCGGCGATCTTCAGGGCCGCCATGAAATAGGGCAGCGCCGAGGGGATCAGCAAATAGCGCAGGCGCTGCCAGGGTGTCGCCTGATAGAGGCGGAACATGTCGCGCAGGTTATGGTCGGCGCTGCGCAGGCCGATCGCCGTGTTCGACAGGATCGGGAAGAAGGCGACGATCCAGGCGCAGATGAGCAGCGCGAAGAAGGTGTTGCTGACATAGATGAGGATCAGCGGTGCTATGGCGATGATCGGCGTCACCTGCAGGATGACGGCGAAGGGGAAAAGGCACATTTCCACCGTGCGCGACAGCGCGAAGAGCATGCCGAGCAGCACGCCGCCGATGATCGCAAGGCTCAGCGACAGCAGCGTCAGCTTCACCGTGAAGGCCGCGCTCTGCATCAGCGAGGACCAGTCCTGCACCAGCGTCTTGGCGATCAGGCTCGGCGCGGGGATGAGGTAATGCGGCACCTCGTTGTACCAGACGAGGAATTCCCACAGACAGAGGACCGCGAGGATCGAGACGATGGGCATGATGACGCGCAGGCGCCGCTCGCGGCGTTCGAAAAGGATGCGCGGATCGACGATTTCGCTGTCGGCGGCAGCCGGATCAATGGTTGAGATCGACATGGTCCATGGTCCCTTCGAGCGCGTTGCTGACCAGACGGCAGTTCTCGGTGTACTCGGATGTCATGCGGTAGGCGCTCGTCCGGGTCTCGGCGCCGGGCAGCGCGATGTCGTGCACCACGCGGCCGGGGCGTGCGGCCATGACCACGACGCGGCTGGAGAGATAGACGGACTCGAAGACCGAGTGGGTGACGAAGATCACCGTCAGCCCGTGCGAGCGCCAGAGGCCCAGCACCTCGTCGTTGAGCTTGGAGCGCGTCATCTCGTCGAGGGCGGCAAAGGGTTCGTCCATCAGCAGCAGCTTCGGCTTCGTCACCATCGCGCGAGCGATGGAGACGCGCATCTTCATGCCGCCCGAAAGTTCGCGCGGATAGGAACGGGCGAAATTGGCAAGCCCGACCATGGAGAGCGCCTCTTCCACGCGGGCCTTCGCCTCGCCCTTGCCGAGGCCCTGCAGCTTCAGCGGCAGGAAGACATTGTCGAAGACCGTCGCCCAGGGCATCAGCGTCGCCTCCTGGAAGACATAGCCGATATCGCTGCCATGCGGGCTTTCGCCGGCCGGATGGCCGTTGACGGTGATCGAGCCCGAGGAAAACGACAAGAGGCCGGAGATCATCTTCAGCGCCGTGCTCTTGCCGCAGCCGGACGGGCCGAGGAAGGAGACGAACTCGCCGTTGCGGATCTGCAGCGACATGCCGCGCAGCGCCACGGTGCCGTTGGCGAAGCGCTTGGAGACGTCCTTCATGTCGATGAGGACGGGGCTTTCGGTCAGGCCGGCGGCCTTGGGGAGGGGGCTTGCCGCGTTCATGCTACCACTCCGGTTTTCTGTCCAGCCAGTCGGCCGGCAGGCTGTCGATTTCCGCCATGGCCTCCACGAGGCGGACGATGGCGTGGTCGAGGGTCGCCTCACCTTTCGCGGCGGTGGCGAGATGCGCTTCGCCGCAGGCCCCGGCGGTGCTGAAGTCCTGCGTCTTCCAGCCGGGCTTCGCGCCGCGACCGAGGCCGAGATGACGATAGGTCTCGAAGAGGTCCTGGCCGCGCGAGCGGAAGTCGCGGGCGGCCGTCATGTTCACATTGCCGGGGTCGAGCGCCAGCATGACCGAGGTTTCCATGTCGCCGGCATGGATGCCGTGGGTGCGCTCGATGTCGGAATAGATGCCGTCGGGCATGCCGAAGCCGAACCAGTTGACGGAGAAGGCCAGCATGTCGTGCGCGACGCGCAATTGGCGGGTCACGACGTCCATGACCGGGATATTGCCGCCATGGCCGTTGAGAAGGACGAATTTGCGCACGCCCGAACGCGCCACGCTGGCGCCGATCTCGGTAAGGACGCGGATCAGCGTTTCCGCTGAAAGGGTGAGCGTACCGGGATAGTCGATGTGCTCGTCGCTCTTGCAGACGGCCTGCGTCGGCAGGAACAGCACCGGACTGTCCTCCGGCAGGGCCCTGGCGAGGCGGCGGGCCACCCCGTCGACCGTACAGCTGTCGACGGACATGGGCAGGTGCGGTCCGTGTTGTTCGACGGCCCCGATGGGCAGGACGGCGATGATGCGATCGCGGTCGAGCGCGGCGAAATCGCGGCTGGAATAGTCGGCCCAGAAGCGCTTCATCGCGAAGCCTCCGTGCCGCCAGGGATACCTGTTGCTGACAGAAACTCCATCTTGCTCCTCCTCTTCCTCCGAGGTTAGATAAACAAATTCATAGCAAATGGTCAAACTGTTTGGTATGATATTCCCAGATGTTACGATAAGCTTTTGATTATCATCATGTTTATTCGTGGCTTTCGGTCGCCGGGAGGGCGACTGGAGCAGGGTCTGGGAGGGACTTATGAGACGACCGCGCCTGCTGATCACCCGGCCCCTGCCGGAGCCCGTCCATGCGCGCGCGGCCGCGCTTTTCGACCTGACGATCCGCAAGGAAACCGGCCCGACGACCGCCGCCGATCTTTCCGCCGCGCTCCGCGACCACGACGCGATCCTGCCCTCGCTCGGCGATGTTTTTTCGCCTGACGTCTTTGCCGGCGCGCCCGCGCCGCGCTGCCGGATCCTCGCCAATTTCGGCGTCGGCGTGAGCCATATCGATCTTGCCGCCGCCGCGGGCGCGGGCGTTGCCGTTACCAACACGCCGGGCGCCGTCACCGGTCCGACCGCCGATATCGCCATGCTGCTTCTTCTGATGACCGCGCGCCGCGCGGGCGAGGGCGAGCGGCTGGTGCGCTCCGGCACGTGGCAGGGCTGGCATCCGGTGCAGCTTCTCGGCCAGGACGTTTCCGGCAGCACGGTCGGTATCGTCGGCATGGGGCGCATCGGGCAAGAGGTGGCCCGCCGCGCTGCGGCCGGTTTCGGCATGCGGGTGCTGTTCCACAACCGGTCGCCGAAGGCGGTACCGGGCGTGGAGACGGAACAGGTGCCGCTCGACGAGTTGCTGCAGCGCGCCGATTTCGTCGTGCTGACCGTTCCCGGCGGCAGCGAGACGCGCCACCTGATCGACGCGCGCGCCTTAACGCTGATGCGGCCGCATACACATCTTATCAATGTCTCGCGCGGCGAGGTGGTCGACGAGGCGGCGCTGATCCGCGCGCTCGAAGGCCGGCAGATCGCCGGAGCGGCACTCGATGTCTACGAATTCGAGCCTGCCGTGCCGGCGGCGCTGCGCGAACGCGACGATGTCGTGCTGCTGCCGCATCTCGGCTCGGCGACCCGCGCCGCGCGCGAGGGCATGGGCATGACGGCGCTCGACAATCTGGAGGCCTTCTTCCTTGGCAGGGTGCCGGAGAACAAGGTGGCCTAGAGCATGTCAGGTTCAGATTGAACCAGACATGCTCTAAATTCTTTTGTTTTCGTTTGTCTTGTCGGGAAAACCGGTTCCCACTTTTCCCTGACAAACTCTAGAGCAGTTCCGGCACAGGTGTGATGCGGGCAGAAACGAAGGGGAGGAAGGCATGAACCATATTGCGATCCTGGGGGCCGGGCAGGCCGGCTCGTCGCTGGCGGCAAAACTGCGCGGTCTCGGCTTCGGCGGGCGGATCACGCTGATCGGCGAGGAGGACACGCTGCCCTATCAGCGTCCGCCACTTTCCAAGAAATATCTGATGAAGGAAATGACGCTGGAGCAATTGCACCTGCGGCCCGAGCGCTTCTATGCCGACAACGACATTTCCCTGCATCTCGGCCGGAAGGTCGATGCCATCGATCCGGCCATGCGGCAGATCCGCTTCGGCGAAGAGCTGCTTTCCTACGACCAGCTGGCGCTGACGACAGGCGCGACGCCGCGCGCGCTTCCGGCGGCGCTCGGCGGCGACCTGCCCGGCGTCTATGTCGTGCGCAACCTTGCCGATGTCGACCGCATGGCTCCGGAGTTTGAGGCGGGGCGGCGTGTGCTGGTCGTCGGCGGCGGCTATATCGGGCTCGAGGCGGCGGCGGTGGCGGCCAAGCTTGGCCTCAAGGTGACGCTGATCGAGGCGGCGCCCCGAATCCTCCAGCGCGTCGCCGCGCCGGAAACGTCGGATTATTTCCGGGGTCTTCATGCCGGCAACGGCGTCGAGATCCTGGAAGGGGCAGGGCTTGCCGGGCTGTCGCGCGGGGAGGCGATCACGGTGGCACTGTCGGACGGTTCGCGCCGCGAGGTCGATTTCGTCATCGTCGGCATCGGCGTCGCGGCCAATGACGGGCTGGCGGCGGCGGCAGGCATTGCCTGTGACGGCGGCATTCTCGTCGATGCGCATGGGCGCACGAGTGATGCGGCCATCTGGGCGGCCGGCGACTGCGCGCGCCTGCCCTATCGCGGTCAGATGATCCGGCTGGAAAGCGTGCAGAACGCCATCGACCAGGCCGAAGCGGTTGCCGCCAACATGCTGGGCGCGGAGGCGGACTACGTGCCGAAGCCCTGGTTCTGGTCCGACCAGTACGACGTCAAGCTGCAGATCGCCGGGTTGAACATGGCTTTCGATCGCGTGGTGACGCGCCCCGGCGCAAGCGAGAAGGCGCGATCCCACTGGTATTACCGCGGCGACACGCTGCTCGCCGTCGACGCCATGAACGAACCGCGCAGCTACATGGTCGGCAAGCGCCTGATCGAGGCAGGCCGTTCGCCCCTGCCGGAACAGGTGGCCGACAGTGCCTTCGACCTGAAAAGCCTGATCTGATCTTTCCCACCGCGAAACGAGCAACGACGCCGGCGGCTCTGCTGCCGGCGTCATTCGTCGTTGACAAGCTGTCTGCGTGCTCTCATATATGAAGCATAGATTTAAATAAGAATTCTAAGGAGGAGGCATGCAAGACGACAGCGGACTGCTGGCTGGCTTGACCGTGGTCGACATGAGCCAGTTTCTCTCCGGTCCCTATTGCTCGCTGCGTCTTGCCGATCTCGGCGCGCGCGTCATCAAGGTCGAACGGCCGGACGGCGGCGACCTCTCCCGCCGGCTTTATCTCAGCGACACGGAAGTCGGTGGCGATTCCACGCTCTTCCATGCCATCAACCGCGGCAAGGAAAGCCTCGGCATCGACCTGAAGAACCCGGACGATCTCGCCTTCCTGCGTCGGCTGCTCGCCAAGGCCGACGTGCTCATCCAGAATTTCCGCCCTGGCGTCATCGAACGCCTCGGCCTCGACTACGAAGCGGTGAGGGCGATCAACCCCGCCATCGTCTATGCCTCGATCAGCGGCTATGGCGAGGAGGGGCCCTGGGTCATGCGGCCGGGGCAGGATCTCCTGGCGCAGGCGCGTTCCGGCCTGATGTGGCTGAACGGCGACGAGGCGCAGGGGCCGGTGCCCTTCGGCCTCGCAGTGGCCGACATGCTGGCCGGGGCCAATGCCTGCCAGGGCATTCTCGCCGCGCTGGTGCGGCGGGGCATCGCCGGCAAGGGCGCCCATATCCAGACCAGCCTGCTCGAAAGCCTCGTCGACTTCCAGTTCGAAGTCCTGACGACCCATCTTAACGACGGCGGTCGCCGGCCGAAACGCTCGGATTTCCGCAGTGCCCATGCCTATCTCTCCGCGCCCTATGGCGTATACCCTGCCAGGGACGGTTATCTCGCCATCGCCATGACGCCGCTCGGCCGCCTGCAGGATCTGCTGGGCATCGCGGCGCTCGCGCCCTATCGCGACGATGCCAAGGCCTGGTTCACGGAGCGCGACGCGATCAAGCGCATCATCGCCGCGCGCATCGGCGAGGAGACGGTCGAGTACTGGCTCTCGGTGCTGGAGCCGGCCGATATCTGGTGCGCCAAGGTGCTGGAATGGCCGGAGCTGCTGGCGAGCGAAGGCTTCCGCATTCTCGACATGCTGCAGACCGTGACACGCGAGGATGACGTTTCCATCGGCACGACACGCTGCCCGGTGCGGGTCGACGGCCGCCGTCCAGTGGGGGGAAGGGCGGCCCCGCGCATCGGCGAGCATACGGCCGGCATTCGGGCGGAGTTTTCCGCATGAGCAGCATCACCCTCAAGGGAATGACCTGGAGCCACCCGCGCGGCTACGACCCGATGGTGGCCTGCGCCGCGGACTGGCAGGCGGAGACCGGCGTCGCCGTCGAATGGGACAAGCGCTCCTTGCAGGATTTCGAGAGCTATCCGGTGGAGGAACTGGCGCGGCGCTATGACCTCATCGTCATCGACCATCCCCATGTCGGCCAGATCACGGCCGAGGGGTGCCTTGCGCCGCTGGACATTCCTGGCCGGGACGCCGCCCTCACGGCACTGGCGAAAGGCTCGGTCGGGGCGTCCTTCCCGAGCTACAACTGGCAGGCAAGGCAATGGGCCTTTCCCATAGATGCGGCGACTCAGGTGCTCGCCTATCGGCCTGACAGGCTTGCCGCGCCGCCGGTTTCCTGGGGTGAGGTGCTCGACCTTGCGCGACAAGGGGAGGTGCTGCTGCCGCTGCGCCCGCCCCATTCGCTGATGTGCCTCTTCACGCTTTGCGGCAATCTCGGCCGACCCTGTGGGGTGGAACGGGAAGGACCGTTCATCGATGCGGAGGCGGGTGTTGCGGCCATCGAGGCGATCCGCGAACTCGCCGCCCTGATCGATCCTGCCTGCGTTGCGATGGATCCCATCGCGGTGCTGGACCGTATGAGCGGCCCGGACGCACGCCACAGTCTGGCGCCACTGATCTATGGTTATGTCAGCTATAGTCTGGAGGGCTTCCGCCCCGGCCGCATCGCCTTTGCCGACATGCCCGTCATGGGGCAGGGCGGGCCGGTCGGCTCTGCGCTCGGCGGCACCGGCATTGCAGTCTCCGCCTTCTCCGTTCATCGGGAGGCGGCGTTCGATTTTGCCTACGCGGTTGCGGGCGGTGCGATACAGGCGGGCCGCTACTGGCGCGCCGGGGGTCAGCCGGGCCATGCGGCGGCCTGGGAAGATGAGGATGCCAATGCGGCGACGCTGGGCTTCTACCGCAACACGCGCCGCACGCTGGAAGGCGCATGGCTGCGACCGCGGCACAACGGCTACATGCCCTTCCAGGAGGCGGCGTCGCAACGCATCAATGCGGCCGTCACGGGCCGGGAGCCCGCGGCCAGGGCGGTCGCGGACCTCAATGCGCTGTTCCTGAAGAGCTTCAGCCCTCGGACTTGAAACCTGCCCCGGTCATTTCGGAGAGCTTGCGGGTCGTATCGACCAGAAGCTGGATCGTTGCGGAAATATCCGGCGCGCCGGGTGCGTTGATCAGCGTGATATAGGGCACGGTGAGCGAGGCGATGGCGGTGCCGTCCGCGCCGAGCACCGGGGCGGAAAGATTGATGACGCCGGCCGTCTGGGCGCTCGGCATCATCTCGTAGCCGCGGGTGCGGATGAGATCGAGCCGCGCCAGGAACTCCGCTGTCACGCGCCCGTCCGCGCCGCCTTCGCCGGTGTGCTCGGCGATCATGCGTGCGCGCTCCTCCGCCGTGTGGAAGGCGAGCAGGGCATGGCCGGACCCGGTGTCGAAAAGGCCGATGCGCGAGCCGACACGGATGGAGATGCCCCAATAGCCGGGCGCCTCCTGCTGGGCGATGACGACGGGATTGCCGCGGTCGAAGACGACGAGCTGGTTGGCCTGCCGCGAGGCCTCCGCCAGCTCGCGCATCAGCGGCACGGCGAAGGATACGAGGCGGCGCACCGGCGCGTGCAACTGGGCGAGGCCGAACAGCTTCAGCGTCAGCGAGAAGCGGTCGCCGTCGATGCGGGTGACGTAGCCGCGTTTCACCAGCCGGTCGAGCATGCGGTAGAATTCGTTCGGGCTGCGGTCGAGCCGCTTGGCGATTTCCGCCTGCGTGAGGCCGCCGTCGACGCCCGCCAGAAGCTCCAGGATATCGAGCCCCTTGTCCAGCGCCGGCGCGCGGTAGCGATCATTGTCTTCGTCCGACACTGGAGCCCTCTCTGGTAAATGACTAATTTCATATGCGCAGAAATGCCGACTGACAATCCCGCGGAGCTGAATTTCGCTTGACGACTTATGAATAGTTAGTTTGTATATGAAGGAAGCTCTTGCGGACAAGGGCTGGCGAGGAGCCAAACGGGAGGAGAAGATGTCGAGATTTCTAGCCGGCGTTGCCGCCGGCGCCATGATCTGCGCATGGGCCGGGTCTGCGCTTGCCGCCGATCTGCCGGGTAAGTTCGAGGGCGTCACCATCGATGCCAAACTCATCGGCGGTCAGCAGTATGAAGCGCTCTATGCGCGCATCGCCGAATGGGAGAAGGCGACCGGCGCGAAGGTGAACGTGCTTTCCAAGAAGAACCATTTCGAACTGGACAAGGAGATCAAGTCCGACATCGCGACCGGCAGTATCGGCTGGTGCGTCGGCTCGAACCATTCGTCCTTCGCCCCGCAATATCCCGATATCTACACCGACCTCTCGGCGCTGCTGCCGAAGGAGGAGATCGACGCCTTCGTGCCGGCCAACATCGCGTCCTCGACGCTCGCCGGCAAGCTGGTGATGCTGCCGCGCGCCCAGTTCGACGTCTCGGCGCTCTATTACCAGAAGAGCCTCTACCAGGACGAAGCCAAGAAGACGGCGTTCAAGGAGAAATACGGCTACGACCTCGCCCCGCCGGATACCTGGCAGCAGGTGACGGATCAGGCGATCTTCTTCGCCAGCCCGCCGGATTTCTACGGCACGCAATATGCCGGCAAGGAAGAGGCGATCAACGGCCGCTTCTACGAAATGCTGGTGGCCGAAGGCGGCGAATATCTCAATGCCGACGGCAAGCCGGCCTTCAACTCGGAAGCGGGCGTGCGCGCGCTCGACTGGTTCGTCAACCTCTACAAGGCGAAAGCCGTGCCGGCCGGCACGACGAACTACCTCTGGGACGATCTTGGCCAGGGCTTTGCCTCGGGCACCATCGCGGTCAATCTCGACTGGCCTGGCTGGGCGAGCTTCTTCAACGATCCGAAGTCGTCCAAGGTCGCCGGAAATGTCGGCGTGAAGGTGCAGCCGGCCGGTTCTTCCGGCAAGCGCACCGGCTGGTCGGGCCATCACGGCTTCTCGGTCACGGAAAGCTGCGCCAACAAGGAGGCGGCCGCCTCGCTCGTCTGGTTCCTCACCAACGAGGACAGCCAGAAGCTGGAATCCTCCGCCGGTCCGCTGCCGACGCGCACCGCCGTCTGGGATTACAATATCCAGCAGGCGGAAAACGATCCTTACCGCAAGGAGGTCCTGACGGCCTTCCAGGAAGCGGCCAAGCATGCCTTCGCCGTGCCGCAGACGCCGTCCTGGATCGAGATTTCCAACGCCGTCTACCCGGAGCTGCAGGCCGCCATCCTCGGCGACAAGACCTCCAAGGAGGCGCTGGACGCGGCCGCCGAGAAGGCGACGCAGATCCTGGAGGATGCGGGCGCGCTTTGAGGGCGCGTTTGCCTCCGCGTTCTCACCCTCTCCCCGCGCGCGGGGAGAGGGACTTGCACCACAGCTGACGATAGACTGAGAACAGGGAGTGGCCCGTTCCCTTCTCCCCGCTTGCGGGAGAAGATGGCCGACAGGCCGGACGCGCGCGCTTCCGTCAACACGCGAAGGACCGTATCCGCGGCCCTTCCAACGGCATGCCGCAATCACGAGGGAGGATGCATTCATGAAAGGCTGGAGGCCATCGGCGCCGTTTCTGCTGCTGTTGCCCGCCGTCGTGGTGCTCGCCGCCGTGGTCGTCGTGCCGCTCATCCTGTCGCTCTATTCGAGCTTCACGCCCTTCCGGCTGACCCAGCCCGCCTCGCTCTACACCTTCGCGGGCTTCCGCAACTATGCGCGCATCCTTGCCGATCTGGAGTTCTGGACGGCCTTCGGGCGCACCGTGCTGCTGCTCACCGTCGCGCTCAACGTGGAAATGCTGCTCGGCCTCGGCCTTGCCATGCTGGTGGAGAAGGCGACGCGCGGTCAGCGGCTGCTGCGCACCATCATGATGTTTCCGATGATGTTCTCGCCGATCCTCGTCGGCTTCCAGTTCAAGTTCATGTTCAACGACAATATCGGCCTCGTGAACAACGCGCTGCAGTCGCTTGGTCTCACCGACCAGGCCATCCCCTGGCTGATCGACGGCACGCTGGCCTTCGTCGCCATCCTGATCGCGGAAATCTGGTCCTCCACCTCGGTCTTCGCCATCCTCATCCTTGCCGGCCTGCTCGCCATGCCGAAGGAGCCCATCGAGGCGGCACGGGTCGATGGCTGCACGCCCTGGCAGACCTTCCGCTATGTCACCTGGCCCTTCATCATGCCCTTTGCCTATATCGCCATGACGATCCGCTCGCTCGACGTCGCAAGGGCCTATGACATCGTGAAGATCATGACGGACGGCGGCCCGGCCAAACGCACGGAACTGCTCTGGACGCTGGTCTCGCGCACCGCCTATTCGGATGCCCGCATGGGCCTTGCCAATGCCATGGCCTATGTGGCGATCCTGCTCTCCATCCTCTTCACCGTCTATTTCTTCCGCAAGCTTGCGGCAGCGCGCAGCCAGATCGCGGCGGAGTGGTGAGATGAACGACAACGCAAAAGCCCGCCTCAACGGCTTCCTTCTCTCCGCCGCCCACAAGATCGGCCTGTTCCTGGCGATGACGGTCATCTGCCTGCCGGGTCTGTGGATCGTGCTCGCCTCCTTCCGTCCGACGGTGGAGATCATGGCCAAGCCCCCCGTCTGGATGCCGCAGGATCTCTCCTTCGACGCCTATGTCGCCATGTTCTCCGGCGTCGGGCAGGGCGGCATTCCGGTCATCGATTATTTCCGCAACTCGCTGATTGTCTCCGTCACCTCGACGGCCATTGCGCTCGTCATCGGCATGGCCGGCGGCTATGCCTTCGCGCGCTTCCGCTTCAAGGCGAAGTCGTCGATCTTCCTCGGCCTGATGCTGACGCGCACGGTGCCCGGCATCGCGCTCTCGCTGCCGCTGTTCTTCGTCTATTCGCGGCTCGGTATCATCGATACGCATTTCGGGCTGATCCTCGCCTATGTCGCCCTCAACGTGCCCTTCACCATCTGGCTGATCGACGGCTTCTTCCGGCAGGTGCCGAAGGATCTGGCGGAGGCGGCGCAGATCGATGGCTGCACGCGCTGGCAGGCCTTCTGGCAGGTGGAGTTTCCGCTCGCCGGCCCCGGCATCGCCTCGGCGGGCATCTTCGCCTTCCTCACCTCCTGGAACGAGTTCGCGCTCGCTTCGCAGCTCACCCGCTCCGTCAATTCCAAGACCCTGCCCGTCGGCCTGCTCGACTACACCGCGGAATTCACCATCGACTGGCGGGGCATGTGCGCGCTTGCGGTGATCATGATCGTTCCCGCCCTCGTGCTGACCTTCGTGGTGCAGAAGCATCTCGTGTCCGGCCTCACCTCCGGCGCCGTCAAAGGATAGTCCATGGCAACCGTTTCGCTCGAAAACCTGGTCAAGCGCTATGGCGCGCTGGAGGTGGTGCACGGCATCGACCTCGAGGTCGCGGACCGCGAATTCATCGCGCTGGTCGGCCCGTCCGGCTGCGGCAAGTCGACGACGCTGCGCATGATCGCCGGGCTGGAGCCGATCTCCGGCGGCAATCTCAGGATTGGCGGCAAGATCGTCAACGACCTGCCGCCGCGGGCGCGTAACCTCGCCATGGTCTTCCAGTCCTATGCGCTTTATCCCCACATGACGGTGCGCGAGAACATGGGCTTCTCGCTGAAGATCGCCGGCATGACACCGGCCGAGATCGCCCCGCGCGTCGAGGAGGCCGCACGCACGCTCGACCTCACTCATCTCCTCGATCGCCGCCCCTCGCAGCTTTCCGGCGGCCAGCGCCAGCGCGTCGCCATGGGCCGCGCCATCGTGCGCGATCCCGATGTCTTCCTCTTCGACGAGCCGCTCTCCAATCTCGATGCGAAGCTCAGGACGCAGATGCGCGTCGAGATCAAGAAGCTGCATGCCAAGGTGCAATCGACGGTCATCTACGTCACCCACGACCAGGTGGAGGCGATGACGCTCGCCGACCGTATCGTCATCATGCGCGACGGCCATATCGAGCAGGTCGGCACGCCGGAGGACGTGTTCCAGCGCCCGCAGTCGAAATTCGTCGCCGGCTTCATCGGCTCGCCGCCGATGAACCTGAAGGATGCCGAGATTTCGGATGGCCACGTGGTCTTCGGGAATGGCGACCGCCTGCCGCTGCCCTCGCGTTTTCGCGAGCGCGTCTCGGCCGGTCAGAAGGTGACGTTCGGCCTGCGCCCGGACGATCTCTATCCCGCCGGCCATGGCCTTCATTCCGGTACGGATGCCGATGTGCAGAAAGTGGATTTGCCCGTCATCCTGACGGAACCGCTCGGTAACGAGACGCTGGTCTTCGCCGGTTTCGGCGGCGCGGAATGGGTCGGCCGGATGCTGAATCCGAAGCCGCTGCGAACGGGCGAGGCGTTGTCCTTCTGTTTCGACCTGTCGCAGGCCCATCTCTTCGATGGCGCGACCGGCAAGACGCTGCGGGGCTGACATGGCGCGGATCGAACGCATCGAACTGAAAATGGTCGACCTTCGCCCGAAGGTCGAGCGCACGGACGCCATCCAGAGCTTCGTGTCGCAGGAAACGCCGCTCGTCACCATCACCGACAGCGACGGCGCGGTCGGCATGGGCTACAGCTACACCATCGGCACCGGCGGCTCTTCCGTCATGCGCCTCCTTGCCGATCATCTCGTGCCGCGCCTTCTCGGCCGCGATGCCGACCGGATCGAGGCGATCTGGCACGAGCTGGAATTCGCCACCCATGCCACGACCATCGGCGCGATCACCTCGATTGCGCTCGCCGCCATCGATACCGCGCTCTGGGACCTCAGGGCCCGCCGCCAGAACCTGCCGCTGTGGAAGCTCGCCGGTGGAGCAAAGGATCGCTGCCCGCTCTATACGACCGAGGGCGGCTGGCTGCACATTCCGGTGGAGGCGCTGGTCGAGGATGCGCTGGAGGCGCAGGCGAGGGGCTTTTCCGGCTCGAAGGTGAAGATCGGCAAGCCGCATGGGTCCGAGGACTTCGCCCGCCTTGCCGCCGTGCGCAAGGCGGTGGGTGACGACTACGAGATCATGACCGACGCCAATCAGGGCTTTTCTGTCGACGAAGCGATCCGCCGCGCCGAGCGCCTGCGCGATCTCGATCTCGGCTGGATCGAGGAGCCGCTGCCGGCCGACGATATCGACGGTCATGTCCGCCTGAACAGGGCCACCGCCACCCCGGTCGCCATCGGCGAGTCGCTCTATTCCATCCGCCATTTCCGCGAATACATGCAGAAGGGCGCGTGCTCCATCGTGCAGGTCGATGCCGGCCGCATCGGCGGCATCACGCCCTGGCTGAAGGTCGCCCATGCGGCGGAAGCCTTCGACATGCCCGTCTGCCCGCATTTCCTGATGGAACTGCATGTCAGTCTCGCCTGTGCGGTGCAGAACGGCAAATATGTCGAATACATCCCCCAGCTCGACGACATCACCGCGACGAAAATGGTGGTCGAGAACGGCATGGCACTCGCCCCCACCGCGCCGGGCCTCGGTATCGACTGGGACTGGGATGCCATCCGCAGCCGCTCGATTCAAGAATTCGAGCGCGATTTCCGCAAGGGAGCATGACATGCAGCGCATCGGCATGGTGATCGGCATCCGGCCGGAGAAGATCGCGGAGTACAAGCGCCTGCACGCCGCCGTCTGGCCCGACGTGCTGGCGATGATCTCCGCCTGCAACATCCGGAACTATTCGATCTTTCTGAAGGAGCCCGAGAACCTGCTGTTCTCCTTCTTCGAATACCATGGCGACGACTATGCCGCCGACATGGCCAAAATGGCTGCCGACCCGAAGACGCAGGAATGGTGGTCTGTCTGCATGCCCTGCCAGGCGCCGCTGGAAACCCGCAAGGCGGGCGAATGGTGGGCCGGCATGGAGGAGGTGTTCTTCTATGCGTGAGGCTGTCGTCGCACGTCACCCCCCTCTGCCCTGCCGGGAGGCGCGCCATGCCGTTTGATCCGACGTCGCTCGCTCAATCCTGGCCGCTGCCGGCAAACCCGCGCCCGATCGTCACCTTCGGCGCAGGCTCCATCGTCGGCGATGCCCATTACCCCGCCTATCGCAAGGGCGGCTTCCCGATCGCCGGGCTTTACGACCCCGACCACGACAAGGCGAAGGCGCTGGCGGAGAAATGGGGTGTTACCGCCTATCGCACCGTCGAGGAGGCCGCCGCGGTCGAAGGCGCGGTCTTCGATCTTGCGACCCCGCCGGCCGCCCATGCAAGGGTGCTGTCGGCGCTGCCGGACGGTGCGGCGGCGTTGATCCAGAAACCGATGGGCGCGGACCTTGCCGCCGCGACGGAGATCCTGCAGCTCTGCCGGGCGAAGAACCTCACCGCCGCCGTCAATTTCCAGCTTCGCTTCGCGCCGATGCTGCTGGCGCTGAAGGATGCCATTGCCAGGGGCCTCCTCGGGGAGGTGGTCGATTTCGACGTCTATCTGGCGCTCGATACGCCCTGGCAGCTCTGGTCGTTCCTCGAAGGCCTGCCGCGCATCGAGATCGCCATGCATTCGATCCACTATCTCGATGCCATTCGCCAGATTCTCGGCGATCCCACCGGCGTGCACGCCAAATCCATCGGCCACCCGAACCATCGGATGGCGCAGACGCGCACCACGGCGATCCTCGATTATGGCGAGCGCGTGCGCTGCGCCCTCTCGATCAACCACGACCACCGGTTCGGCCGCCGGCATCAGGCCTGTGAATTCCGTGTTTCAGGCACCGAAGGCGCGGCCTATCTCCAGCTCGGCGTCAATCTCGACTATCCGCGCGGCGAGCCTGATATCCTCGAGATTTATCCGAGGGGCGGCGCGGGCTGGGTGCCCGTACCGTTGACGGGCACGTGGTTCCCCGACGCCTTTGTCGGCCGCATGGCGAACCTCCAGCGTGTCGTCTCCGGCGAGGATAGGGAACTGGTCTCCTCGGTAGAAGATGCCTGGGCGACGATGGCGCTGGTCGAGGCGGCCTATGCTTCGAGTGCTGCGCCCGCCACGCCCCTTGCCGAAAAGCCCTGAGGATCCAGGATGGAACAGACAAGATATTTCGAAGACTACGCGATCGGCGAGGGGCGGGTGACCAGCGGCAGGACGATCACCGAGACGGATTTCGTCGTCCATGCCGGCCATACCGGCGATTTCTTCCCGCACCACATGGATGCGGAATTCATGAAGACGCAGCCCTTCGGCCAGCGTATCGCCCATGGCACCATGGTCTTTTCCATCGGCGTCGGCCTTACCGCTAGCGTCATCAACCCTGCGGCCTTCTCCTATGGCTACGATCGCCTGCGCTTCGTGCGTCCCGTCTTCATCGGCGATACGATCCACACCCGCGTGACCATTACCGGCAAGGAGGACGATCCGAAGCGCGCGGAGGCCGGCCGGGTGATCGAGCGCACGGAAGTCGTCAACCAGAAGGGCGAGGTCGTGCTTGCCGCCGACCATATCTATATCGTTTCGCGCCGCCCCAGCGCCTGAGCCAAGGAGTTTTTCATGTCCCTTCCCCTTCAAGACAAGCGCGTCCTCATCACCGCCGCCGGCCAGGGCATCGGCCGTGCGAGCGTGCTCGCCTTCGCGAGAGCCGGCGCGAAGGTGCTGGCGACTGACATCAACGCTGCCGCGCTCGAAAGCCTGGCGGGGGAGGGGATCGAAACCCGTATCCTCGACGTTCTCGACGATGAGGCGGTGCAACAGGCCGTTGCTGAAGCCGGCCCCGTCGATGTGCTCTTCAACTGCGCCGGCTTCGTTCATGCCGGCACGATTCTCGAGATGGCCGACAGGGATCTCGACTTTGCTTTCGATCTCAACGTGCGCGCCATGGTGCGCATGATCCGCGCCGTGCTGCCCGCCATGCTGGAGCGGAAGGACGGGGCGATCATCAACATGGCCTCCGTCGCCTCCAGCCTGAAGGGCGTGCCGAACCGCGCCGCCTATACGATCACCAAGGCGGCCGTCGTCGGCCTCACCAAGTCGGTGGCGGCCGACTATGTGGGGCAGGGCATCCGCTGCAACTGCATCTGCCCCGGCACGGTGGAAAGCCCCTCGCTGCAGGATCGCCTGCGCGCGCAGGGCGACTACGAGACAGCGCGCGCCGCCTTCATCGCCCGCCAGCCGATCGGCCGCATCGGCTCGCCGGAGGAAATCGCCGATCTCGCCGTGCACCTTGCCGGCGCCACCTACACGACGGGCCAGGCCTACGCCATCGACGGCGGCTGGACCATCTGACACGCCATCGTCGCCGGTCGCCGGCGGCGCAACCGATCCCGTCCTGAACTGCCGGCGCAACCGGCGGCAGGGTTTCCTATTGCAAAGGCCGCGCCATGACCAAGATCACCAGCCTCCGCGCCATCGACCTGCGCTTCCCCACCTCGCAGAGCCTCGACGGCTCGGATGCGATGAATCCCGATCCTGACTATTCCGCTGCCTATGTGGTGCTCGGCACGGATCGTGACGGGCTGGAAGGCCATGGCCTCACCTTTACCATCGGCCGTGGCAACGAGATCTGCTGCGCTGCCATCACGGCGATGAAGCATCTCGTCGTCGGCCTCGATCTCGACGCCGTGCGGGAAAATCCCGGCCGCTTCTGGCGGCATGTCACGGGCGACAGCCAGTTGCGCTGGATCGGCCCGGACAAGGGGGCAATGCATCTTGCAACCGGTGCCGTCGTCAACGCCGTCTGGGACCTGCTCGCCAAGGAGGCCGGCAAGCCGGTCTGGCGGCTGGTGGCCGATATGAGCCCGGAAGAAATCCTCGCCATCGTCGATTTCCGCTATCTCACCGACGCACTGACGCCGGAGGAGGCCCTCGTCCTCCTGAAGAAGGCCGAGGCCGGCAAGGCAGAGCGCATCGCAACCCTCGAACGGGAAGGTTATGCCTGCTACACGACCTCGGCCGGCTGGCTCGGCTATGACGACGAGAAGCTGCGCCGCCTCTGCCGCGAAGCCGTCGAGGCGGGCTTCACCCATATCAAGATGAAGGTCGGCCGCGACCTTGAGGACGACCGCCGCCGGCTGAAGATCGCCCGCGAGGTGATCGGCGACGACCGCTACATGATGATCGACGCCAACCAGGTCTGGGAGGTGGGCGAGGCCATCGACTGGGTGAAGGCGCTCGCGCCCTACAAGCCCTTCTTCATCGAGGAGCCGACGAGCCCGGACGATATCGCCGGCCATAAGGCGATCCGCGAGGGCGTGTATCCGGTGAAGGTCGCGACCGGCGAAATGTGTCAGAACCGCATTGTTTTCAAGCAGATGATCGCCGGCGGAGCCATCGACATCGTGCAGATCGACGCCTGCCGCATGGGCGGCCTCAACGAGGTGCTGGCCGTCTTGCTGATGGCCGCGAAATTCGGCCTGCCGGTCTGGCCCCATGCCGGCGGCGTCGGCCTTTGCGAATATGTTCAGCATCTCTCGATGATCGACTACATCGCCGTTTCCGGTACGAAGGAAGGCCGCGTGATCGAATATGTCGACCATCTGCACGAGCACTTCATCGATCCCTGCCGCATCGAGAACGCCGCCTACATGCCGCCATCACTGCCGGGTTTCTCCATCGAGATGAAACCGGAATCGATTGCGGCCTACACCTTTTCGGGCGCGTGAAGGGCGCCGATAGCGCAGTCCCTCAGAAAGCGCGTCTCCGGCTTGTTTCGGCCAGAGGCGCGCTTGAAAACAGAATGTACCAATTTCATCAAAGTAATTTCATAAGTTTAATTATGGAACTCACGCAATTGAACCCGCCATTAAAGCGGGCAGCGCTTCAGCACCTGTTCGATGCGGCGTTTTGCATTCGTCAGCTCGAACTGCGTCGTATAGTGGAACGGTGCATCGACGGTTTCGAGATCGGCCCAACGGCGGCCGGACGTCAGGGCTTTCAACAGACGCGGCTGATCGGAAAAGCGGGTAAGCCGCTCGCCGGCACCGCCTTTGTCCAGCTTGATCACGGCCTTGTAGCTGCCGATGCCGAGGCGAACGCTGCGCACGTCGTCTTCCTCGCCGCCCGTCGTCTGGATGACGAAGACCGGCCCGGCCTTTTTCTCGCAGCGCACGATGTAGCAGGTGTTGCCCTCGCCGCCGTCGACATCCGGGCAGGTTCCGACGGCGCCGGCATTGTGGCCGGAAAGCGCGATCCATGGTCGCGGCTGTTCGGTTTCCTGGGCGAAGGCGGTGAGAGACGAGGCGCAGAGTGCGATCAGGGCGACTGTCGCGGCGCGTGTGCAGGCCATGCGATGATCCTCCGGAACGAGTGGGCCGCTTCGATACCCGGGGCAGCCGCAGTCCATGCTCTGCCAAACCGGGGCGATTGACAAGGGTGCGGCTCCCGGTTGCATCGGGTTCTTTGCCAGGCCCTGCCCATACGGGAATTGCGGAAAAACAGTTTACGCTGTCTGGTTGATAAAAAGTTGTATTCGGCAAGCTTAAGTTTAATGAATTCTTCAAGGAATACCCGACAAAAGAGTGGAACGTGCCCTCCTACAATCGAGAAGTTCCATGAAAAACATTCCCATTATCGGCAAATTCATCGTCATCATGGCGATTTTCGGCCTCTTCTCGCTGGCAGTCGCGATCTACGGCAGTGTGCAGGTCAAACATATCGATGCGGAGAACACCGCTCTGCTGGACAACGAGGCGAAGGCCTCGCTGATGATGGCGCGCTCCAACCGTGCGTTGCAGGCCGCACGCGGCGCCATCGGCGATCTGATGATCGCCCGCACCGCCGAGAACAATGCTGCTGCCATCGCCGAACTCAACGGTACCAAGGCGAAGTTCGAGGAATTCATGGGGCAGGCCATGGCCGCCATGCCGGCCAATCAAGCGCTCGCCGGGCTGAAGGCGGACGGCCTGAAGCTGCTCGACGATATCTGCGGCCCGGCGATCCGTCTCGCAGAGGCCGCGACGGTCTCGGCCGATATCGTCCGCTCGCAGGATGTCTTCACCGCCGATTGCCAGCCGCAGTTCAGCACGCTTGCCGCGCGCTTCACCACGGAAACCGATGCCGTCGTCGCCGAGGCAGACAGGAAGAGCCATGACCTCGAAGTGCTGACCGCCTCGACGGTCAAGGTCATGCTCGTTTCCGTCGTCATCGGCCTTACCGTCGTCATCGGTCTTGGCTATGTCGCGATCCGTGGCTGGCTGGTCCTGCCCATTCGCAAGCTCGAGGGCACGATGACGGTGCTGGCCGGCGGCGATCTCTCCGTCGGCGTCGATGGCACCGAGCGCAAGGACGAAGTCGGCGCTATGGCGCGCGCCGTACAGGTGTTCAAGGACGAGGGTCTGCGCGCTCGCGAACTCTCCCGCGATGCCGACGCCGCCCGCGAAGCCCGCGAGGCCGATCGCCTGCGCACCGCCGAAGCCGATCGGCAGCGCGCCGAAGCCATGGCCGCAGCGACCGGCGGCCTTGCCTCCGGCCTCACCCGCCTTTCGGCCGGCGATCTCACCGTCGCGCTTGAACAACCCTTCGCCACGGAATTCGAAGGCCTTCGCCGCGATTTCAACGCCGCCGTCACGCAACTGCGAGAAACGCTCGGCGCCGTCGCCGCCGCTACCGCGGCCATCGATTCCGGCTCGCGCGAATTGTCCGGCAGTGCGGACGACCTCTCCAAGCGCACGGAACAGCAGGCCGCCTCGCTGGAGGAGACCGCAGCGGCTCTCGATGAGATCACTGTCAACGTCTCCAACTCTTCCAACCGCACGGAAGAGGCCCGGTCCATGGCCGTTGCGGCAAACGAATCCGCCCGCCAGTCGGCGGTCGTGATGACCAAGGCCGTCGATGCCATGCAGCGCATCGAAGAATCCTCGACGCAGATCTCCAACATCATTTCCGTGATCGACGAGATCGCCTTCCAGACCAACCTCCTCGCCCTCAATGCCGGCGTGGAAGCGGCGCGCGCCGGGGAAGCCGGCAAGGGCTTTGCGGTCGTGGCGCAGGAGGTGCGTGAACTGGCCCAGCGTTCGGCCAAGGCGGCCAAGGAAATCAAGGAACTGATCCGCCACTCCGAGGAGGAAGTGCAGAGCGGCGTCCAGCTCGTCAGCGCCACGGGCGAAGCGCTTCAGGCCATCGAGCAGCGTGTTGCCGCCATCAACGGCCAACTCGACGCGATCGCCACCTCGGCGAAGGAACAGTCGGTCGGCCTTTCGCAGGTCAATGTCGCCGTCAATCAGATGGACCAGGTCACGCAGCAGAACGCCGCCATGGTGGAAGAAGCCAACGCGGCCAGCAGCTCGCTGGCGATCGAGGCGGACCGTCTGCGCCAGCTGATCGGCCGCTTCCAGCTTGGCGCGGCGCCCGCTGCCGGCCGCCCGGCTGCCGTTTCGCACGCTTCGGCGCCGGCCCCCTCCCCGGCCCGGCGCATGGTGAACAAGCTCGTCGCCACCTTCGGCGGCGGCGCCGCAGCGGTGAAGCAGGACGACTGGCAGGAGTTCTGAGACCGCTAATCCACCGGAAGGAAGCCGGGCGCTGGAAAGCGCCCGGCTTTTCGTTGATCTCCCCCTCCCCTCCCCTCCCCCACCGCGTCGCGTGAGCAGGCATATCCTGCCCGCGGGAGTGGTGTGGCGGGCCATATTCAACGATTTCGGAAAGGTCATATTCACCTTTCCTGCATTGCGCTGAAGCGACGGAAGAGCAAAAAGGAGCGCTCTGCGCTTGATGCGCGGAGACCCCCGCCCATGATGGCGGCGGGGAACGATCGCCGGCCGGGGAGTATGTCCCATCGCGAAATCCAAGTCGAACAGCGCCGTTCTCGAAATCCAGTACGGCGCCCTGCCCTATCGCTTTACCGACACTGGCGGGATTGAAATCCTGCTCGTGACATCGCGCAGCCGCCGGCGCTGGATTCTGCCGAAGGGCTTGCCCGTGGAAGGGCTGGAACCATCGGAAGCGGCGGCCCGCGAAGCCTTCGAGGAAGCCGGCGTGCGCGGCACCGTGCGCAGCGAACCCATCGGCCGTTTCACCTATGACAGACGTGTCGACGAGGATGGACGATCGATCTCCTGCGAGGTCGCGGTCTATCCGCTCGAAGTGGTGCGGCAGCACCAGATCTGGCCGGCGGTCTGGCAGCGCGAGACCCGCTGGCTTGCGCCAGGCGAGGCCGCCGCGCTCATCGGTGATGCCGGCCTGAAACCGTTGCTGCAGGCCTTTGCCGCGAAAATGACCGCCCGGCGCCGCCCGGCCAGTCGCCGGACACAGGCCTGACGCTTCTTCCGGCTGTCGGATGCGGGCCGTTTGGCCCCTCCCCTCCCCCGAAGACGGATTCGCCCACGGCGAATGTTGCAAAATCATCGCCGCCGCGCTCGCTTCCTCCTATTCCATCGATTTCATTGCTTATAGAAGATGCTAGGCCCCTCCCCTGCCCTTCGGAGTAGGGGAGGGCCGGCTCCTCCGCGCGAATTGGGTTGCGCCCCGCTGTCGCCGCATTCTGTTGGTTGTTGGCGGCTTTCGAGAGAAAGGATTTGCCTTGCTTCCCATTCGTCACACCGCTGCGCTTGCAGCCACCGTCCTCGCCCTTCTCGCCGCCGGCTGCCAGAAGGAAAAGGAACCCGAAGCGGCAGCGACCGTCGAACCCGGCATCTGCAAGCGGGAAGCCGCCGACGCGCTTGTCGGCAAGGACAAGATCACCGATGCCGAGGCCATGCAATTGACGGGCGCGACGATCGTGCGCCAGATCAAGCCCGGCGACGGGGTGACGATGGATCTGCGCCAGGAGCGCGTGACCATCGAAACCGACCCGGCCACGGGAAAGATCACCCGCGCCATGTGCGGCTGATCGCCGTTATCCTGATCGCTGCGACGGGGAGGAAAGGTCCGGAGAGGACCTTTCCTCCCCGTTTTCGTTATGCCCCCTGCCCCCATATTTCGCGCGTTGAACGCGTCCGGCGAATCGCGGCAACCCCTGATGACGCGGAAGGAGGGCAATGGAGCCGGCCCTTCCGCGCCTGGAACAGGTCCGGCAAGAAAAGGCCCGGTCCTGCAAGAAGCAAAAGGAAAGGACGTTTCGCCTTTCAAGGAACGGCGAGGCGCCCCGAACCGCAAAGGACGCCCATCATGATCATCACCCGCCTGAGCAAGACCGCTCTCGTTGCCGCTATCGCCTTCTTCGCCTCACTGGTGGCCTTCGGCAACATCACCGACTACGGCACGAATTTCGCCTTCGTCATGCATGTCTTCGCGATGGACACCATCTTCCCCGATGCGACGATCACCTATCGCGCCATCACGAGCCCCCTCCTCCAGAACCTTGGCTATATCGCCATCATCGCGGCTGAAACGCTGACCGCGGTGCTGTGCTGGGTCGGCGCCTTCGTCATGCTGCGCCAGCGCAAGGCCGGCGCCGCCGTCTTCAACCGCGCCAAGGGGCTTTCCATTGCCGGCCTGACGCTCGGCTTCCTCGTCTGGCAGGTGGGCTTCATGTCCGTCGGCGGCGAGTGGTTCGGCATGTGGATGTCGAAGACCTGGAACGGCGTGCCCGATGCCTTCCGCTTCTTCATCACCATCATCGCCGTGCTGATCTATGTCGTTCTGCCGGACGGCGAACTCGACGGCCGCTAAGACCTCCGCTCCTCCCCTGCCCTCGCCGGGGCGGAGCATTTTCCCACACCTCTTTGTTTTATTTAATGAATCGTAAATTTCGCTGGAATGCCGGGCTCGTCGTGGCCGGCCTCATTGCGCCGTTTCTCTTTCCTGCGGCCTGCCGGGCATCAATAGGGCCAGCAAGGCTGAGGCCACCGCCGCGCCTGCCATGACGAGATAGGCCGGCAGGAAGGATCCCGTGGCCGTCTTCAGCATCCCACCCAGCACGTTGCCGAGAATACCGCCAAGGCCGAGTGCGATGTTGCCGAAGGCGAAGACCAGTGCGGCGCTTCCCGCCCCGAACATCTGGCCGATATAGGCCGGCACCAGCCCGAAGATTGCATAGAACGAAAGACCGAAGGCGACCGCGGCGAGGGTGAGGCGCAGGTTCGCTCCGCTGCCTCCGACCGTGATCAGGGCCTGGCAGGCGCCGGCGAGAACGAGATAGGTCACGACCATGCCCCAGCGCAGCGTGATGCGGTCGGCCAGCGCACCCACGGCAAAGCCGCTCACCATGCCGACAAGGCCGATGATGCGCCAGGCCCACGCCGCCGTCTCCGCGGGATAACCCGCCTCCCCTTGCAGGAAGGCCGACAGATAGGTCTGGAACGGCATGCAGGCGAGACCATTGAGAAACATCATCAGCAGGACGGCTGCCGTCAGTCCTGACGGCATGGCACGCAGCCGGGCGCGGACGGAAGGCCCAGAGGCTTCCGCCGCAGACCGGGCGGTGGCAAGACCGCGCAACCGCCAGAAGCCGGCAAGGGCAAGCAGGGTGGCGAGCACGCCCGTTACCAGCCAGAGCATGCGCCATCCGCCGGGTCCCGCAAGGCCAGTCAGGAGCAGGCTGTTGAGGAAGACACCGTAGCTCGTGCCCGATGACATCAGGCCCAGCGCCTTGCCCTGATGGGTCTCTGGGATGAGCTGCCGGGCCACGTCCACCATCGGTACCCAGATCGCCGCCGCGCAGCCACCGAGCAGTGTCAGCAGCGCGGCCATGACGACGACGTCGGGCGCAAGCGACAGGCCCACCAGACAAAGAGCGCAGAGGGCGATGGCGCCGAGGATCGTCGGCAGGGCACCGATGCGCAGCGTCGCAAATCCGGCCAGGAGCGCGGAAATCATGAAGCCGGCTTGCACCAGGCCGGACACCACGCCCATTGCGCCATAGGAAAAGCCGATATCTGCGCGTATCGGCTCGATCATCGCCGGAAAGAGATAGAGACCGAAGCCATAGGTCGCCGCAATGAAGGCGGTGAAAAGCAGGGTGATTTCCAAACCGCGACGGGAACCGGAAGCCATCGTGAGGGGCCTTTGATCGAAACATCCAGGCATGGCCTTCGCGATCCGCTGCCAAGGCTGCGCCTAGCCCTAGGCAAGCCGCTGTGTCCCGACAAACGAATCCTGTTGCCGTTCGATTTAGGCTGGCTAAACTCAAGCCATGTCTCTGCCTGTCTCCTCCCTGCCCTGCGCGCATTTGTCGAAGTCGGCCGCCATGGCAGCGTCAAGGGCGCGGCCGGCGAACTCGGCGTGACACCTGGCGCAGTGAGCCAGCAGATCAAGATGCTGGAGGGCCAGCTCGGCGTCAGCCTTTTCGAACGGGGTAACCGTGAAATTCGGCTGACGCGGGAAGGGCTGCTGCTCTACGGCAACCTCGCGCCCGGCTTCCGCCAGATCGACGACGCTCTCCACGCCTTTACCGAGCGGCGGCCGGGGCCGGACACGCTCGTCGTCAGCACGACGCCCTCTTTCGCCGCCTGCTGGCTCGCCGAACGCATCGGCCGCTTCACGCGTGTCCATCCGGGCATCGAACTGCGTCTCGAAACCTCCGAGCAGGTCATGGACCTCAGAGCCATGGGCATCGACCTTGCCATCCGTCACGGTTCCGGCCGCTGGCCCTCGCTCGAGGTCACGCCCCTCTTTCCGACGCGCCTCGTCATGGTCGCCGCGCCCGGGATCCTTCTCGATGGCCCTCTCGCCATGCCGGAGGATTGCCTGCGCTATCCCCTCCTCCATGATCGTAACCGGGCGGACTGGCTCACCTGGCTTTCGGCCCGGGGCGTCATGCCGCCACGTGGCGCGCTTAAGGGATTGAGCTATGCCGACGACGCCCTGCTGATTCAGGCTGCCGCTGCCGGCCAGGGCCTTGCTCTCGTTCGCGATGTCTCCGCCTTCGATGATCTCGCCGTGGGAAAGGTCGTCTTGGCGACACAGGCGACCGTGCCCCTCCCCGACGGGTACTTCGTCGTTACACGTCCGCAAAGTGCCCGCACGCGCAAGGTGGAGATTTTTCGTCGCTGGCTTCTGACCGAAGCGGAAGCGATGATGCGCGGCATGGCGACGTGGCCGGAGAATGGTGCCGAGGGCAGTTGACGGAGATGGGCTGCGTTGACAGCTGTCAACGGCCCTCACCCGGCGACGGGCGCATAACCGCGGCGTAGCTTTTGAGCTGTCAGTCGCGCGGCGGCACGAAGGGCCTCGGCAGCATCCGTCTTCTCCTCGCAACGGCGCTGGCAGGATACGCCGATGCGACCCCACTCCCGGATCAAGAGAACGGTGCCGAAGAGATCGCGTGTTATCGTCAGGCGATAGAATCGCTTCATGTTGCGCGCGGCATCGCGACGCTCGAAATGACTTGACCGTGTTTCATCCATACGGAGAAGATCGCCGGGTCGGCGAATCCTGTCCAACGACTTTATTGAATCGATGGCGGTTGATCGATTCACTGTGCTGATGGGTCGCAAGGTGCGTTGACAGCTGTCAACGACCGACTCCGAGCCCCTCATTTTCCAGCCTTCTGCAGGTTGTGCATAGATTTTACGGTGGCCGAAAAGGGCTTGACGCGACTCGGACCTTGCCCCACCGTTCCTAACGGAATGCGGCGAAGATTGTTTAAATCGCCGTTACTGCCGAAAGCTTCTGTAGATTTCGTCGCCTCCGCATATCCCAGGCGAAGAGAATCGCGCAGAGAATAGGCAAGGCGGTCTGCCACGCACATGAGGCGCGGGCGGGCCGGCAAGACTGGAGAAGAGTGGATGGCCCTGCCGTCGGAGACAAGCATGGTAGAGGAAGCGCCGATCCTTCGTCCGGCGGACGAAACCATTGCCGAGGATGCACAGGCCCTGTCCGTGCAACTGAAGGCGATGCGCGACCGGCTGTTCCCGCCGACGTCGCGCAAGACGTTGCGCAGCTTCACGTCGGGCGAAGCCGCGCGGCTGATCGGCGTTTCAGACGGCTACCTGCGGCAGATCTCGCTGGCCGGCGAAGGGCCGGACCTGCCGACCGGTCCCGGCGGGCGTCGCATGTATTCGCTCGCCGATATCGATGCGCTGCGTCATCACCTGGCCGAGCAGGCCCGCACCAAGGGCAACGCCGCCAAGGCGCGCTCCTATGTGAAATGGCGTGATGCTTCGCGTGGTGAGCACCTGCAGGTCATCTCCGTCACCAACTTCAAGGGCGGTTCGGGCAAGACGACGTCGACCGTGCATCTCGCCCAGCATCTCGCCATGACCGGCCACCGGGTGCTGGCGATCGACCTCGATCCGCAGGCCTCGCTCTCGGCGCTGTTCGGCTACCAGCCGGAACTCGATCTTGCCGGCAATGACACGGTCTATGGTGCCATCCGCTACGATGCGGAAGTCCGCCCGCTCGCCGACATCGTGCGCAAGACCTATTTTCACAATCTCGATCTCGTGCCGGGCAATCTGGAACTGCAGGAGTTCGAACATGCGACGCCGCGCGCGCTCGCCGAACGCCGGCCGGGCGATCCGCACGGCCTGTTCTTCACGCGCGTGCAGACGGCGCTCGCCTCGGTCGCCGACAATTACGACGTGGTCGTCATCGATTGCCCGCCGCAGCTTGGCTACCTTACGCTCTCGGCGCTCTGCGCCTCCACCTCCGTCATCGTCACCGTGCATCCGCAGATGCTGGACGTCGCTTCGATGAGCCAGTTCCTGTTCATGACGTCCGACCTGCTCGGTGTGGTGCGGGAGGCGGGCGGCCAGCTCAATTTCGACTTCCTGCGCTACCTCGTCACCCGCTACGAGCCGCATGACGGGCCGCAGGCGCAGATCGTCGGCTTCCTGCGGTCGCTCTTCGGCAACCGCGTGCTGACATCGCCCATGCTGAAATCCACCGCCGTCTCGGATGCCGGCCTTACCAAGCAGACGCTCTACGAGGTCGGTCGGGAAAACTTCTCGCGCGGCACCTATGACCGGGCGATGGATTCGCTTGAAGCCGTCAACAACGAGATCGAACAGCTCATTCATACCGCATGGGGGCGCACATGATGGCGAGCCGCGACCGCAAGAACTCGATCAAGGCGCTGTTCGGCGGCGACATCCTGCCTGCTACCAATGAGCCCGCGGCGGAGATCAGGTCCATACCGGCGGCGAACGAGCCGGCCGGCGGCCCGACGCGTGCGTCTTCCGGCGCGGTCAAGGCCATGGGCCTGACGCTTTCCTCCATCACCCGGGAGGCCGAAGAGGCGCGGGTGCTGCGCCAGGCGCTGCAGGAAGGCGAGCGCATCGTTTCGCTCGATACCGACAAGATCGACGCCTCCTTCGTCAACGATCGTCTCAGCGATGAGGAGCGGGACGACCCGGACTTCCTGGTGTTGGTGGAAAGCATGCGCGAAAGCGGCCAGCAGGTGCCGATCCTCGTGCGCCCCGCGCCGAAGGACGGAGCGGACGAGGGGAGGGAGCGCTATCAGGTCGCCTATGGCCACCGCCGTCTCAGGGCTGCCCGTCGTCTCGGTCAGCCGGTCAAGGCGATCATCAAGACCCTCAGCGACGATGAACTGGTGCTGGCGCAGGGCAAGGAAAATGCCGAGCGACGCAATCTCAGCTTCATCGAGCGTGCCCTCTTTGCCCATACGCTGGTCGGGCGCGGCTTCGAGCGGAAACTCGTCTGCGATGCGCTGGCGGTGCAGAAGAGCGAGCTGTCGCGTCTCCTGCAGGTGGCGGAGGCCGTGCCCTCCCGCTTCGTGCGCGATATCGGCCCGGCGCCCAAGGCCGGCCGTGAACGCTGGATGGCGCTCGGTGCGCTCTTCCAGAACGGCAATGGCGTGGAAATCGAAAAAGCCGAGGATGAGACGTCCGGCGAGCGCTTCCGCAATGCGCCGAGCGACGAGCGTTTCCAGATGCTCTTCGACCGGCTGATGCGCCGCACGGCGAAGACAGCGCCCGAGAGCGAGGCTCTGACGCGCCCGGACGGCGGGGTCTTCGCCAGGATCGAACGCAAGGGCAAGGCGGTCCGCATTGCCTTCACGCCGGATGTGGATTCTGCCTTCATCGATGCGCTGACGGCGCGCATGAAGGACGACTATGCAGCCTTCCTTGCCGCTGGAAACGGCGCAAAGACGGGGAAGAGCTGAGCGGAAAGTTGTGTGATTCGGCTGCGTGAGCGGCCGGTGAACGCCTGAGAAACCAGCGAAAGGACACGCGGAGACAAGAAAAAAGGCCCCCAAAACGTCACCATTTCGGAAGCCCTCTTCTATGTAGCAATTCGAGAGAATCACTTCCAACAGTCAAAGTCAAGAGTCGTCCGACACCCGTGTCGTGCGAGCGTTGAACTTCGTCTGCCAAAAGCATGTCGCGCGAAAGCTTCCAGCAGGTTTTGCAGCGTCGCCATGCCGTATGGGCGACGTCGACGGGACCTCCTTGCCTCGGAAAAGGGGACCCGACATGATGGAGCATATTGCGACGACGCCTTTCGGCGGCGGCAGGATGAGCGCGCGCCTTTTCGTGCGTCAGCGCGAGGCGGCTGAGCGGCAGGAAAAACTGCGTGCCGGCGAGGGCGGCAATGACAGCGGCCGTGCCGACAAGTGGCAGCTGATGCGCGCGCTGACGGAGGCCCGTCAGGCCTATGGTATCGGTGACCGCACGATTTCCGTGCTGGAAGCCCTCATTTCATTCACCACAGCGCGGGAACTGGACGGCACGGTGCCGATCATCGTCTTTCCGTCCAACCGAGAGCTTTCGGTGCGTGCACGTGGCATGGCGCCGGCGACGATCCGGCGGCACCTGGCGGCGCTCGTGGAGGCCGGCATGATCTTCCGCCGCGATAGCGCCAACGGCAAGCGCTACTGCCGCCGCGATGAAAAGGGTGTGCTGGAAGATGCCTTCGGTTTCGATCTCGCGCCGTTGGCACTGCGGGCCGGAGAAATCTTCGAGGCTGCGGAAGCTGCCCGAGCCGAGGACCGGGCTATCCGGGCGCTGCGCAGCGAAGTGACGCTGCACCAGCGCGATATCGCCAAGATCATTGCCTGCGCGCTGGAAGAGGGGAGGGCCGGTGACTGGCTCGATCTTTCCGAACGTCTCACCGCTCTTGTCTTCGGCCTCGGCCGCCGCACGTCTCCGGATATTCTCGCGGCTCGCCGGGACGATCTGCAGCATCTGCGCACTGAAGTGGAAAACGCTTATCTTTCAAGTCTTTCAGAGCAAGAAATGAGCGGCAATGACCTTCATACTGAGCATCATATTCAGAATTCAAAATCAGACCTAACATTTGAAATAAACGGCCGAGAAACTAATACAGGCGAAGCCGCACATGCCGAGGGGAGGGCACCGGAGCAAAAGGTGGCGGTCAGCCTGGACAGATTGATGCGGATCTGCCCGGAAATCGCCGATTATGCAAAGGGTGGCGTGCGCTCCTGGGCCGATCTTCTGGCGGCGGCTGAACTGGCGCGCTCCATGCTCGGTATTTCGCCGGATGCCTGGCGCAAGGCGAAGGCGGCCATGGGCAATCAGGCGGCCGCAGTGGTGATCGCGATTCTTCTGGAACGGGGAGAAACCATCCGCTCGCCGGGCGGATACCTGCGCAATCTCACGGAAAAGGCCGGCCGCTCCGCTTTCAGCATCTATCCGATGCTCCAGGCGCTCGAACGGGCGCAGGGATAGGCAGGGACTGCCCTTTAGCCCTTCCGCCGCGGGCCGCGAGGACCGGGGTCGCAGATGCGGTTTGAAGCGGGGCAGAGAGGATATGCTGGCCGGATGGAGGGCGTTCAGGCGCCCCCCAGGAACGGAAAGGTCTCACCGCCAGCCGAGGGCCGGCGCGACGTGCTTCAGGATCGCCTCGATGACATGGGCATTGTAGGCGACGCCGAGCTGGTTCGGCACGGTAAGGAGCAGCGTATCGGCCTCCCGGATCGCCTCGTCGGCAGCAAGCTGGGCGATCAACTTGTCGGGCTCGTCGGCATAGGAGCGGCCGAAGATGGCCCGCGTCTTGTCATCGATGAAGCCGATGGAATCCTGTTCCTTGCCGCCGCGGCCGAAATAGGCGCGGTCGCGGTCGTCGACGAGGGCGAAGATGCTGCGGCTCACCGAAACGCGCGGCGTGCGGCTGTGGCCGGCCTCCTTCCAGGCTTCGCGATAGGCGCGGATCTGGGCGGCCTGCTGGACGTGGAAGGGTTCGCCCGTCTCATCGTCCTTCAGGGTCGAGCTTTGCAGGTTCATGCCGTGTTTGGCGGCCCAGACGGCCGTGGCATTGGAGCCTGCGCCCCACCAGATACGCTCGCGCAATCCTTCCGAATGCGGCTCGAGGCGCAGCAGACCGGGCGGATTGGGGAACATCGGGCGCGGGTTCGGCTGCGCGAAGCCTTCGCCTTTCAGTACGTCGAGGAAAACGTCGGCATGACGGCGGCCCATATCCGCATCGCTCATGCCCTCCTGCGGTTCGTAGCCGAAATAGCGCCAGCCATCGATAACCTGCTCGGGCGAACCACGGCTGATGCCAAGCTGCAGGCGGCCGCCGGAAATGAGATCCGCCGCGCCGGCATCTTCGGCCATGTAGAGCGGGTTCTCGTAGCGCATGTCGATGACGGCTGTACCGATCTCGATCTTATTCGTGCGTGCGCCGACGGCGGCGAGCAACGGGAAGGGCGAGGAAAGCTGCCGGGCGAAATGGTGCACCCGGAAATAGGCGCCGTCCGCGCCCAGTTCTTCCGCCGCCACGGCCAGTTCGATGGATTGCAGCAGCGTGTCGCCGGCTGAGCGGGTTTCCGATTGCGGGGAGGGGGTCCAGTGACCGAAGGAAAGGAAGCCGATCTTTTTCATGAACATGTCCGTCTGGCGCCGTGCGCCCGTTGCAGGAGAGTTGCCTGCAAGATGGGCAATCCCGGCCCGCTTGAAAAGGCCGGGAAGGAGAACGCTGCGTTCACAGATCGGAAGGGTAGGATGGGCCGATAGGACGTGCCTTGCGACCCGCCTCCGATCAGATCCGCTGACCGACGTCGATGCGGTTGCCGTCCGGATCGGCGAAAACGAAGGCCCGCAGGCCATAATCCTTGTCCTGGAGGCTCTTGAGGATGCGCAGGCCATGACGCTGGCAGAGAGCGTGCAGCGTATCGACATCGTCCACCAGCAGGTGGGCGACGTTGAAGGGGGCGGCTTTGTGCTTCGGCTGCAGGGTCAGATGCAGCTCCGCATCGCCGCGCTTCAGGATCATGAAGCCGACGGGCGTGCCGTTTTCAAAGGTTTTCGTAAAACCTAGGACCTGTGTGTAGAAATCATGGGCGGCAGCCATATCCCGGACGGGAAGCATGGCGGCGATGCGTCCGAACCGGACGCCGTGATCGGCGATATCGTCCATCGCAGAACCTCTCTGCTTGCGGCAAAGTCGCAAACGTTCGGTCAGACGGTGCTGCCCGGTGCGCTGCGCTTCGGGTTGATCAAGAGGACGGTGCCTGCGCGGAGCACCCTAGCGGATACCTGTGCCGAGCGAAAGAGGCTGCTGCGTTACTTAGGCTGCGTCAGGAGTCGAGTTCGGAATCGAGCCGGTTATAGGTTGCCTGTACCATGTCGATATCGTTGAGATGGCTGGCGACTGCCAGTTCCACCATCACATTGGCGACTGCGGCGTCGACCCGTAGAGGCGCTGCGGAGCGGGGTGCGGCGGCAAGCGCTTCCGCCCTTTCCTGATCGCCGCCCAAGGCAAAATAGAGATCCAGCGCGCTTTGTAGAAACGGCGTGCCGCGCGCGAAGGACGAGCGCAGCTCTCCCTCGCTCTGTTCCGCCAGCGCCACCGCCTTATTCTGTAGCTCGCTCATTCCGCTTTTCCCAAACCCGCTTCGCTTGCCGCCCCGATGGCCGACATTTTGCCTATCTAAGCGTGCAAACCTAGCCCGAGCCTGATCGGGGTGCGCTTTCGGGGTAGGGTAGGGCCTCTCGTCGCCTGTTCGGCGAGGGGCCATTGTCATTGGCATCGCGCGTATTTTTACCGAACGGCCTCCACGGGAGTGGAGGATACCCGGGCGGACGTTTCAACGAGAAAGAAGGAAAGTGCGCCAGCCACCAGAAAGCCGAAAGCGAGGGCGAGAGGCGTACCATCATGGAAACGGCCCATGCCGATGGCGAAGCCCGTTGCGATGAGGCTTGATCCGGAGGCAATCAGGGAGGCGCCCAGGCCAGCGACCTGCCCCAGCGAGCGCATCGCCATCGCATTGAGATTTCCAAAGAGGAGGCCGATGGAAAAGAAAGCGGCAGAAACCAGCGCCATGAAGGCCGGAAGCGGCAGATTCCCCTTCAAAGACAGGACTGCGAGCACCATTGCCAGCCCTGTCAGCGTCAAGCCCGCAAGGGCGGCGCGCGCCATGGCCTCCATGCCGAAACGCTGCACGAACCGGGCATTGAAATAGGAGGCAAGACCAATGCTGGCCGCGAGCGCTGCGAAATAGAAGGGGAAGGTTTCCGCAATCGCGTAGGCATCGAAGAAGAGGTCGGCTGCCGTGCTGAGATAGAGAAGCTGTGCGCCGAAGACGAGACCGGTGGCGACGATGAGAAGTGCCACGCGCCTATGGGAAAGAATGCGTAGGCCATTGCGCAGCAGGAGCTTCGGCCGGAAGGGGATGCGCCGCTCCGGTGGCAGGGTTTCTGGCTGGCGCGCCATCAGCCACAGGCCGAGCAGCCCCGCGGCCGCGAGATAGAGCACGAAGACGCTCCGCCAGCCCGCAACGGCGATGAGGCCCTGCGCCAGAGCCGGCGCAAGCATCGGCACGAGGATGAACAGCGAGAAAAGGAGGGAGAGAACGCGGGCCATGGCATCGCCCTCGTACTGGTCGCGGATCATCGCCCGCGTGGCGATCTTCGGGCCGGATACCCCGACGCCTTGCAGGAACCGCCCAAGAATGACCATCTCCAGCGATCCTGCCAGCATGGCGACGACCGTTCCCGCCGCATAGACGCCGAGGCCGAGCACAAGCGCTGTCTTGCGGCCCAGCGCATCCGAAAGCGGCCCCAGCAGCAGCTCTCCGAACGCCATGCCGAGGATGAACAGCGAAATGACATGCTGCGTGGAAAGCGGCGGCGAAGGGCCGAAATCCGTTCCGATCGCGCGCAGACCCGGCAGGAGCGCATCGATGCTCAGCGATGTCAGGGCGGTGAGCAGGGCATAGAGCACGATGCGTTCGCGAGGGCCGACCGATCCTGCCATGTATCTTTTTCCTTCGAGAAATCCCCGCGGTTGCCGCGAGACCGGACGTAAGCGAGACCATCACGGAGAGCAAGGCCGCCGGTCTCGACCTTCCAAGCGACGTTGAATGGCCGTGACCGCCGACGAACCGCTGGACTTACTCTGTCGCTTGAAACCTCAGGATACCCGCTACCCGTGGCGCGGAGCCGTCGGAGGGATGCGCAATCCCGTCCATCACGGCAATTTCGGCAAAATCGAAGGGACTGACGCCCTCGATGCAGGCGACGTTAATGCCGAACTGGCTCGGATTCGAGCGGCGTTGATGGTGCGTATAGATCCCGCAGGTCTTGCAGAAGTAGTGTTTCGCCGTGCCCGTATTGAATTGATAGAGCGTGAGGTTCTCCACGCCCTCGACAAACTCGATGTCCTCGAGCGGCGCGGACACGGCAACAGCGCCGCGCATCCGGCAATAGGAGCATGTACAGCGGCGGATCGACTTGAAGTCATCCGCCAGCCGAACCCGGAACCTCACCGTTCCACAATGGCAGGCTGCACTATGCGGTTTTCCGTCCTGATTCATGGAAGCCTCTTTGTATCGCGTCTGTGCGCGGGCCGGAATTTCGGCCCCCAGATATCCCGGAATGGGGACGTCATCGTTACCTGCCTTTGTCGGCGCCGCAAAATGGCAGTTTCATGAAACAGCCGGGCTCAAGGCCCGGCTGCTCGGTGATGTCGCTGCATCCAGTCGCCAGCGCCTAATTCTTGACAGGGGAGGGGCAGTCGTTCGAAGCAAGGAGCCTGCTTATCCGGGCAGCGACGCGCAACGTCCCAGCCTCTCGTTACGGTCGGTTCCTGAAGACGACGCAGGCACCTCCACGATTGCGGACCTCACGGCACACGGCTTCGGCCTCCTGCCGGGTCTGGCGGCCAATTCGGGCGGTGTATCGCAGTCTCGTCCCGAAGGCGGGGTTGCGTTCCTTTTGGATCAGGGGTTTTTCCTTGTTCAGCGGTGCGGGCAGCGACCGCACGGTCGACAGGAACAGCCTGACCGCCACCGATTTCTGGAAATGCCCGGCCAGTTGCGCACCCCACGGCGCCCAGGCGCCTTCCACTTCAAATTCCAGCCCCTTGAGGCGTCGTGTGTCGGCGAGTGCGATGCAGGCGTCTTCGAAGGACTTCTGCCCGTCGAGGCGCAGATCGACGGTGGCGGGCGGCTCGTCGCGCCAATCCTCGGCCGCGTGAGCCGTGATATCGAGGACGTAGTTGCGAGTCTCCTGCGGCAGGCTTCCGGTTTTCAGGAACGTCCGCAGTCCGCCTTCGCCGGCATTGTAGGCAGCGGCCGCCAGACCGATATTGCCAAAGCGATCCCGCAGGTCATCGAGATACTCGGCCGATTCCTTCAATGCCTCTAGAGCGTCGAAACTGTTCGACAGGCCGCGCAGTCTTGCGGTGGACGGAATGAATTGCGCTATTCCTTCCGCGCCCTTCGGGCTGACGGCATCAGGACGAAACCGGCTTTCCGCCCAGATCAGCCGCGCGAAGAAATCTGGGGGGAGATCATTCTCGCCGGCGAAGCGGGCAAGCGCACCGCATATGTCGCGATTGAAGCTGGCCTCGCGAACGCAGAGCGTGCCCGTGCTGGAGGTCATTGAGTAGGTACACGGCGGCGCTCGCCATTCGATCTGGGCGATCGCAGTGTCCGGCGATGTTCCGAAGACCAGCCCCCCGGCAACCAGCAAGGCAAGTTTTCCCCTGTCCCGTCTCCGTCGTGCGTGCAACATCGCTCCCTCGTGTCACCGATGCGAAAGGCGACTGGACTCTACCTCCTTTTGTGGGGGGAGTTCCAATCCCAATAGATTCCACTTGGGAGCCTTGATGGAAGGGGCGCCTACAGCCCGGCTGCCTTGGTGAGGTTGACGCGGAACCGGTCGCGCCGGCGCTGGTAGCGGCGGGTCATTTCGGCCGAGGCATGGCCAAGCTGTTTTTGCACATGGCGCTCGTCCACTTCGGCCGAGGAGGCAAGGCCGGCGCGCAGCGAATGGCCGGCAAAAAGCTGCCCGCGCTCGGTCTCCGGCAGGTCGCTGCGCACCCCGGCCGCCAGCACCGCCTTCTTGACGAGGCGTGCCACCTCCTGGTCGTTCAGCCGGTCCGGTCCGACATCCTTGCCCCTGCCGGTCACGCGGCGGAAGAGGGGTCCTTTGGCGAGCCGGGCGAACCTGATCCAGGTGTCCAGCGCGACGAGGGGGCAGGTGGCGTCGGAGGATCCGCGGCCGACCTCGACCTCCCGCCAGCCTGTCTTGCCGCGTAGCGTCACCAGCACGCCCTTGTCGGTGATCTCGATCCAGCCGCGCCCGTCTTCGCTCTGGTCGCGGCCGAGATCGAGCCCGGTGATTTCCGAGCGGCGCAGGCCGCCGGCGAAGCCGAGCAGCAACATGGCGCGATCGCGCAGCCCGCGCAGCGAGCCGCGGTCGAGCGTCTCCAGCATGGCGATCAGATCCTCCGGCAGGATCGCCTCCTTCTGCCGCGGCGGGGCGGCGTGCCGGTTTCGAATTCCGGCCATGACGGTTGCGATATGCCGGTCCTTGCGATCGAGCCTTTCCCCACCGCGTTGGGCATAGTTCCAGCACAGCGACGACAGTCGTCGCTCGATGGTGGCGACACCCATCGTCTTGTCCGCTTGTGTCGGCGCGCCGGTACTGCTGCCCGAGGCGCAGGCGGTGATGTAGAGGCCGACCACCTGGGGATCGGGCGGAAGCACGGAAAGCCCCTGCCACCGGCACCAGGCGGAGAAGTGCTTCCAGTCCGAGGCATAGGCCTTGCGCGTATTGGCGGAACTCGCCGCCGCGACATAGTTGCGGGCCTGCTCTGCAAGCCCCTGCAGATGATCCGGCAGGGGAGGGGAGACAGGGTCAAGTACGGCATCCCCGCGCTCATCGCCTGAATCCCCTGTGCTGAGAGAGCGAGCAGACGGTACTTCGCTACGGTTTTCGGCATTCTGCTCGACGAGAGGGCGCATTTTTCAATAATGAGCTAGAATGAACGATAATGCAAGATTATCCTTCATTATATGGGAAAGACAAGCCGTGCGGTTTGTGTCGTAATCTATAGCATAAACCGCGCATCCATTATAGGATGGCGGCCATGGATTTGCCCGTCACCCCTCTCTTCGCCTCGCCGGTATTCCCGGCCACCTTGCCCGGCTGGACCCTGACGCGCGGCCGCGAGCCGGACGAGATTGCCGCTGCCTTCGCCGCCGGCATCGCGTTGAAATCGCTTGATGATCTTGTGCGCTCCTCGCCCGTTTGGGCCGGCTGCTGGCGCTCCCGCCAAGCCCTGAAATGCGCTGCGGTCACAGTCCGGCTGATGGGGCGGAACGAGGACGAGGCCGCGTTGCGGGATGCGCTCTTGCTGACGGCCGCTGGTGACGATCCGGGCCCTGCCGGCCGGGTGCTTTTGGCTTACAAAAAGGTTTCCACGCGAAAACCCGCTTTTTCCTCGAAGGCGGTGGCTGAGCTTGCCGATCTGTTGGGGCTTGCTTGGGACGACAGGCTGACCACGGCGGTCGATCATGCCGATGACGCGCTGCAATCGGTTCGTCCCGCACCGATCGCTGCGGCGGGCCTAGTCACGGCCCTGCATGCGGTGCGGCCGGATGCCGAGCCGCTCGCCTGGATGCTGGCCGACCTGCTGATAGCCGCGCTGCTGAAATGGGATTTTGCCGTACCGCTGCTGATGGCCGAGCGCTATGGACCGGCCTTCAAGACGCTTGGGGGCAGGGGCCGCGTGCGCCCGGGTGAACCGGCCTTTGCCCGGGCCGTCTGCCTAGCCCTCACCGAGACAACGGGCGCGGCCCTGCGCACCGCCGGTGAGATCGCCCGCCGCGCCGAGACGCTGCGCACCGTCGCACCAAAGGTTCGCACGAAAGGCGCCGGGGCCGTCATCCAGGCCCTGCTCAATGAGGACGCGGTGGCCGCCTCGGCGCCCGGCATCTCTCTATCGCGCTGGGCGGCAACCCGGCTGTTCGACCGTCTGGAAGGCTTTGGCGCCGTGCGGGAACTGTCCGGCCGCAGTTCATTCCGGATCTATGGGTTGTGATGATGAGCGAACCGGAGACGGCCAGCACGCGACGAGGTCGCAGATCGACATCGGAGGATGAAATCCTCCTGGATCGGGAACTGGTGGATCTGCCGCCGGAACTGCGCTGGCGCGAATGGATGTTGCGCGTCGAGGCGGTGATCTTTGCCGCGGCCGAGCCGGTCGGCCGTGAGACGCTAAGCCGTGTCGTCGGCAAGGACTGCAGCGTGGATCTCCTGATCGGTGACCTGCAGGAAGAACTCCGTGACCGGCCCTATGAGATCGTCTCCGTCGCCGGCGGCTGGCAGCACCGAAGCCGCTCGGCTTACGCTTCCGCGATCCGGGCGTCGCAGGCGTCGACGCGGAGTGCGGGGCCAGCGCTGTCCGACTTCGAGGCCATGGTGCTGATGGCCATCGCGTATTTCCAGCCGATCACCCGCGGCGACCTGTCGAAGATCTTCGGCAAGGAGGTCAGCCGCGACACGATCGCCAGCCTGCGCAATGCCAACTTCCTCGCCTCCGGTCCACGCAGCCCGACGCCGGGCGCACCCTATACCTATGTCACGACGAAGCATTTCCTGTCAGCCTTCGGCATGGAGACGCTGCGCGACCTGCCCGACATCGAGGCGCTGGAGGATGCGGGACTGCTGAACAGGCAAGCCATGGCGGCGGAAGCGATTGAGTCCGCTAGTGATGATGATAATAGTTAGCATTGGCCCGGGCCAGTCGATTTCGGATGGACAGGTCTGAATGCGCGGTAGCAGTGCGTCCGCGAACATCCCGATGTTGTGACGACCGATCCGCTGGTTTCCAAGCTCGTTTCTACTCGAAATGATAACCCAACTTCGTTGAGTGTCTTGCCATCGTCGTGTCGATATTAGCTCTCACTCGCCCTTGACGAATTGCGCTCGGATGAATGTTTGGACAATACGCAAGGCCAGTAGCCCTATTCATACAACGGGGTCGACGGTTCGTATCCGTTCAAGAGCATGAGCCAGACGCTGATTGCGCCACATAATTTTGCTTTTAAATTCGCTCAGAAGAGCGAATGCGGCGGCTTGACGTCGCCTTCCGCGTAGCGCGACAGGCGCAGATCATGGAGGTTCATCGGCGGTTGGCCGGTGATCAGCCAATCCGCCAGGGTTTTGCCGACGATCGGTCCCAAAGCGAAGCCGTGACCGCAGAAGCCGGTCGCGACCATCAGGCCACTCGGCGTGGTCGGCGCATCCAGCACGGGGATGCCGTCCGGCAAGACATCGATGCCGCCCGCCCAGCGTTCGACGATCTGGACGTTTCGCTGCGAGGGCATGGCCCTCTTCAGTCGTGCCAGGCAGGCATTGATATCGGCATCATTTGCGGCCAGCAGTGGATCGCGAACACCGACCAGACGGCCATTCACCCGCGTTTCCGATCGCGGCAACCGCTGCCTGACATCATCGAGGAACGTGCCGTTCAGCTTGAAATTGAATGAGCGAAAGTGTTGCAGCAACGGCCCCATATACCATTCCAGGGCGCGCAGATGGCCAAGCGTAACATCGACGTCGACGCGGGCATCATTGGCCAGATTGAAGCTGCCGTCGCTGCGTTGACGCCAGCCGATGCCACCGCCGATCGCGGCGACCGCGCCCACCGAAGGGCCGGATGAGGTGCGCGCGACGGTTCCCCGCACCTGATGCTGCGGCAGGGCTATTCCGAGCGAGCGCAGCACGCGCCAGCTTGCGGCGCCGGCGGAGCAGATGATGTGGTCCGTGCGGATTTCGCCACACTCGGTCCGGGCGGCGATCACCTTGCCGCCGGCCACGTCGATGCCGGTCAGGCCGCAGCCTTCGATGAAGCGAGCGCCGAGTTCCGCGGCCCTACGGGCAAAGGCCGGTGCCACGAGGCGGGGCTCGGCCTGGCCGTCGCTCGGCGTGAAAAGCCCGCCAATCTGCGGCGCCTCGAAGCCGGGCACCTGTGCACGCACCTCGTCGGCCGACAGAAGGCGTGTGTCGACGCCATGCTGCCGGGAGGTTTCCAGGTAGGATTCGTAGCGCGCCATCTGCGCGGCATTGTGCCCGATATAGAGACACCCGCCCTGTCTCCAGCCGAGATCCGCCTGCAACTCTTCCTGCAAGCCGAGCCACAGGCGGTTGCTCGCGATGGCGAGCGGCATTTCCGATGGGTCGCGTCCCTGCTGGCGCACGAACCCCCAGGCGCGCGTCGATTGCTGTCCGGCGATCCTGGATTTGTCGAGGACGACGGCCTTGACGCCCTGCTTGGCGAGATAATAGGCCGCTGCGCAGCCCATGATGCCGGCACCGACAATCACGACGTCGGCGCGTTTCGGCAGGGTAAAAGCATTGCTTTCCGGTTGGGTGCCGGTTTTGGCGACGACGCTCATGGCAGACCTGTCTTCCGTGGTTGATCGTGGCTGGCCGGCTGTCCGGCGGGCTTCACCAGGGCACAATGACAAGGGGGCGCTGGACAATCCAATGCTCATTGTGCAACAGATTTATTTGGAAAACGGATAAATCCGATCGACCGATGCCCAGGCGATTTCCCCCTCTTGCCGGCCTTCAGGCCTTTCTGGCGGTGGCGCGAACTTCGTCCTTCAGCCAGGCTTCGGAAATCCTTCACATCAGCCAGAGTTCGATCAGCCGGCAGATCCTGCAGTTGGAAAACCATTTCCGCAGCACGCTCTTCCTGCGCCACACGCGCCGGGTCGTCCTGACCGACGCCGGAGAGCGGCTGCTGCCCTATGTGGAACAGTTGATCGCCCTTCTGCTTCAGGCGATCAGGCCGTCACGGCGCAGTCACAGATCGTGACCCTGCGCGTCCATCCCTCGATCGCCATCCGCTGGCTGATGCCGCGCCTGCCGGATTTCTACCGGGACCATCCCCATGTGCGCGTCGATCTCGACACCGCCTGGAGCCGCCGGCCTGACTTCGAGCTCGAGGGCATCGACGGTATGATCGAATACGGAGCGGGGCCGTGGCCGAGCCTTGTCGAGGACCGGCTGTGGGAAGAGCATCTGGCACCGGTCTGCCGGCCGGGTCTGGTGGACGACCTTGCAAGCCGTGGTGACTTCGATGGCTTGGTGCTCCTGCATATGGACAGGACCCACGGGACCTGGGAGCGCTGGGCGGCGCAGGCGAAGATGTCACTTGCCGGCGCGCGGCATCTGGTATTCGACACGCTGGATCTCGCGGTGACGGCGGCCCAGCAAGGGCAGGGGATTGCGCTCGCCGACCTCGCTTTGGTCGGTGCTGCAATGCGCGGCGGTTTGCTGATGCAGGCCCATCCGGCCCAGCTCGATGCGGGCATGGGCTACAGCCTGATCGCACCCAGAACGTCAGACAGCCACCAGGGGTTTTGCCAGTTGCGGGAATGGTTGAAGCAGCAGGCGGAGATGACCCGCCGCGAATTGGTCGCCATCTAGACCCTGCCTGCCTCGAGCACCTTTCCGGGATTGAGAAGTGCCGGCGCGTCGAGCGCGTCCTTGATCCGGTGCATCAGGGCGAGTTTTGCCGGATCGGACAAAGCCGATAGCGGCGCCACCCGCTTCGCACCGATCCCGTGTTCGGCAGAAAACGACCCGCCCAGCTCTCCGATACCCCGGTAGATCGCCTCCTCGACGGCACGTGCCTTTCCGGCCGGAATGTCGCTACCGGCGCTGTTGAGCACGATGTGGAGGTTTCCGTCGGCAAGATGGCCGAAGACATAGGGATCGAACGCATCGTCGATCGCCTTCAGATCAGCAAGGCACCGTTCGAGATAGGACGCCACCTGCGAGAGGGGAACGGAAACGTCGTAGGATGGTGCACCCGGATGCTGTCGATAGATGAGGTCCGTGTCCTCGCGAAGCCGCCAGAGGTCGGTCTCCTGCGCGCCGGAAAATGCAATCACCGCTGAGGTGTCGGGATGAACGGCGCTCACGTCCTCATAGATGCGGCCTAGTTCCGATTGCAAGGCGGTCTCGTCCGCGCCGCCGAGCGTCATCAGAAGGTTGACGGGATGGTCGGTGGCGTAGTCCACAGCCGACCAGCGATGGTGGCTGGAGGTCAGGCGGAAATAGCTGTGCCAGATCGCTTCGGCAGCACGAAGATGGCCGTATTCGGCATCGAGCCCCCGGCGCACCGCCTCCAGTGTTGCATCCACCGAGGCCAGGCCGAACAGCGCTGTCGCGGTGGCCAACGGCTGGGGCTCCAGCTTGACGGCAACCCGCGTTATTACGCCGAGCGTGCCTTCCGCACCGACAAACAGATGTTTCAGATCATAGCCGGCGGCGTTTTTCACGACGCGGGTCAGGTCGGAATAGACCGAACCATCCGCAAGCACGGCCTCCAGTCCAAGGATACGATGCCGCATGACCCCGGACCGGAAGGCCGAAATCCCGCCGGCATTCGTCGAAGCCATGCCGCCGATCGTCGCCGAGCCGCGGGACGGCAGATCGATCCCCGGTTCAAGGCGATGCTCTGCGGCCGCCACCTGCAACGCCTGCAGCGTCACGCCGGCTTCCACCACCGCAACGCGTTCGACGGGGCAGAGATGCAGGATGCGATTGAGCCGGGCGGTGGAAAGCACCAGTTCGCCCGGTTTTGACATACCGCCGCCCACAAGCCCGGTTCGCCCACCATGCGTGACGAGCGGGACGCTGTGGGCGCGGCAGCATCTGATAATGGCGGCAACCTCCCCGGTCGTACCGGGGAGGACGATGGCGCTGGCGTCGAGATTTTCCGGCGTAACGCCGTAGTCGATCATGGTGACCGCCTCTCCCTCCCTGAAATTTCCTTCACCGACGATGGTACGGATTTCGGCAGTGAATTCGGGCTTTAGACGGTGCATTGGACAGGTCCTGTCGATGGCATCGGGAAAGAGGGAGAGGCTGATCTTGGGAGGTTAGGGCATTAGGCGTGAAGCGTGCCGTTTTTCTTCGCCGTCCAAGTGGCGATGTAGTCCATCAAGGCGGGGTTGAGGCAGTCGTAGGGCGCGAGATCGAGCTCCCGCAACCGGGTCCGAACGCCGTCCATCTGCGCCGGATCGTAGCCGCTTTCGATGATCGAGGAGACAAAGGCCGCAAAACCGGGCTTGGCCCAGCCGCGCTCTTCGAAACGCTCCGGATGCACGAAGGACAGGCTCTTGAACGGGTGGTCGCGCTCGACGGGGCCGTACATATGCACGCCGCACGCCTTGCAGGCATGGCGCTGGATGAGGGCGGCCGGATCGACGACCGCGAGCTTGTCGCCGTTTTCGACGACCTCGACATTGTCGGTCGAGGCGACGGCGACGACCGAGAAAACGGCGCCGTCCGGCTTCCAGCACTTGGTGCAGCCGCAGGCATGGTTATGGGCGATGTCGCCCTTGATGCGGACTTTGACCGGATTGCTCGCGCAGTTGCAGACGAGCGTGCCGCCGGAAAAGGCGGCATCGGTCGCTTTGAACCCGCTGTCGATGGATGGATGTATCGCGATGCTTGGCATGGGCTTCTCCTCCTTCATGGCCGTCGCGGCATGCGCGGCCGATAACAGGCACCGCCAGCGCTGGCGCAGCGGCGCAACGAATGGATGGCAATGCAGGCGCGCTTCAATGCACGCTCAATAGACGACCACGCCGCGGATGGACTT
>NZ_JBBEYH010000017.1:0-101541 GCF_050172695.1 Shinella sp. G-2 | reverse complement strand
CGGCAACACCGCGCTTGCCCAGGACGACTGGGAAGAGTTCTGAGACGCTGCACAATCGACAATAGGAAAAGGAAAAGCCGGCGTTTCCGCCGGCTTTTTTCGTTGGTGGTCTCTCTCTTTCCGTCTTGAGCGCGGATCGATTTGGGGGACGTCTACTTCCGCTCCGTCGGCTTTGCCTCAAGCCGGCCGCGGGAGCGGCGGCGGGGCGCGTTTTCGAGGCGCTGGGTCGCTTCCTTCAGCTCCAGGTCCGTGAAGAGGTCCCGATAGTCGGGATGCAGCATCAGGGCTTCCATCGAAAGCTCCGGCTTGCCGGCGTCAAGCAGGCGTTCGAGGCCGGTGGTGCCGGGATTGAAGATAAGCTCCTTCGCCGTCGCCACGCCGCCCTTCAGGAGAACGAAGCGGCGCAGCAAGACGGGGCGGAAGCCGAGCGTTGCGAAGCGGTCGTAGAGGCCCATCATCTCCTTGTGGAAGCGGGCCTCGGCGCCGGACGCCGCCTGGCGTGGTCCGCGCATCACAGGCGGCCGACGCGCTCGGTGAGAAGAGCGAAGAAACCGTCGGCATCGACGTCCTTCATGACGCGGGCATTGTGCTTGCGCCCCGTGACCTGCCACCAGTCGACGACCGTCATGCCGACCGTCAGGGGCGAGGCCGTCTCTACCTCGACATTGCAATCGCGGCCGGAGAAGAGTTCCGGCTTCAGAAGGTAGGCGATGACCGTCGGATCGTGCAGCGGACCACCGTCGGAGCCGTATTTCTCCACGTCGAAGCGCTCGAAGAAGTCGAGCATCTGTACAAGCGCGGTGGCCGGACGGCTGCCGATTTCGCGCAGGCGGGCGACGCGGCTTTTCAGCGTCAGCACCTTGTGGGTGACATCGAGCGGCATCATGACGATGGGGATACCGGACCGGAAGACGGCCGCGGCCGCTTCCGGGTCGACATAGATGTTGAACTCGGCGGCCGGCGTGATGTTGCCGCCCTCGAAGAAACCGCCACCCATCATGACCAGTTCGCGCACGCGGCCGGCAATCTCGGGCGCCTTTTCGAGCGCGAGCGCGATGTTCGTCAGCGGACCGAGCGTGCAGAGCGTCACCGTGCCGGCAGGCTCGCGCTTCAGCGTCTCGATGATGAAGTCGACGGCAAGCTGCGCCTGCAGCGGCATTTGCGGCTCGTGCAGGTCCGGACCGTCGAGACCGGTCTTGCCATGCACATGCTCGGCGGTGACCAGCGGGCGGGCAACGGGCTTGTCGGCGCCGGCAAAGACCTTCACCTCGGGCCGGGCGCAGAATTCCAGGATGATGCGGGCATTGGTGGACGTGCGCGACAGCGGCACGTTGCCGGCGACCGTGGTGATGCCGAGGATATCGAGTTCCGGGCTGCCGAGCGCCAGCATGATCGCGGCCGCATCGTCCTGGCCGGGATCCGTGTCGATGATGATTTTCCGTGGCTCAGACATGCCCTTACCGTTCCTTCGATTCTCGTGCTGTGGCCTGCGCCGCGCAGGCGAAGCGGCGACTATATTTGCAAAGCCGCCTTTCGCAAGCGTCTTGCGCCGGGACGGCGCAATCACCATATTGCAGCCGTCGGGATGCCGAAGCCGGGTCCCGCCAAGGTCGCTTGAAGCCAAGGACTGGACGATGACACGCATGACCCCATTCACGAGCCCGCTTCTCCTGGGTTTCGACGCCATGGAGAAGACCCTTGAGCGCATCGCCAAGGGCAATGACGGCTATCCTCCCTATAATATCGAGCGGCTGCGGCCGAACGGCGAGACGGGCGCACCCGAACGCCTGCGCATCACGCTTGCCGTCGCGGGTTTCTCAGAGGAGGAACTCGACGTGACGACGGAGGAAAACCAGCTCGTCATCCGCGGCCGCCAGGCCGAGAGCGGCGAACGGGACTATCTTTACCGCGGCATCGCCGCGCGCCAGTTCCAGCGCACCTTCGTGCTTGCCGACGGCATGCGCGTTTCGGGCGCCGAGCTGAAGAACGGCCTCCTCTCGGTCGATCTCGTCCGGCCGGAGCCGGTGCGGATGGTAAAGAAAATTAACATTTCCGTATCAGACTAGATCATGAGCCGTTCCTGCGGGAACACCCGCCGGACCGTTTCGCGCATAACCTGATCGCCGAACGACCGATGGGCCATGGTGGCCGTTGGCGTCCGGTGGCCGGCAAGTCCGGCATTGCCATGGAGGCAAAAATGGGCCTGAAAACAATCACCCCCACCGTATCGAAGGCGGATCTTGCGCATCTGGGCGCCGGCGAAGTCGGCTATATCAGGAAGATGAAGGCCGACGAAGTGTCGCGCGTCTTCCCGGAAGCACCGGAAATCGACCCGAGCCTCGACCTGTGGGCGCTGTTCGGCGCGGACGGCACGCCGATCCTGCTGACCGACAACCGTTCCAGCACCTTCTTCAAGGCTGCCGAAGACGATCTGCGCACCGTCAGCCTGCACTGAACGAGGAAACCCGTCCGTCAGAGACGGCGGAAGGTGAGATAGGCCGACTTGCGGCCCTCGCGCTTGGCCTTCGCCTCGTAGCGCGTGCCCGGCCAGCCGGCAAACGGCGTCAGCCAATCGACCGCGTTTTCCGCGGTCCACGCAAAAGCGGAATGCTCTCCGCAATGCATCAGCGTCCAGTTGACATAGGTGTCGATATCGGACGCGAAGCAGAACAGCCCGCCGGGCTTCAGCACCCGGGCAAAGCGGTCCAGGTTGACCTGAGACACGAACCGTCTCTTCCAGTGCTTCTTCTTCGGCCAGGGGTCGGGATAGAGCAGATCGATCTGATCGATCGAGCCGGCCGGCAGCCAATCCAGAAGTTCCGTCGCATCGTCATCATAGAGCCGGATATTCTTCGCGCCCGTTTCCTCCACGCGGCCGACCAGCTTCGCCATGGAATTGACGAAGGGTTCGACGCCGATAAAGGCGGTCTCGGGCTGCTCCAGCGCGCGATGGATGAGGTGCTCGCCGCCGCCGAAGCCGATTTCGAGGCGGATGCGGGCCGGCTTGAAGCCGTAGAGCGATGCAATGTCTGCCGGAGCCTCGGCCGAAAGATCGACCTTCAGTTCCGGCAGCAGCGTTTCGAGATGCTGCACCTGCCGCTCACGCAGCGGTTTTCCCTTGCGGCGACCGAAGAAGGCTTCGGTCGCTCGGCTGCGGCGCTCTGCATCGGTCATCTTGGCCTCAGTTCTTCAGCGCTTCCTTGAGCGCCTTGACGAGGTCGAGGCGTTCCCAGGAGAAGGAGCCGTCACGACCGGCCTTGCGGCCAAAATGGCCATAGGCGGCGGTCTTGGCGTAGATCGGCTTGTTGAGGTCGAGGTGACGGCGGATGCCCGACGGCGACAGGTCCATGACCTTGCGGATCGCGGCTTCGACTTCGTCTTCGCTCACCTTGCCGGTACCATGCAGGTCGACATAGATCGACAGCGGCTGGGCGACGCCGATGGCGTAGGAGAGCTGGATCGTGCAGCGCTCGGCAAGACCCGCGGCAACGACGTTCTTGGCGAGGTAGCGCGCGGCATAGGCGGCCGAACGGTCGACCTTGGTCGTGTCCTTGCCGGAGAAGGCGCCGCCGCCATGCGGAGCCGCGCCACCATAGGTGTCGACGATGATCTTGCGGCCGGTGAGGCCGGCGTCGCCGTCCGGGCCGCCGATGACGAACTTGCCCGTCGGGTTGATGTACCAGGAGCAATCGTCGGCGATCTTCAGGTCGGCCAGCGCTTCGCGGATATAGGGTTCGACGACGGCGCGGACCTTCTTGGAATCCCAGCTGGCATCGAGATGCTGCGTGGACAGCACGATGGAGGCGACGTCGGCCGGCTTGCCGTCGACGTAGCGCACGGTGACCTGGCTCTTGGCGTCCGGGCCGAGCTTGCCGGCGTCGCCTTCGCCCTTCTTGCGGGCTTCGGCGAGGAGGGCGAGGATGCGGTGCGAATAATAGAGCGGCGCCGGCATGAGCTCGGCGGTTTCGCGGCAGGCGTAGCCGAACATGATGCCCTGGTCGCCGGCGCCTTCGTCACCCTGCTTGTCGGCGGCGTTGTCGACGCCCTGGGCGATATCGGCGGACTGCGAGTGCAGGAGCACGTCGATCTTGGCCGTCTTCCAGTGGAAACCGTCCTGCTCGTAGCCGATGTCGCGGATCGCCTTGCGGGCAGCCGACTTGAACTTGGCGGGATTGATGACGTCGTGGCCGTTCTTGTCCTTCTTCAGGAGGCTCGGCGGCAGGCGGACTTCACCGGCAATGACGACGCGGTTGGTCGTGGCAAGCGTCTCGCAGGCAATCCGGACCGACCACGGGTCGACCTTCGACTTCACGGCTTCGCGATAGACGAGATCGACGATTTCGTCGGAGATACGGTCGCACACCTTGTCCGGATGGCCTTCGGCGACGGACTCGCTGGTGAAGAGATAGCTGCTGCGCATGCGGGAATTCCCCTCAAAGAAAATGGACTTCGACGTTGTTATTCAGTTCGCCGCGCAAAGACAAGCACACAAGGACATAAGAATATCTTTATGTCTCCCGCTTCCAGACGATTTGCCGCGAGTGTCGCGCCGCGGCGACACAGATGCGCGCCCAATGAAAAACGGCCCCGAAGGGCCGTTCTTTCATGCGGTTCGGGAAGGCCGGTTACTCGACCTCGGCCTCGGCGGCGAGCGCCTTGACGAGATCGACCAGCTTGCGGCGCACCTTGGGATCGCCGATCTTCACGAAGGCGCGGTTGAGCTGCAGGCCTTCAGAGGAGGACAGGAAGTCGACGACGTAGTTAGAGCTCGAAGCTTCGGCGAGGCCGGCCTGAACGTCCGTCTGCTCGCCCGGCGCATCTTCGAAGAAGAACGAGACCGGCACATTGAGAATGCTCGAAATGTTCTGCAGGCGGCTGGCGCCGACGCGATTCGTGCCCTTCTCGTATTTCTGGATCTGCTGGAAGGTGATGCCGAGGCTTTCACCCAGCTTTTCCTGGCTCATGCCGAGCATGGTCCTGCGAAGTCTTATCCGGCTGCCGACATGGATATCGATCGGATTCGGCTTCTTCTTGTTTTCCATCATCACTTTAAGTCCTAACGCGGAAATGGCCCCTACCGGCTACGTTAACGAAAACCTAACGTCACGTTGTATGCGCAGACTCTGAAGGTCGCTACAATACAGGAGAACCGCCGGCGGCGTGCACTATGCTATTTTAGGGGTTTTGGGTCAATTCACCCTGTTTCTAAAACCAGCGCGAGAAATGCCCGCCATCGCCAAGAGCAGGGCGAGGGTCACCGGAAACGCCCAGTTCCGCCACTTGCCCGCCTCACCTGACGTAAGCTTTCCCGGGAGGGTTGCATCCACGAAGCCCGGAACGTCGTAGGACAGCCCTGCGACCACCCTGCCCTTGGCATCGATGACGGCAGAAATACCGTTATTGGCGGCGCGAATCAGTGGCGCGCCGCGCTCGACGGCGCGAAGGCGCGCCTGGAGGAAATGCTGGTAGGGACCAGGCGTATTGCCGAACCAGGCGTCGTTGGTGACATTCAGCAGGGCAACCGCATCGTCGGCCACCGAAGCCATCTCCTCGGGGAAGATCGCCTCGTAGCAGACCAGCGGATAGAATCCCTTGCCCGACGCGGTCAGAAGCTGCGGCGCCCGGGCGGCGGAGAAGCCGCCGGGCATGGCGACGGCATCGACGCCCAGGCTCTCGAAGAGATCAGCAAAGGGCATGTATTCGCCGAAGGGGACGAGGTGCACCTTGTCGGCGGCGGCAACGATCTGCCCCTTGCCGTCGATGGCGTAGATGGAATTGTAATAACGCGGCGCCTTGCCGGAGCCGGCGCTTTCCGTGCGCACCGCGCCGGCGATCAGCACCTGATCGTCCTCCAGTACATCGGCGATGCGCACGAGGGCATCGGGATTGTCCGTGAGGATGAAGGGAATGGAAGTTTCCGGCCAGACGATGACGTCGGGCCTCTTGCCGCCTTCCGGCGCGGCGGCGCTGAGGGCGAGGTGCCGCTCGAAGATGTCCGCCCGCGCCGAATCGTCGAGCTTCATCGCCTGGTCGATGACCGGCTGGACGAGGCGGACGACGGTGGCGGCGCTTTCCGGCGTCGGCACGACGTTCAGCGCGTAGTAGCCATAACCGACATGGGCAGCGAAGAGGAGCGCGGCGAGGCCAAGGCCCGGCACGCGCCCACGGCGCGTTCCAAGCAGGGCCGGCGCGGCGAAGACGAATACGGCAAGTGCGTTCATGCCGGCAAGGCCGACAAGGCCGGAGGATTGCATCAGGAGCGGCACGGGCATGGCGCCATAGCCGACGGCGTTCCAGGGGAAGCCGGTGAAGAGTGTGCTGCGCAGCCACTCCCCCACACCGAAGGCGAAGGCGAGTGCGGCGATGCGACCCATGCCGTCCGACCAGAGGAGCCGGGCGAGCGCAGCGGCGAAGCCATAATACAGGGCAAGGAAGGCCGGAAGGCCGAAGACGGCGAGCGGCAGCGCCCAGGCGAAAGCATCCGCCTCCACGAGCAGGGCATTGCCGAGCCACCAGAGGCCGCCGACGAAATAGCCGAAGCCGAAGGTCCAGCCGATGCGGAAGGCCGGCGCGAGACGGCGCAGGAAACCGGCCTCCGGCGCGGCGCTCGCGCCATCGAGTAACCAGACGAGCAGGGTGAAGGACACGAAGAGCGCGGCGAGGAACCCGAACGGTGGCAGCGCCAGCACGCCGACGAGGCCCGCAAGAAATGCCGTCAGCGCCCGTCTCGTACCAGACAGGAGCATGACCTTGCCCGCAAGCCGCTCCATCCCGTCCCCTAGTCTTGATATCCCCGAATCAGCCGCGCCAGTCTTTCAAAAAACCGGCGCGTTGTCCTCAGGTCCCTGCCGTTAATTGCATCGGGCACTCCGACCTTGCCTTGTCGGGATTTCCCCTTCGGAGGGGGATGCCGGCTGCCCTCGCCCCGCAAGCGAGGCGAAGGACAGGATGAGGACAAGTCACCAGGCGAGAGCTGTTCCGATCGGGAAGAGGCACCCGCCTTATTCGGCGTTCGCCTCACCCGCCTGCTGTTCGGCCGGCTTGTTGCGGTCGACAAGGCCCTCGCCTTCCGGACGGCGGTCGCGGCGGCGGACGGCGCTGGCGCGCTTGCGGGTGACGCGCACCCGCTTGACGCGGCGCGGATCGGCGTCGAGCACGTGGAACTCGAAGCCGGGCACGGCCTGCACCACTTCGCCGCGCACGGGAATGCGCCCGAGCGAGGCGAAGATGAGGCCGCCGAGTGTATCGGCGTCTTCCAGCTGTTCGCGAATGTCGAAATCCGGGCCGATGGCTTCGGCCAGCTCTTCCAGTTCGACGCGCGCATCGGCGATGAAGACGTCGTCGCTGACGCGCTGGATCATCACCTCGTCGTCGTCGTGCTCGTCCTCGATGTCGCCGACGACCATCTCGACGATGTCCTCCAGCGAGGCGAGGCCGTCGGTGCCGCCATATTCGTCGATGACGAGCGCCATCTGCGTGCGGTCGGCCTGCATGCGCGCCATCAGGTCAGCGGCGAGCATGGACGGCGGGACGAAGAGGACCTGGCGGATAATGCCGGCTTCGGCGACGGTGGTGGAAAGATCGACACGGCCGAGGTCGAATTCGGCCTTCGGCGTGCGGACCGGTTTCTCGCCGGCCGTTGCCGCGGATTTGGCGGTCCCGGCTTTGGCGGTTAAAGGCTTGGCGCCGGTGCGGCGCTTGTTGCGGGCCTGCTTGGTGACATAGGCGAGCAGGTCGCGGATATGGACCATGCCGCGCGGATCGTCGAGGCTTTCGTTATAGACCGGCATGCGCGAGCGGCCGGAATCCTCGAAGATCACCATCAGTTCGGCGATCGTGATGTCCTGGTCGACGGCCTCGATATCGGCACGCGGCACCATGACGTCCTCGACGCGCACCTCGCGGAAGCGGAGAATGTTGTGCAGCATCGCCCGCTCTTCGGGCGAGAAGGTGGGCTCGCCGTTCTCCTCCGTCATCAGGGCCTCGGCAAGGTCCTTGCGGAGGCTGGAGGCGCCGGTCATGCGCCAAAGCCGCGTCGCACGGGACCAGAAGGATGACCGGCCCCCGCTTTCCAGCTTCGGCGCGCTGCTACTACTGCCCGCCTCGTCCTGACTTGAGGCGTCCGCCTCGCTCTTTTCCGTCGCTACCGACTGGTTCTTGAAGTCGCTCATTGGTCCAAACTATTCTTCGGGGCCATCCCCGTAGGGGTCAGATAGGCCAAGCTCGGCAAGAATGCGAGTCTCCAGCCCCTCCATTTTTTCCGCTTCCTCATCGTCCATGTGATCATAGCCGAAGAGATGCAGAAATCCATGCACCATCAGATGCGTGAGATGTTCGTCGAAGGACTTGCCGAGATCGGCCGCCTCGCGGGTCAATGTTTCCTCGGCGAAGATGATGTCGCCGAGCATCGGACCCGGCATCTTGCCGGGTGTCAGCGGGAAGGCGGGGAAGGAGAGCACATTGGTCGGCTTGTCCTGTCCACGCCATTCCGCGTTGATGCCACGGATGCTTTCATCGTTGGTGAAGACGAGAGAGACTTCCGGCGCGCCGGTCTTCGGGAAGGGCTGCTTTTCCTTCCCGCGAAGATGCTCCGCCGCCGCGCCCAGCACGCGCCCGCTCATCTCGAGCAAGCGCTCTTCGGAGGGCCACGCGCCCTCCTCGATGGAAATCTGGATGTCGAGTTCGCTCATCGGATACCGGGATCGGTCAGCGATCCAGCTGCTCGCTTTCGTCCTGCACGGCCGTCTGGGCCTCATAGGCCCGCACGATGCGTGCGACCATCGGATGGCGCACCACGTCGACGTCCTTGAAACGTACGACCGAGACGCCCTCGACGCCCTTGAGGATCTGCAGCGCTTCGACGAGGCCGGACTTGACGCCGCGCGGCAGGTCGACCTGGCTCGGGTCGCCCGTGACGATCATGCGGCCGTTTTCACCGAGGCGCGTCAGGAACATCTTCATCTGCATCGACGTCGTGTTCTGTGCCTCGTCGAGGATGACGGCGGCATTGGCGAGCGTACGACCGCGCATGAAGGCGAGCGGCGCGATTTCGATGACGCCGGCGGTGATGGCGCGTTCGACCTTGTCGCCCGGCATCATGTCGTAGAGCGCGTCATAGAGCGGGCGCAGATAGGGATCGACCTTTTCCTTCATGTCGCCCGGCAGGAAGCCGAGGCGCTCGCCGGCTTCGACGGCCGGACGGGAGAGGATGATGCGGTCCACCGCGCCGCGCTCCAGAAGCTGGGCGGCATAGGCGACGGCGAGATAGGTCTTGCCCGTGCCGGCGGGGCCGACGCCGAAGACGAGTTCGGACCGTTCCATCGCGCGGATATAGGTATCCTGCGTCGGCGTGCGGGCCGCAATCGTCTTCTTGCGGGTGGAAATCTGCGCCATGGTGAGCTTGGCCTTGCGCTCCATGGTGGGCAGCGAAAGCTGGTCGTCCGCGGCAATCGCCATGCGGATGGCGCCCTCGACATCGGACAGCTCGATGGAGCCGCCCTTCTGGAGGCGATCGTAGAGATAATCGAGCGCGCGGCGGGCCTGGCCGGTGGCCACCACGTCGCCGGAAATGGAAACGGAATTGCCGCGGGCGCGGGCGTCGATATGGAGGCGCTGTTCGATGAGCTTCAGGTTCTGGTCGAACTGGCCGAAGAGCTCGCTTGCGTATCGATTGTTCTCGAAAGTGAGCACGAATTGATTGGCGTCGGTCTCATTCTTCGACTGGCGCGGCGATGACGTCATCAGTTCGTGTCCGTTCAAGCGGTCAAGCTCCTTGCGATCCGCCCGTTACCCGATCGCTTCGGCGAAAAGGCTGTTGGGCCCGGCATCGATGATTCGTACCCGGATAATGTCACCGATTTCGGAACCTTTTGCATCAACATTCACAGGCTGCAGCCAGGGTGAGCGGCCGACGAGCTGGCCGGGACGGCGTCCGGGCTTCTCCAGAAGCAGGTCTATCTCCTTGCCGACGCAGCCGCGGGCGAAGTCCTTTTGCTGCTGGAACAGCAAAGCCTGCAATCTTTCAAGGCGTTCGGCCTTAACACGCTCTTCGACATGGCCGTCCATTTCCGCGCCGGGCGTGCCGGGACGGGTGGAATATTTGAACGAAAATGCCTGTGCATAACCGACCGTCTCGACGAGGCGCATCGTGTCCTCGAAGTCTTCGTCGGTCTCGCCGGGGAAGCCGACGATGAAATCGCCCGATATGGCAAGGTCGGGCTGGACGGCACGGATGCGCTCGATGAGGGCGACATAGTCGGCCGCCGTGTGCCGGCGGTTCATGGCCTTCAGAATGCGGTCGGAACCGGCCTGCACCGGCAGATGCAGATAGGGCATCAGCTTCGGCAGGTCGCGGTGCGCCTCGATCAGGCGGTCGTCCATGTCGCGCGGATGGCTGGTCGTATAGCGCAGGCGCGCGAGGCCTTCGATCTCGGCAAGGCGGTAGAGCAGGTCGCCGAGACCCCATTCGGTGCCATCAGGGCCGAGGCCGTGCCAGGCGTTGACGTTCTGGCCGAGCAGGGTGATCTCGCGCACGCCGCCTTCGACGAGGCGCTCGGCTTCGGAGACGATCTGCGAAACGGGGCGGGAGACTTCGGAACCGCGCGTATAGGGCACCACACAGAAGGTGCAGAACTTGTCGCACCCTTCCTGCACGGTGAGGAAGGCGGTGACGCCGCGGGCGCGGGTCTTCGCCTTTTCCGGCGCAGGCAGATGCTCGAACTTGTCCTCGATGGCATAGTCCGTCTCGACCACGCGCTCGCCGCCCTTGGCGCGGCGCAGCGCCTCGGGCAGGCGATGATAGGTCTGCGGGCCGATGACGAGGTCCACGGCCGGCGCGCGGCGCAGGATTTCCTTGCCTTCCGCCTGGGCGACGCAGCCGGTGACGCCGATCACCATCTCGCGGCCGTTCCTGGCGCGGGCCTTCTTCATCTCGCGCAGACGGCCGAGTTCCGAATAGACCTTTTCCGCCGCCTTTTCGCGGATGTGACAGGTGTTGAGGAGAACGAGGTCGGCCTCTTCCAGTACCTCCGTCGCCTGATAGCCGTCCTTCGACAGGGCGTCCGTCATGCGCTCGCTGTCATAGACGTTCATCTGACAGCCGTAGGTCTTCACGAAGACCTTGCGGGTGTTCGCCGTGGCGGCAGGCATTTCGGGCAGGGAGAGGGATCGTTCGCTCATGGCCGTTTCCATAGTGGAAAAGCCCCGGAATTTGAAGCCCCGACGCTATCGGCCGCGCAATCGCGCGCCCAGCATGGCGCGGATGCGCGCCTCGACTTCGCGGCTCACCTGCTTGCGGTTGCTGGCGCGGGAATAATCGACCCGCTCGCCGAAATCGACATCGACATCGACGGCGCCTTCCCGCGCGACGCCGAGAAGATGCGGCAGGAGTTCGATATCGCCCGGCCAGGCGGCAATCGGCCTGTGGTAGCGCCCCATCGCCATGCCGTGCACGCCGGTATAGGCGATGGAAACCGGCTGGATATGCACGACGCCGTGCGGCGCATGAGGCACGGCGGAGGCTGCGGCGCCGAAAAGCGAGGTCTTGATCTCGAGGAGGCGGTTGCCGTCCGAGGTCGTTCCCTCGGGGAAGAGCACGACGATCTCGCCGTCGGTCAGGCGCCTTGCGATTTCGTCTACCTGGTCGCCGGTCTTCTGACGCTGTTCGCGCACCACGAAGATCGTCGCCTGCAGACGGGCGAGGATGCCGAAGACCGGCCAGCCCCGCACCTCGGCCTTGGCGATATAGACGACATCGGCGATGGAGCCGAGCACCATGATGTCCTTCCAGGAAGCATGGTTGGCGGCGATCAGCAGTGGCCTTTGCTGCTCCAGCGCGCCATGCACCCGCACCCGGATGCCGAGAACCCGGCAGGCGACGCGATGCCAGAGGCGCGGTATGCGGCGGCGGATCTTCAGGTTGAAACGCAGGCCGACGAGCTGGACCGGCAGCAGCACCACCGTCGCCGCGACGAGGACGACAAGGCCGACGACGATGCGAAGCCAGGCGATCACGGCATCACCGGCCGAAGGTCAGGCGATGCAAGGCGCAGCCTCACTCGCCCTCCTTGAGAGGGATGCCGTAGAGTTCCAGGCGATGATCGACCAGCTTGAAGCCATGCTCGCGGGCGATGCGCTCCTGCAGAGCCTCGATCTCCGGCGAATGGAACTCGATCACCTGCCCGTTCTTCAGGTCGATCAGGTGATCGTGGTGCTCGTCCGGCACCGTCTCGTAGCGTGAGCGACCGTCGCGGAAATCGTGCCGCTCGATGATGCCGGCATCCTCGAAAAGTTTGACGGTGCGGTAGACGGTGGAGATGGAAATGCGCGCGTCGACGGCCGAAGAGCGGCGGTAGAGTTCTTCGACATCCGGATGGTCGGCGGAGGCTTCCAGCACGCGCGCGATGACGCGGCGCTGCTCGGTCATGCGCATGCCGCGCTCGACGCAAAGCTCTTCCAGCGATTTTTCGACTTCCGTCATGCGACCCGCCCTTGTTCGTTTCGCCTCCCGATAGGGGACTAGCGAAGATCGCGCCGCAAGACAAGCGCCGTGGACCGGCTGCCATCCGCGGCCGCATAGTAGGCCTTGCGCTCGCCGACCTTGATGAAGCCAAGCTTGGCATAGAGACCGCGGGCGGCGGCGTTGACCTCGTCGACCTCAAGGAAAATATCCTCTGCGCCGCGCATCCTGGCTTCGCGCAGGGCCGCCAGCATCAGTCGCCAGCCGAGGCCGGCGCGTGCGAAGCGCTCGTCGACGCCGATGGTCAGGATTTCCGCCTCGCCGGCCGTGGCGCGGGCCAGCACGAAGCCGCCGGCCGTGCGACCGAGCACGTTCTCCTTCAGCGCCAGGAAGCCGAAGACCGGATCCTGCGACAGCAGCGAATGAAACTCGCCGTCGTTCCACGGCTGGGGAAAGCGCGCGCGGTGGAGCGTCGCGGCGATGGCGGCATCCGTCGTTTCGAGCGGGAAGATCTCGAAGGCCGGCTTGCGGGTGAAGTAGTCGGTCAGGGACATGTCATGCCCTCCGGATCGCGAAACCCGCCTGCGGCTTGGCATCGGGACCGCGCAGATAGAGCGGCCTCGGCAGGTGCGCCTGCGGATCGAGGCGGGCGCCCAGCCGCGCGACGATGGCGATGGAAACGCCGTCCGTTCCCGGCGATGCCCCCTCGCGCAGCAGCGCGGCAGCCGAACCCACAATCGCACCGTCATGGCCTGCCGCGATCTCCCGTGCCTCGGCAATGGCCGCGATGGCGGGCGGCGAAGCCGCAGCGCCATCGGCGGCAAAGCGCTGCCAGTAGATTTCGTCGCGCTTGGCATCAACGGCGACGAGCAGCGGTGCGCCGGTCTGATGTTCAGCGGCAAGCGCGGAAAGCGTGGAGACGCCGACCGCGGGAACGCCGAGCGCCAGCGCCAGGCCGCGCGCAGCGGCGACGCCGACGCGGATGCCGGTGAAGGACCCCGGACCGATCGTGACGGCGATACGCTCCACGGCCGGCAAATCCATGCCGGCCGCGTCCAGCGCCGCATCGACGAATTCCATCAGCCGTTCGGCATGGCCACGACCAATCTCGGCGCCGGCGGCACCGAGAACCGTATCCTGGTCGGAATCATAAAGCGCCGCGTAGCAGCCGGTGCCCGCCGTATCGATCGCAAGAACGATCATGCCGGCAGCCCTTTCCGTGCGGCGAAGGCCTCAGGCGACGGCTTCAACTTCCTGCACTTCCGGTACGAAATGGCGAAGAAGGTTCTGCACGCCGTGCTTGAGCGTTGCCGTGGAGGACGGGCAGCCCGAGCAGGCGCCCTTCATGTTGAGATAGACAACGCCGTCGCGGAAGCCCTTGAAGGTGATGTCGCCGCCGTCCTGCGCCACGGCCGGGCGCACGCGCGTGTCGAGCAGTTCCTTGATGGTGGCGACGATGGTCTCGTCGCCCTCGTTGAAGAACTCGCCCTCCTCGTCAGCGCTGCCGCCGAGGGCGCCGCTGGCGATGACCGGCTGGCCGGACATGAAGTGTTCCATGATGTTGCCGAGGATGGCGGGCTTCATATGCTGCCAGTCCGCGCCGTCCTTGGTGACGGTGATGAAATCGTAACCGAGGAACACGCTTTTGACGCCGGGAATGGCGAAGAGGCGGGCGGCGAGCGGCGACGCGGCGCGCGCTTCCGTCTCGTCGCGGAACTCGGCCGTACCCGTTTCCAGCACCACCTTGCCCGGCAGGAACTTGAGGGTCGCCGGGTTCGGCGTCGCTTCGGTCTGGATGAACATCTTCGTCTCCATGCGGCCGGGCGCGTCCGCCCGCCAAAGTATTTAGAATAATTCAAAAGAAGATAGGCGCTTCCGCACCTCTCTTCAAGAGCGCGGGATTCTTTCTGCTGCGCAATCCCGCACCAAATCGCCGCGCCTGCCCTAGCTCAGCGCGTCCAGTTCCTCGTCGCTCAGGGAATCCGGAATGACGGTCACGGGGATCGGGAAAGCCTGACCGCGACTTGCGAGCGAGGAAACCAGCGGCCCCGGCCCTTCCTTGGCGGAGCCGGCGGCCAGAACGAGGATCGCGATGTCGCGATCCTCCTCGATGAGGCCGTTGATCTCTTCGCTGGCGACGCCCTCGCGGATCACCGGCTCCGGCTCGATGCCGACCGATTCGCGCAGGGCCTGCGCGGCTTTCGCGAGCACGGCTTCCGCCTCCTCGCGCGCTTCCGCCCGCATGATCTCCTCGACCCCCAGCCATTGCTGGAAATCGCCGTTGGCGATCACATAGAGCAGGACCACGCCGCCATTGGAATTCTTCGCCCGCATTCCCGCATAGTGGACGGCGCGCTGGCATTCCGGCGTGTCGTCTATGACCGCCAGGAATTTGCGGCGGTGGCCTTCCATGCGAGAAAGTCGTCGAGAAACCATGCGGCCCCCTTGCTTCGGTTCCTGCGTTTCGCGGCGACCTTACTGCACAAAACCGATGATGTCGCGGACTTCCTTCATGGTTTTTTCGGCCCGCGCCCGCGCCCTTTCGCCGCCGTCCCGAAGGATCGCGTCGATATGGCTGGTGTCGTCCATCAGGCGGCGCATCTCGCCGGTGATCGGAGAGAGAACATTGACCGAAAGGTCGACCAGCGCCGGCTTGAAGACGGAGAACTGCTGACCGCCGAATTCGGCGAGAACCTCGGCCTTCGTCTTGTCGGAGAGCGCGGCATAGATGCCGACGAGGTTTTCCGCCTCGGGGCGGCCCTTCAGACCCTCGACCTCGCTCGGCAAGCCATCCGGATCGGTCTTGGCCTTGCGGATCTTCTTGGAGATCGTCTCGGCATCGTCGAGCAGGTTGACGCGCGAAAGATCGGACGCGTCCGACTTCGACATCTTCTTCGTGCCATCGCGCAGCGACATGACGCGCGGCGCCGGGCCGCCGATCAGCGGTTCGACCATCGGGAAATAGGCGTGCACCGGCTCCTCGCCGACGACGATGTCGACGCCCGTGCCGGTCTTGCGGATATGGCTGCCGAAGTCGATGTTGAACTTCTGGGCGATGTCGCGGGTCAGTTCCAGATGCTGCTTCTGGTCATCGCCAACCGGAACATGGGTCGCGCGGTAGACGAGGATGTCGGCAGCCATCAGGCTCGGATAGGCAAGCAGGCCCAGCGAGACCTGCTCGGCATTCTTGCCGCCGGCCTTGTCCTTGAACTGTGTCATGCGCTCCATCCAGCCGATGCGCGCCACGCAGTTGAAGATCCAGGCGAGCTCGGAATGCTGCGGCACGGCGGACTGGTTGAAGACGATATGCTTCTTCGGGTCGATGCCGGAGGCGATGAAGGCAGCCGCGATGGAGCGGATCTGGTTGCGCATGTCCTCATGCACCAGCTGCGCGGTCAGCGCGTGCAGGTCGACGACGCAGTAGATGCAGTCATTGTCGTCCTGCAGGGCGACGAACTTGCGGATCGCGCCGAGATAGTTGCCGAGGTGAAGATTGCCGGTCGGCTGGACGCCGGAGAAGACGAGAGGCTTGAATGCGCTCATGGCGGTATCCTTCAGGCGGGTGGAAGGCCTGATCCTGTTGAAGAGGAAGATCCGGGACAGGTATGCGCCCGGACTTGCGTAAACCCGTCGCGCTTATGCACGGCGACGGGCCGCCGATCAAGGGGCGTCAGCCACGCGGCTCGATAAGGTCCCAGAGGTTGCCGAAGGCATCCTCGAAGACGGCGACCGTGCCGTAGGGCTCGTGCCGGGGCGCTTCGTGGAAATGCACGCCGGCCGCAAGGAAGGCGGCATGGTCCCGTCCGAAATCGTCCGTGTGCAGGAAGAAGCCGACACGGCCGCCCGTCTGGTTGCCGATCGCCGCCTGCTGGCGCGCGCCATCGGCGACGGCAAGGAGAAGGCCGCTCTCGCCCGCGCCCGGCGGACGGACGATCACCCAGCGCTTGCCGTCGCCGAGCGCCGTATCCTCGACAAGACCGAAGCCGAGCCTGCCGCAATAAAAGGCGATGCCCACATCGTAGTCCGGCACGAGCAGCGAGACGAGGGCGATCCGCTGCCTCATTCCGCGCCGGCCTGCGGCTTGCCGCGCCCGCGCTTCAGGTTGCGGCGGATCATGCCCGGGTCCGCGCCGCCGATGAGGAAGGCGAGCGAGAAATAGACGACCATGGCGAGGCCGACGAGGAGGCCGAGCGCCGCCACCTGCTCGTAGAGCGGCGCGGCCGAGCCGAGATGATCGGCGAGATAGCCGGAAGCGTATTCGAGCGAGACCGCCATGACCACCGTGGCGACGAGCAGCTTTGCGACGCGCACGGCGAGCGCCTTTTCCAGCGGCCAGTGGCCGCGGCGCACCAGCGTGACGAAGAGCAGGAGCGCCGTCAGCCAGCCGGAAACGGCCTCGGCGGTCGCGATGCCGCGCTCGTAAAACAGCGGGAAGAGCGACACCGCCAGCACGCAGTTGATGACCACCGACAGCATGGTGATGCGCATCGGCGTCTTGGTGTCCTCCCGGGCGAAGAAGCCGGGATTGAGCGCCTTGATCATCACGAAGCCGGGCAGGCCGAGGCCGTAGATGGCGAGCGTGCCGGCGACGATGGAGGTCGTCTCCGGGCTGAAGGCGCCGCGCTCGTAGAGCACGCGCACGATCTCGTCGGAAATGACCCAGAGCGCGCCGGCGGCCGGCAGGGTGAGGAAGAGCACGAATTCCATCGAGCGGTTCTGCAGGTGGCCCGCCTCCCGCTCCTGGCCGCCCTTCAGCGCCCGCGCCAGTTCCGGCAGCATCACCACGCCGACGGCGATGCCGACCACGCCGAGCGGCAGCTGGTAGACGCGGTCGGCATATTGCAGGGCCGAGATCGCGCCGTCCTTGGTGGAGGCGATCATCTGGCCGATGAGCTGGTTGATCTGGGTGATGCCGCCCGTCACCGCCGCCGGCAGGGCGAGCCAGAGCAGGCGCTTGACGTTGGGCGTCATGCGCGGGCGACGGAAGCCGATCTTCATGCCGGCATGGCGCACGCCCGCATAGAGTACCGCCATCTGGAGAAGGCCGGCGGCAAGCACGCCCCAGGAGAGATACCAGGCCGTTTCCAGCGGCGTCGCGCCCTGCCAGAGGCCGTAGGCAAGCGCGCCGATGAGGACGACATTAAGGAAAACCGGCGCGATGGCGGCGGCGAAATAGTGATGCAGCGAATTCAGCATGCCCGACAGCATGGCCGTCAGCGACATGCACATGAGATAGGGGAACATGACGACGGCGAGCTTGACCGTCAGGTCGAACTTTTCCGCATCGTCGACGAAGCCCGGCGCGATGACCCAGGCGACGAGCAGCGGCATCAGCAGCTCCATCGCGATGGTCAGCATCAGGAGCACGGTGAAGAGCACGCCGAAGACCTCTTCGGAGAAGCGCTTGGCCCCGTCGATGCCGCCGGCCTCGATCTCCTTGGCAAAGAGCGGCACGAAGGCAGCGTTGAAGGCGCCTTCGGCAAAAAGGCGGCGGAAGAGGTTGGGGAAGCGGAAGGCGGCGTAGAAGGCGTCGGCCATCGGCCCCGTGCCGAGGGCGGCGGCCATCAGCGTTTCGCGGGCAAAACCGAGCACGCGGCTGCCGAGCGTCGCGCCGCCGACGGTCGCGAATTTCTTGACGAGACTCATTGTTCTGCCCTGATCCTTTTCGGCGTGGCGGAAGCCGGCGCGATCATGCCGGGTGGCATGCGATCGCGCGCCTCGTCCGCTTCGTCCGCCATGACGGCCTTCAGCCGCCCGACGATATTGGCCTGCCGGTTGTCGTTGCTGACCTTCTGGCCGACGAGGTCGGTGACATAGAAGGTGTCGATGACCTTCTCGCCGAAGGTCGTGATATGCGCCGAGGCGATGTCGAGCGAAAGGTCGGACAGCACGGCCGTCACTTCCGACAGGAGGCCCGGCCGGTCGAGGCACTCGATCTCGATGACGGTGAACTTGTTCGACAGCGTGTTGGAGATGGTGACGGTCGGCGAGACGGTGAAGGTGCGGGTGCGCCGGCGACTCTTCGTGCGCGTCGCGATCACCTCCGGCAGGCGCTTGCGGCCGGACAGCACGTCCTCAATCATGCGGCCGATCGTGCCGGCGCGGCGCATCTCGTCCGCATCGTTGGGGAATTCGCGGTTGACGAGAATGGTGTCGAGCGCGCGACCGTCCGATGTCGTGAAGATCTGGGCGTCGACGATGTTCGCGCCCGCCGCCGCGCAGGCGCCGGCGATCACCGTCAGCAGGCGCGGATGGTCCGGCGAGAGCACCGTGATCTCGGTGATGGCGTGGAAGGAATGGGTGCGCACCATGGTGGCGAGCGTCTGCCCGCTCTTGTCCGCCTCGCGGATGAAGGCGGCGTGGCGCACCTGGTCCTCCAGCGACACCGTCAGGAGATAGGGATCGTAGTGGAGGCGCGTATAGGTCTTGCGGTCCTTCTGGCTCCAGTCGGCCGGCAGCGTCTCGGAAAGGATTTCGCGGGCGGCCTGCGCCCGCTCCTTGCGCGACAGTTCGGAAAAGCCGCCGGAGATCAGGAGTTCGGTTTCATAATAGAGGGTGCGCAGCAGCTGGCCCTTCCAGCCGTTCCACACGCCCGGGCCGACGGCGCGGATGTCGCAGACCGTCAGCACCAGCAGCATCTTCAGCCGTTCCATCGACTGCACCTTGTCGGCAAAGTCGACGATGGTCTTGCGGTCGTTGAGGTCGCGGGTCTGCGCGACCATGGACATGGTGAGGTGTTCCTCGATCAGCCAGACGACCAGTTCCGTCTGCTTGGGCGTGAGGCCGAAGCGCGGGCAGAGCTTGCGCGCGACCTTGGCGCCGGCTTCCGAATGGTCCTCCGGACGCCCCTTGGCGATATCGTGCAGCAGCACCGCCACATAGAGCGGAATGCGGTCCTCGATGCTCGGCATGACCTGATAGCTGAGCGGATGGGCTTCCTTTTCGCGCCCCTGGTCGATGCTGGCGAGCACGCCGACGGCGCGGATGAGGTGCTCGTCGACCGTATAGTGATGATACATGTTGAACTGCATCATCGCGACGATCTTGCCGAAATCCGGGATGAAGCGGCCGAGCACGCCGGCCTCGTTCATGCGGCGCAGGATCAGCGCCGGGTCGCGCGGCGAGGTGAGGATCGACAGGAAGAGGCGGTTCGCCTCCTCGCTCTCGCGCAGCGCCCCGTTGATGAGCGTCAGCGAACGCGTCATCTGCTTCAGCGCGTCGGGATGGAATTCCAGCCCGTTGATGTCGGCGATGTGGAAGAGACGGATGAGGTTGACCGGGTCGCGCTTGAAGACGTCGGGGTCGGCGATGGTGATGCGGCCGCGGTCCTCGAGGAAATCCAGCGTGCCGGCGATCTTGCGGGTGCGGCGGGTGAAGCGGCTGATGACGGCGGTGATGCCGGGCGCTTCCTTGGCCTGCTGGTCCTCGAGCGTCGCGCAGAAGATGCGCGTGAGGTCCCCCACGTCCTTGGCGACGAGAAAGTAGTGCTTCATGAAGCGCTCGACGGCGGAAAGGCCGGGATGCGGCTGGTAGCCGAGGCATTCGGCGATTTCGCGCTGGATGTCGAAGGACAGGCGCTCCTCCGCCTTGCCCGTCAGGAAATGCATGTGGCAGCGCACGGCCCAGAGGAAATCGTCCGCCTTCTGGAAGAGCTTGTATTCCTGCCGGGAGAGCACGCCGAGCTTGACCAGTTCGGCGGGGTCCTTGATGTGGTAGAAGTACTTGGCGATCCAGAACAGCGTGTGCAGGTCGCGCAGCCCGCCCTTGCCTTCCTTGACGTTCGGCTCGACCAGATAGCGCGTGTCGCCGGCCTTGCGGTGACGCTCGTCGCGCTCGGCAAGCTTGGCGGCGATGAATTCCGGGCCGGTGCCGCGCACGATCTCGCGGTCGAAGCGCACCGCCAGCTCGTCGAACAACGCGACCGAGCCGCAGATGTAGCGCGCCTCGAGGATCGCCGTGCGGATCGTCATGTCGCCCTTGGAGAGCTGGACGCATTCCTCAAGATTGCGCGTGGCGTGGCCGACCTTGAAGCCGAGATCCCACAGGATATAGAGCATGAACTCGATGGCCGGCTCGCTCCAGGCGGCAGGCTTGGCCGGGAGCAGGAAGAGCAGGTCGATATCCGAGCCGGGCGCCAGCGTGCCGCGCCCGTAACCGCCGACGGCCGTGACGGTGATGCGGGAGGCCGGCGGCACCTGGCCGGCGCTGAAGACGTGGTTGAGGGCGAAGTCGTGCAGGACCGCGATCAGCTGGTCCTGCAGCCAGGAAATGCGGGCGGCGCATTGCAGGCCGCTGCCATCGGCGAAGAGCAGTTCGCGGGCACGGGCGCGGCCGGCGGCGTTGACCGCCTTGAACTCGGCAAGAAGCTCGCGGCGCATGCGGTCGCGATAGTCGGCATTGGTGCTGGCGATGAATTCGCAGCGCGCGCGCAGCGCCGGCACGTCGAGAAGGCCGGACTCGGCCGGCGCCAGAAGCTTGTTTTCCATCGGATTCCGGCCTGCGTCCCGCTTGTCGTCCATCGCCCGTTCGGTTCGCATGCCTATAGACCCTTTCAGCATGCGAGGACAATGATCCGAGCCGCTAAGCTTTGCCAAGTTCTTTCTTCAGCGCATAGAGCGCATCCAGCGCCTCGCGCGGTGTCATGTCGTCAGGGTTGAGGCCCTTGACCAGTTCCTCCACCTTCGACGGACCGGAACGCTTGGCCTCCTCGCGGCGCACGGCCACCTGGAAGAGCGGCAGGTCGTCGATGAGCTGGCTTGCCGGGTTCTTGCGATCGGCGTCCTCCAGCTTGGCCAGCACGTCCTTCGCGCGCGCCACGACGGATGGCGGCAGGCCGGCAAGGCGCGCCACCTGGATGCCGTAGGAGCGGTCCGCAGCGCCGGGGCCGACCTCGTGCAGGAAGATCACGTCGCCGTCCCATTCCTTGACGCGCATCGTGGCGTTGGAAAGGCGGGCGAGCTTTTCCGACAGAACCGTCAGCTCGTGGAAATGGGTGGCGAAGAGGCCGCGGCAGCGGTTTCCCTCATGCAGGTGCTCGACGGCGGCCCAGGCGATGGAGAGGCCGTCGAAGGTCGCGGTGCCGCGGCCGATCTCATCCAGGATGACCAGCGAGCGGTCGGTCGCCTGGTTGAGGATCGCTGCCGTCTCGACCATCTCGACCATGAAGGTGGAGCGGCCGCGGGCAAGATCGTCCGATGCGCCGACGCGCGAGAACAGGCGGTCGACGATGCCGATATGGGCGCTTTCGGCCGGCACATAGGCGCCCATCTGCGCGAGGATGGCGATGAGGGCGTTCTGGCGCAGGAAGGTCGACTTACCGCCCATGTTGGGACCAGTCAGCAGCCAGATCGCGCCATGGCCCTTGCCACCCTCCGGCGAAAGATCGCAGGAATTGGCGACGAAGGCGGCCGCCTGCTGGCGCCGCAGCGCCTGTTCCACGACGGGATGCCGCCCGCCGACGATGGCGAACATGGTGGAACCGTCAACGATGGGGCGGCAATAGGCCTGCTCCTCGGCGAGCGCCGAGAGCCCGACGGAGACGTCGACGACAGCCAGGGCGCGCGCCGCCGCCTTGATGGCCTCCGCCTCCGCCACGACCGCCGCGACAAGCCCGTCGAAGGCCGAGAACTCGATGGCGAGCGCCCGGTCGGCCGCGTTGGCGATCTTGGTTTCGAGCTCGGAAAGCACCGTGGTCGTGAAGCGCATCGCGCCGGCCATGGTCTGGCGGTGGATGAAGCGGGCCTTCGCCTCGTCGCCGTCGGTCAGCGCGGAGGCATTGCCGGCGGAGACCTCGATGAAGTAGCCGAGCACGTTGTTGTGCTTGATCTTCAGCGACTTGACGCCCGTTTCCTCGGCATATTGCAGCTGGAGGCCTGCGATGACGCGGCGGGACTGGTCGCGCAGCGCCCGCATCTCGTCCAGTTCGCCATTCGCCGCCTCGCGAATGAACCCGCCGTCGCGCTTGAGCAGCGGCAGCTCGTCGGCCAGCATCACGGCAAGGCGGTGCGCGAGGTCGACCGGCAGTGCGGCGATGGCCGTACGGGCGGCCGCCAGCTCGCCGCCAAGGTCTTCCGCCGCCATCAGCCGGACGATCTGCGCAGAGGCCGTAAGGCCCTGCAGGATCGCGCCGAGATCGCGCGGGCCGCCGCGGCCGAGCGCGATGCGCGACAGCGCACGTGGCATGTCGGGGAGTTGGCGCAAGGCACGACGCAGGTCCTCGCAGAAGGACGGGCGGTCGGCGAGCGTCGCGATGGAATCGAGCCTGATATTGATCGCATCGGGATCGGTCAGCGGCGACATCAGCCGTTCGGCCAGCAGGCGCGCGCCGCCACTGGTGACGGTGCGGTCGATGGCCTTGAGCAGCGTGCCGGCGCGGTCGCCGGACTGGGTGCGCACCAGTTCGAGATTGCCGCGTGTCGCCGGATCGATGAAGAGCGTGGAGGCCGAGCTTTCGCGCTCCGGCCGGCCGAGCGGCGGGCGCTCGGCGATCTGCGTCTTCTCGACATAGGAGATCGCCGCGGAGGCCGCCGCGAGCTCCGCACGGGAGAAGGTGCCGAAACCGTCGAGCGTCGAGACGCCGAAATAGCGGGCGATGCGGCCCTCGGCCGTCGCGCTGTCGAACAGCACCGCCGGCTGCGGGACGGCGACGCGGCCGATGACGTCGAGAACCGGGCGGAAATCGGGATCGTGGAACAGTGTGTCCGGCACGATCAATTCGCGCGGATCGATGCGCAGGATATCGGCGAGAAGCTGGCCTTGCGCCGTTTCCGACAGGCGGAAGATGCCGGTGGAAATGTCGATCCAGGCGAGCGCCATGGCCGGTTCCGCCCCGCCGCGGATGCGCGCGACGGCCATCAGGTAGTTGGCATCGGAGGGCGAGAGCAGCTTTTCCTCGGTCAGCGTGCCGGGCGTGACGAGGCGCACGACATCGCGGCGCACCACCGATTTCGAACCGCGCTTCTTGGCCTCGGCCGGGTCTTCCACCTGTTCGCAGACTGCGACGCGGAAGCCGACGGAGATCAGCTTCTGGAGGTAATCGTCCGCCGCATGGACCGGCACGCCGCACATGGGAATGTCGAGGCCCATATGCTGGCCACGCTTGGTCAGCGTGATGCCGAGCGCGCGGGACGCATCCACCGCGTCCTGAAAGAACAGCTCGTAGAAGTCGCCCATGCGATAGAACAGCATGCTGTCCGGGTTGGCCGCCTTGATCTCGATATACTGTTCCATCATCGGCGTTGCCGATGCGCGGCTTTCGTCGCTGGCGAGTTCCGCCGTCGACAGGATATCGTTCGGGCGGGCGATCTGATCGTTCACGGAGATTCTGTTTCTTCTAAAATGGAGGGTCTGTTCTTCCCAAAAAAGAGGTGCCACCCTAGCCGCGCAGCGATATAGAAAACAACTGCTGTTCAGCAGCTACGGGCCTATCGCCCACAGGAGTGTGAAGGGGGGAACATGCCGGGAACCGACAAAACAGATCGCCAGAGGGCAACCGTTACGGACAAGGAAGCCCTGGACTTCCATTCGTCCGGCCGTCCCGGAAAACTGGAAATCACGCCGACCAAGCCGATGGCGACGCAGCGGGACCTCTCGCTCGCCTATTCGCCGGGTGTCGCCGTTCCGGTAAAGGCCATCGCCGAAGATCCGGCGACCGCCTATGACTACACGACGCGCGGCAACATGGTTGCCGTCATCTCCAACGGCACCGCCATCCTCGGCCTCGGCAATCTCGGGGCGCTTGCCTCCAAGCCGGTCATGGAAGGCAAGTCCGTCCTCTTCAAGCGCTTCGCCGACGTGGACTCCATCGACCTTGAAGTCGATACCGAGAATGTCGACGAATTCATCAACTGCGTGCGCTACCTCGGCCCTTCCTTCGGCGGCATCAATCTCGAAGACATCAAGGCGCCGGACTGCTTCATCATCGAGCAGCGCCTGCGCGAACTGATGGATATCCCGGTCTTCCATGACGACCAGCACGGCACCGCCATCATCGCCGCCGCCGGCCTCATCAACGCGCTGGCGCTGACCGGCCGCGACTTCAAGACGACCAAGCTCGTCTGCAACGGCGCGGGCGCAGCCGCCATCGCCTGTATCGAACTCATCAAGTCGATGGGCTTTGCGCCTGACAACGTCATTCTCTGCGACACCAAGGGCGTCATCTACCAGGGCCGCGAAGACGGCATGAACCAGTGGAAGTCGGCCCATGCGGTCAAGACCGACCGCCGTTCGCTCGCCGAAGCGCTGGTGGGCGCCGACGTGGTGTTCGGCCTTTCCGCCAAGGGCGCCTTCTCGGAAGACATGATCCGCTCCATGGCGCCGCGGCCGATCATCTTCGCCATGGCCAATCCCGACCCGGAAATCACCCCGGAAGAAGTCGCCCGCATCCGCGATGACGCCATCGTCGCCACCGGCCGTTCGGACTATCCGAACCAGGTCAACAACGTGCTCGGCTTCCCCTACATCTTCCGCGGCGCGCTCGACGTGCGGGCCTCCACGATCAACGACGCGATGAAGATCGCGGCGGCCGAGGCGCTCGCCAAGCTTGCCAAGGAAGATGTGCCGGATGACGTGGCGGCCGCCTATCAGGGCGTACGCCCGCGCTTCGGCGCGCAGTACATCATCCCCGTGCCGTTCGATCCGCGCCTCATCTCGGCAATCCCCGTCGCCGTCGCCAAGGCCGCGATGGAAACCGGCGTCGCACGCAAGAACATCCCCGATCTCGACGCCTATGCCCGCGACCTGCGCGCCCGCCGCGACCCGATCGCCTCGACGCTGCAGCAGATCTATGCCCGCGTTCGCCGCCAGCCGAAGCGCGTGGTCTTCGCCGAGGGCGAAGAAGAGCAGATGATGCGCGCCGCCGTGTCCTACGTGAACCAGGATCTCGGCACCGCCATCCTGCTCGGCCGTGAGGAACAGATGCGCGAGACCGCGGAAAAGGCCGGTATCGACCTCGACCGCGCCGGCATCGAGCTCGTCAATGCCCGCATCTCCAAGCGCAACAACGTCTATATCGACTATCTCTATGCGCGCCTGCAGCGGAACGGTTTCCTCTACCGCGACGCCCAGCGCCTGATCCATAACGACCGCAACCACTTCGCGGCCTGCATGGTGGCGCTCGGCGATGCCGATGGCATGGTGACGGGCCTGACCCGCAACTACTCCACCGCGCTGGAAGACGTGCGCCGCTGCATCGACGCCAAGCCCGGCCACCGGGTCATCGGCGCCACGCTGGCGCTCTGCCGCGGCCGCGCCGTGCTGGTCGCCGATACGGCCGTGCATGACATGCCCTCCTCGGAGGAACTGGCCGACATCGCGGAAGAAGCGGCCGGCCTTGCGCGCCGCCTCGGCTACGACCCGCGCGTCGCCATGCTCGCCTATTCGACCTTCGGTCATCCCTCGGGCGAGCGGTCCGAACGGGTGCGCGAAGCGGTGAAGATCCTCGACCGTCGCCGCGTCGATTTCGAATATGACGGCGAAATGTCGGCCGACGTGGCGCTCAACCCGCGCATCATGGAACAGTATCCATTTTGCCGTCTCTCCGGTCCGGGCAACGTGCTCGTCATGCCCGCCTTCCACTCGGCGTCGATCTCGACGAAGATGCTGCAGGAACTGGGCGGCGCGACGGTCATCGGCCCGCTGCTGGTCGGTCTCGACAAGTCGGTGCAGATCGTCTCCATGGGCGCCAAGGACAGCGACATCGTCAATATGGCGACGCTGGCCGCCTATAATTCCGGCGTCTGACCACAAGCGTCATCGCCTGACGAAAGGGGCGTTTCCGCAGACCGCGGAAACGCCCCTCGTCTTTTGCCCTTCCAGCGGACGATAAAAAACCGCCCGCCCCGGAGGTCGGGAACGGGCGGCGAAATCAGACTATGCTGACCTTGATGGAAATAATTAGCTGGCGAAACGCCCCGCGTCTGCGCCGTAATAATTGAGGTAGCGGCCGGAGATCTTGCCGATCGGCAGGACGATCAGCACGTCCGTCGTGTTGAAACCGTGGTCGACGACCGCGCCGTTGCCGACCGTCGCGCCGAGGCGAAGATAGCCCTTGATCAGCGGCGGCATGGCCGAGAGCGCGCGGCGGGCGTCGATCGCCTCCTGCGGCATCAGGTCCATGGTGCGGAAGAGTTCCGGCCGGGCCGAAACGCTCCATTCGTCCTTCGCCTGCACATTGTGGTGCAAGAAGGACAGCGCCAGCGCATGCTCTTCCGGCACGACGCCGTGGAAGGAGGCGCAGCCGAACATGACGTCGATGCCGTGCTTCAGCGAATAGGCCCAGTTGCCCTGCCAGAGCAGTTCCACCGTGCGCTTGGTGCGATAGGCCGGCAGCACGCAGGAGCGGCCAAGCTCCATGAAGCGCTTGTCCGGATGGCTGGCGATCAGCGCGTCGACGTCGAATTCCGACTGCGAATAGAAGCCGCCGGAAACGGCCGCCACATCCTGCCGCAGCAGGCGGTAGGTGCCGACGATCTGCTCTTCCGCGTCACCCTCGATGGACGTGTCAAGCACCAGCAGGTGATCGCAGACCATGTCCCAGGCGTCGATGTCGCGCTTGCGGCGCACCGCATCGGGCGAAAGCTTGGCGTTCATCTCTTCGGCGAAGACGCGGTAGCGCACGGCCTGGGCGGCGTCGATCTCCGTGACGGAGCGGGCGATGCGCGTCTCCAGATTGCCGATGCGGCCGAGCACATCCGTTCCCGAGCGGCCGGCAATGGGGGCCGGCTTCTGGGCGATCTCCGCCGGAGCAATGGTCTGGGCGAGGTCGAGCGTCATGGCAGTCTACCCGTTAAGCGAAACTGCGTGGTTTTAACCACGATTCTGCAACAGGATAATGACGCAAGGCCGGCTTGGATAGCGAAAAGCCGTCCTAGCCCGCGACGCGATGCGCGAGCCGGGCGATTTCCGCAAGGAGTGCGGCCGGATCGGCAGGCTTTGCCAGGACCGCATCGGCGCCGATGGCCAGAAGCTCGCCCTTGAGGGCGGGGCGACTGTCCGCGGTCAGCACGATGACCGGCAGGCGGGCGTTGCCATAGTCGCGCTGCACGATGCGGGCGATCATGTCCTTGCCGTCTCCCCCGGGCATGCCGAGATCGGTGAGGAGAAGATCGGCCACAAAGGGGCCAGCCTCCGTCGCACCGGCAAGGGCGGACACCAGCGCCGGATAATCCGGCACATGGCGCACCGTGTGCCCTGCCCGCTCCAGAACGGAGCGCACCAGCATGGCGTTCACCGGATCGTCCTCGGCGAGCAGGATGCGGGCGCCGGTGGACGGCGCCGGGATCGGTTTCGCGTCCGGTTCCGGCGCGGCCTGCGGCAGATCCTTCAGGATCGGGCGATTGTCGTTGATGGCGTCGCGCACCTCGATGCCCTTCATGCGGCCGCGCAGCACCTCGACCAGCGAGCGCTCGCGCAGCGGGCGGATGAGCCAGGAATCGTAGCCCTCGCCATTGCCGATCGCCCGGCCGCCACGCTCTTCCGGATTGACGAGATAGACGCGGCGGGCGCGGCTGTCCCGCAGGAAGGCGATGTCGGCAAGCTCGCGGCGGAAGACGCCGGCGAGACGGTTGTCGACGATGATATCGGTCAGTTCCGCCTTACGGCCGGAAAGCAACTGGAGGAGGTCCAGCGCCTCCTCGATGGAGGTCGCGAGATGGCATGCGCCCCCGAGCGAATCCACGGTTCGCACCAGCGCCCTGGAGGCGGGGCCGTCCGGCGCGAGGAGGAACACGCGGCTGCCCTTCAAGACGCCCTTTCGGCCGGTGCCGGCGGTCGGCAGACGCTGCATCTCGACCGGCATGCGAATGGTGAAGGTGCTGCCCTTGCCGGGCGCGCTTTCCAGCGTCAGTGCGCCACCGGCCTCACGCAGGATGCGAGCGGAAATGGCAAGCCCGAGGCCGGTGCCGCCGCTACGCTGGGCGGCGCTGCCTGTCTGCTCGAACTCCTCGAAGATACGGGCCTGCTCCTCGGCATTCATGCCGGGGCCGGTATCGGTGACGCGGATGACGACGGCGCCACGGTCCAGCGTGGTTTCCAGCGAGACCCCACCCGTATGGGTGAACTTCACGGCATTGCCGACGACATTGTAGAGCACCTGGCGCAGACGCGGTGCATCGTAAAGGAGAAGACCTGGCACGTCGGGCGCAACGAAGGAGCCGATCTCGATGCCCTTTTCATGGGCGCGCGGCGAAAGCATCTCGACTACGCTTTCCAGCATCGGCCGCACCGGCTCTTCCGACGGACGCAGCTGGAAGCGGCCGGCCTCGATGATCGAGAAATCGAGCAGGTCGTCGACGAGCTGGACGAGCGCGTGGCCGGACTGGCGCATGCCGGCTAGATAGTTCTTCTGCTCGGCCGTCAGGCGCGTCTGGCCGATCAGATGCGACATGCCGAGAATGCCCGACAGCGGCGTGCGGATCTCGTGGCTGACGGTGGCAAGCAGGCGCGACTTGGCGGCGCTCGCCTCCTCGGCACGCTGGCGGGCGCGCTCGCGCTCGCCTTCGGCGCGGCGCTCCTCCGTCACGTCGCGGGCGATGGAATGCACGACGAGGTCGCCCGAGGCGGGATTACGTACGGTGACATCGTGCCAGGAATAGATGCGCTTGCCGGCGGGGCCGCTAACGTCGACGTCGTAGCGATGGGCGGTGCCCTGCGAGCGGAAGGTGAGACCGAGCATCTCGCAGGTCTTGCCCTCGGCGTCGGCGATGCCGGTAAGGTCGCCGAGAACGGCATTGGCCTTGAGAATGCGGCCGTCGAGCGTGCGCATGACGACGATATCGCCGAGCACGTCATGGATGGCCGAGAGGATTTCCGAGGTCTCGCTGCGTTCCCAGCTCCGGTCGTCGGCCGTTTCGGCGACCGGCCGGGCCGAACGGAAGAGGAAAGCCGCGCCCGCGATGCCGGCAAGGCCGAGGCCGAGGGCGGCGATGTAGAATCCGGCCGCCATGCCCGTCGCCAGCACGAGCGCCGCCATGAGAAGGCCGACGCCGGCAATGGCGCTGCGCAGCGTCGCATGGTTTTCCGGCGCGGGCGGCGCGACGTCGATATCGGGAACGGCGGGCGCCGTTTCCACGCGGGAACGGACGCGGGCGGAACGGCGCGGCGCTTCGGCAAATTCGGCCTTGAGCCGGTTCTGTAGCTTGACGGGTTCGCTCATGACGAACCGCATAGCACGCGGTCCGTTCAAATCGGCTTCAGCAAGCCGCTAAAATTTTACGCATCCCGGCGGCGCAGGAGAAGCAGCTCGTCGAGAATGACGAGACCGGCGCCGATGGTGATGAAACTGTCGGCGAGATTGAAGACGGCGAAGGACCAGGTCTCGGTGTAGAAGAGGACATAGTCGATCACATAGCCGAACAGCGCGCGGTCGATCAGGTTGCCGAAAGCGCCGGCGATGATGAAGGCATAGCCGGCATGGGCAAGGCCGCGGGCCTTCGGCGTCTGACGCCACAGCCAGATGACGAAGGCGACGACGAGAAGGCGGAGCGTGACGATGAACCAGCCCTCCATGCCCGACAGCATGGAGAAGGCGACGCCGTAGTTATAGGTACGGTAGAGCGCCAGCATCGGCACCACATGCACCGCCTCCTGGAAAGGCAGGAAAGCCTCGACGGCGAACTTCACCGCCTGGTCGAGCAGCAGCGCCAGCAGGATGAAGACGATCACCGGCACCGGCCGGGACATCAGGGGAACGCGTTCGCTCATGCGCGCGCATCCAGCGTCAGGAGATGGCGGCGCGCCTCGAAGAGCATGACGCCCGTGGCGATGGCAAGGTTCAGTGAATCGGCAAGGCCGACCTGCGGGATGCGGGCAAGCGCATCGGCCTCGCGGGCAAGCTCTTCCGGCAGGCCGGACTGCTCGTTGCCCATCAGCAGCACGACGGGTTTCTTCTTGTAATCGATGGTGCGGTAGTCCACCGCGCCGGCAAGATGGGTCGCGACGACGGAAACGCCCGCCCCCTTCTTCCAGGCGAGAAAATCGGCCGCGCTCGCCTTCACCAGCGGCACGGCGAAGACCGAGCCCATGGTGGCCCGCACGGTCTCCATCGAGAACGGATCGGTGCTTTCGCCGACAAGGATGACGCCGCTGGCGCCCGCCGCATCGGCGGTGCGGACGATCGTGCCGAGATTGCCGGGATCGCGCACCCGGTCGAGCGCCACATAGGTCTCGCCGGTCTTCGGCTTCAGGTCCCGCAGGTTCGTCCAGCGCTGGGTGAAGATGCCAACGACCATCTGCGGATTGTCGCGCCGGGTGATCGAGGCAAGCACCTTCTCGCTGACCTCCAGCACCAGTCCACCGCGCGCCACGGTCTTCGTCGCGACCTGCACGACCTGCGGCTTGTCCTTGACGTTCTTGGCATAGACCAGCGTGCGGATCTCGAAGCCAAGCTCAAGTGCGTCGATGACGAGCTTCAGGCCTTCCGCCATGAAGCTCTTCGTCTCGTCGCGGTCCTTCTTGTTGGTGAGCGCCTTGATGTCCTTGACGATCGGGTTGGAAAGGCTCGTGACCTCCTTCACCTGACCGACGCGGCGGCTCCCGTGATGTTCCTGGCTCATGCGCTGATCCATCGGCTGAAGAGGGAGGTGGAGAGCGCGCGGCCGGCGTTTCCGCCGTCCGGGCCGCTCTCGCGGATGACGAGCTCGCCCGATTCCACCGTGCCGCCGGCCCCACGCATCGTCTCGCGCATCAGCTCGTGGATGGAATAGAAGCTCGCGCGGATCGAATAGGCCGTCAGCACCAGGCCGATGGCCTTGGGCGACAGGATTTCCCGGCAGATGTCGAGCATCAGCGGAAGATGGTCGAAGAGGTGCCAGACCTCGCCGTTCGGGCCGCGGCCGAATTTCGGCGGGTCGGTGAGAATGATGTCGTATTTGCTGCCGCGGCGTTCCTCGCGCTGGATGAACTTCATCGCATCCTCGCAGATCCAGCGGATCGGCAGCTTCTCCATGCGGCCGAGCGCCTGGTTCTCGCGCGCCCAGCCGATCGCCTTCTTCGAGGCGTCGACATGGGTCACTTCCGCGCCGGCGCTGGCGGCGACCAGCGAGGCGACGCCGGTATAGCCGAAGAGGTTCAGCACCTTGACCGGACGGCCCGCCGTCTCGACCTTCTCCTTCATCCAGCTCCAGTGGGCGAGCTGTTCGGGGAAGACGCCGACATGGCGGAAGGCGGTGAAACGGCCGTGGAAATCGACGCCGAGGAGCTGCATGGGCCAGGTCTCGCCCAGCGCCGCCTGGGGGAACTTCCAGCGCCCCATGCCGTCCTCGTCCGTATCGCCGGTGAAGAGCGCATCCGCCTTGCCCCAGGTGGCGGCCGGCAGGCTGCGTTGCCACAGCGCCTGTGCCTCCGGGCGCACGATGCGGTAGGGGCCGTACTGCTCCAGCTTCTCGCCGGCACCGCTGTCGATCAGGCGGTACTGGTCGGAACCGGCGGTCTCGAGGATCACGGGCACGCGCTCGGCGGGCTTGTCGCCTTCGCGGCGCATCAGCGGGCGGGCGGGCGCCTCGGGGGCCGGGCGCTGCTCCTTCTTCGGGGCCGGCGTCCTTTCGGCCGGCGCCCTCTGCGCCTGTGCCTTCAGGGGCGCATGCGCCTTGGCGGGCGCGGCGGGGCCACTCTTGGGCCGGCGATGTCTGTCCTTCACGGTGGCTCGTCCGTCGTCGGTTGAAACTTGCCGGCAGCGCCGGAAAACAAGCGGCTCCCATACCATCCCTCCCCCACTTGGCAAAGCGCTTTCCGATTGCGATAAATTCCCAACCGGTGAGGAGGATCGATCATGGACATGTCCGGCGAAGAACGCATTGCCGCTCCGCGCGACGCCGTCTGGGCGGCGCTCAACGATCCCGAGGTGCTGAAGGCCTGTATTCCGGGCTGTCAGTCGCTGACGATGAAATCGCCGACGGAGCTGGAAGCGACCGTGAAGATCAAGATCGGCCCGGTCTCGGCCACGTTCAGCGGCGAAGTGACGCTCTCCAATCTCAACCCGCCGGAGAGCTACACCATCTCGGGCGAAGGCAAGGGTGGCATTGCCGGCTTTGCCAAGGGCGGCGCGGACGTGCGCCTTACCGAAGACGCCGAGGGCACGATCCTCGCCTATGACGTGAAGGCGCAGATCGGCGGCAAGCTTGCCCAGCTCGGCTCACGCCTCATCGATTCCACCTCGAAGAAACTGGCGGCGCAGTTCTTCTCCGATCTCGGCGCAAGGCTGAACGGCGGGGCTGCCTAGGCTGTAGTGACGATTTAACGTTTGACGGTTTCCAACCGAGAGCAAATCAGATTCAAGACTGACTTTTGGAGGTTGGTCATGGATATGGATAGGCTCAGTTCTGAGCAATGGTCTCGGATCGAGCCCTTTGTCCCGGGAGGACGCAAAGGGCGGCGGGGACCACGTTCCAACAATCGCCGATTTGTCGAAGCACTGATCTGGATGGCCCGCTCTGGTGGGCGCTGGCGTGATCTTCCCGCACTCTACGGCGACTATCAGACGGTCAAACGACGCTATTATCGCTGGATCGAGATGGGCGTCCTGGAAAGCTTATTCGAGGCGTTGGCGCGCGAAGCGGACCTTGATTGGGTTTCGATTGATTCCACCTCCATCCGTGCTCAGCCTCAAGCCGCCGGTGCGCGGCAAAAAAGGGGGGAGCGGACGCCCAAGGTCTTGGCCGCTCACGTGGCGGGCTAGGTACAAAGATCCACGCTGTCGTCGATGCCTTGGGGCTGCCGGTGCGCTTCGTGCTCGCACCGGGACATCGTGGCGATGTGATCTATGGCAAGCAATTGCTCCATGGCCTCAATCCAGGCCACGTCATCGCCGACAGAGCCTATGATGCAGAGCACTTCCACGATACTATTCTGGACGCTGGCGCAGTCCCGGTTATTCCGCCACGACCCAAGCGACGACGTCCACATGCCTGTAACTGGCGGCTTTATAAGGAGCGCAATCTCGTTGAGCGCTTCTTTGCAAAGCTCAAGCAATTCCGCCGCGTTGCCACACGCTACGACAAACTCCTCGTAAACTTCAGGGGCTTCGTCATCATCGCGGCTATAACCATCTGGCTCAGATAGTTAAATCGTCACTACAGCCTAGGCTATTTTCCGGAGACGGGTACGATCGCCTGCGAGGCGATCGCCTCGGCGCGGGTGCGGTGCTTTTCGGCTTCCGTATGCCATTTCACCGCTTCGTTCGCCTCGGTGCGAGCGCGCTTGCGGTACTTGCCCTGGGCAAACCAGGTGATCAGCGCGCCGAGCACAAGGCCGAAGATCGTCGCGAGGAAGAGGTAGACGAAGAAGGGCGCGGTGACGGAGAGCACGCTATCTTCCGGCCGGAACGGGTTCAGCGCCAGGGTCACGGACTGGCGGTTCGCCACCGACAGCACGATCAGCACGATGCCGACCGGGATGAGCACGAGGACGTTGACTATTCGCTTGATCATCTCACCTCACTGAAGCGCGGGGCCTCTTACCGCAATTCCAGCAAAACCGCTTCACGCTCTTGCCGCAATTGCATCAATCGTCCTGGTCGGCCTGACCCGGATTGAGGCGCTCGCGCAGTTCCTTGCCCGTCTTGAAGAAGGGCACCCACTTTTCCTCGACGAAGACCGCATCGCCCGTGCGCGGGTTGCGGCCGGAGCGGGAGGGGCGATTCTTGACCGAGAAGGCGCCGAAGCCGCGCAACTCGACGCGGTTTCCGGCAGCCAGCGCATCGGTGATCTCGTCGAGCACCGCGTTGACGATGTTCTCGACATCGCGGTGATAGAGGTGGGGATTGCGCGCGGCGACAATCTGAACCAGTTCCGACTTGATCACTGTATCCCCCTCAAAAATTCTTGTTTTTCAATCGCGATCAACCTGCCAAACCGAGACCAGACCGTCAAGAAACAACTTTTGGCCGGCCAGTTTTTCGAGCGTCGGGGCAAGGTCGAGACCGAGAAGGGAGCGGGCGAGCTCCTGTGCGCTGCCGAAGAAGGGGAAGCCGGAGCGGTTCGTCGGCTCGTAGTCGACAAAGGGCAGGTCCGCCGCCACCTTGCGCTCGTCGAGATAGGCGCGGATCGCCTCCGGCCCGCCAAGCCGGTCGACCAGCTTGACGGCAAGCGCCTGGCGACCGGTGAAGATGCTGCCGTCGGCAAGGCGCAGCACCTCGTCACGCGGCAGCTTGCGGCGCTCGGCGACGAGATCGACGAACCAGTCGTAGCTGTCCATCACCATGGAGCGGATCATCGTCTTGGCCTCCTCGCTCGCCGGATGGAAGGGCGACGGCTCGGCCTTCAACGGGGCGGACTTGATCTCCTCCAGCGAGACGCCGAGCTTGTCCATGAGGTCCTTCATCTGCGGATACTGGAAGATGACGCCGATGGAGCCGGTGATGGAGCTTTCGCCCGCGATGATCGTATCGCCGGCGGTGGCGATCATGTAGCCGGCGGAGGCGGCGAGCGTGCGCACGTCCGAGACGACGGGCTTCTTTTCCGCCACCTTGCGCAGCGCCTTGAAGAGGACTTCCCCGCCATAGGTGGTGCCGCCGGGCGAGGAGATCGTCACCACGAGCGCCTTCACCCGGTCGTTGCGCGCGATGCGGTCGAGGCGCTCCAGAAGTTCGCTGTCGTCCTGGATGATCCCCGAGATCTTCACCCGGGCGATATGGTCGACGGGCTGGCTGCCGGACCACTTCCAGCTTGCCGCGGCAAAGAGCGCGATGAGCGCGATCAGGATGGCCGCGACGCGCCAGAAGGTGAGCTTGCGGCGCAGTTGCCGGCGGTCGGCGATGGCGGATTGATCCATGTCCTGTCCTTGATGCTGGTGGCCACCGCGTTCGAGGTGACTTGCCGAAGGCCCTATCGATATGGCATTCCCCGCACAAATGGCAAATCGTCGCCGAACTTTCTTGGACATCCATTGTTTGTTCAGGAATAATCGCCATATGGGGGCCGTTATGCATGCGGCCCGTCCCTCGGCGCGGCGAAGGCCAGAAGCACTATTCAAGCGGGCAGAATGCTGGACAGCGTGACAGAAGCACCGACGGGTGCACCGGGCATGGGCGTTTCCGCCGAGGCTTACCGCCTCGCGACGCGCCATTCCGCGCGCGTGCGCGTCCTCAAGATCGCCCTGCCGGTCATCGCCCTCGTCATCGCCGCGATCTTCGCCGTCGTCTCGATCATCCGCACCTATATCCCGTCCGACCTCAGCGTCGAGAGCGCGACGATCGAGGACGGCAAGATCGTCATGCGCTATCCGGCCATCGCCGGCCGCAACAATGACGGCATCAGCTATTCCATGAAGGCCGAGCGCGCGCTGCAGGACATGAAGCAGCCCGACGTCATCACGCTGGAAAACATCACCGCCAAGATGCCGGTCAACGAGAAGACCGTCGCCGAAGTCGTGGCGGAAAAGGGCGTCTACGACCGCGGCAAGAACCTGCTCGACATGCTCGCCCCCTTCACCATCACGCTGAACACCGGCCTTGAGGCCGCGTTCCGTTCGGCGCATCTCGATATCAACGGCGGGAGCATGTCGACGGAGAAGCCCGTTTCAATCCATTCCTCCGCCGCATCCATTGTTGCGCAGTCGCTGCGAATGACGGATAAAGGCCGGGTCGTCGTCTTTGAAGGCAAGGTCGTCGTCGACGTCGACCCTGTCGCCATCCGCAACCGAGAAAAGTAAGAGCGCCATGTTCGCCAGTCTCTCCGCCCCCCTCCGGGCCGCCAGCCTTTTCGTTCTTGCCGCAGGCGTCACGCTTGCCGCAGGTTCCGCCGGCGCCCAGCAGACGTCGAGCCGCATGCAGGGCATGAAGCTGTCGAACGACCAGCCCATCCAGATCCAGAGCGACAAGCTCGAGATCCGCGACCAGGAGCGCAAGGCGGAATTTGCCGGCAATGTGAAGGTCGTGCAGGGTTCGACGACGCTGCAGGCCGGCCGCATGATCGTCTATTACAAGTCCGGCGGTGGCTCGGTCGCCAGCGGCGACGCCGACATCGAGAAGATCGACGTCTTCGACAAGGTCTACCTGAAGTCCCAGACCCAGGAAGCGACGGCCGACACCGGCACCTTCAACATGGTCAACGAGACGCTGCTGCTCAAGGGCAAGAAGGTCGTGCTTTCCGAAGGCGAGAACGTGTTCGTCGGCTGCCAGCTGACCGTGACCATGAAGACCGGCGAAGCCAAGCTCGACGCCTGTGGCGGCCGCGTCATGATCCAGCTCGACCCGAAGTCCCGCAAGCAAACGAACTGATATAGCGCTCCCCCCGTGTCTTCCTCCTTGCTCACCCGACTGACGCGCCGCCCGAAGAAGGCTGCGCAGGAGCCGCAGCGCAGCGCCGATCTGTCGCGCTACGAAGGCACGCTCATTGCCCGCGGGCTGACGAAGACCTATCGCGACCGGCGCGTCGTCAACGGCGTGTCGCTGGTCGTGCGCCGCGGCGAGGCCGTCGGCCTGCTCGGCCCCAACGGCGCCGGCAAGACGACCTGCTTCTACATGATCACCGGCCTCGTGCCGGTCGACGAAGGCTCCATCGAGATCAACGGCCACGACGTCACCACCATGCCGATGTATCGCCGCGCCCGCCTCGGCGTCGGCTACCTGCCGCAGGAAGCCTCGATCTTCCGTGGCCTGACGGTGGAAGAGAACATCCGCGCCGTTCTGGAAGTGCACGACAAGGACAAGGCGCGGCGCGAAGCCAAGCTCGACAGCCTGCTTGCCGAATTCTCCATCGCGCATCTGCGCAAGTCACCGGCCGTGGCGCTGTCGGGCGGCGAACGCCGCCGCCTCGAAATCGCCCGCGCGCTGGCCACCGATCCGACCTTCATGCTGCTCGACGAGCCCTTCGCGGGCGTCGACCCCATCTCGGTCGCCGACATCCAGGCGCTGGTGCGCCACCTCACCTCGCGCGGCATCGGCGTTCTCATCACCGACCACAATGTGCGCGAGACGCTCGGCCTCATCGACCGTGCCTATATCATCCATGCCGGTGAAGTGCTGACCCATGGCCGGGCGAACGACATCGTCAGCAACCCGGATGTGCGCCGCCTCTATCTTGGCGACAATTTCAGCCTCTGAGGCGGCTCTTCACCACGTTCGCGGCTGCGACTTGACCAAACCCCTCAAAAAAGCAATTTTCGGGCCAGTTGGATTTTGCCGCCTTCGGCCGTGACGGTCGCTGGCCGCCCTTGCCGGAGAACAGAGCGTCCGCATGGCCCTCGCCGCCAGCCTTTTCCTGCGCCAGAACCAGTCGCTGGTCATGACCCCGCAGCTCATGCAGTCGATCCAGCTTCTGCAGATGACGCATGTCGAGCTGACGCAGTTCATCGAGCAGGAGGTGGAGAAGAACCCGCTGCTGGAAATCTCCGCCGGCGAGGACGGGCGCGGCGCCGACGAGCCCTTTACAGGGGAAACCTACAGCGAAAGCGACGACGGCGCCCAGCCCGACCTCTATGAGACCGCGACGGCGGGCAGCGCCGGCAGCGCGCCGGAGACGCTGGATGGCGGGCTGGACAATGTCTTTCCCGACGATGCCGGTCCGCGCGCGGCGGATGCCCCGGAGCTTCTCGGCCAGTGGAAATCCATGCCGGGCGGCGGCGAGGATGGCGAGGGCTACGACCTCGACGCGTTCGTGGCGAGCCGCAAGACGCTGCGCGACGTGCTGAACGAACAGATCCCCTTCGCGCTCGCCGACCCCGTCGACCGGCTGATCGCCCAGCACCTCGTCGACCAGCTCGACGAGGCCGGCTACCTGCAGGGCAGCACGGCGGAGACGGCGCTGAAGCTCGGCAAGCCCGCTGCCGACATCGAGCGCGTGCTCGCCCGCCTGCAGGAACTGGACCCGCCGGGTGTCTTCGCCCGTACGCTCAGCGAATGCCTCGCCATCCAGCTTCGGGCGCTCGACCGGCTGGACCCGGCCATGGCCGTGCTGCTGGACAATCTCGAACTGCTCGCCCGGCGCGACTTCGCGACGCTGAAGAAGCTCTGCGGCGTCGGCGAAGAAGACCTGCTCGACATGCTGGCGGAAATCCGCAAGCTCGATCCCAAGCCCGGCACGCGCTACGAGACCAGCGCCTCGGAGGCCGTGGTGCCCGACATCATCGTGCGGGCCGCGCCCGACGGCACCTGGCATGTCGAACTCAACGCCGACACGCTGCCGCGCGTCCTCGTCAACCGCGACTACTACGCCGCCGTCTCCCGCCGCACGAGCCGCGACAGCGCCGACTACACCTTCCTCAACGATTGCCTGCAGACGGCCAACTGGCTGACGCGCAGTCTCGACCAGCGTGCCCGCACCATCATGAAGGTGGCAATGGAGATCGTTCGGCAGCAGGACGCCTTCCTGCTGCACGGCGTCGATCATCTGCGCCCGCTCAACCTGAAAACCATCGCCGAGGCGATCAAGATGCACGAGTCGACGGTGAGCCGCGTCACCTCGAACAAGTACATGCTGACGCCGCGCGGGCTGTTCGAGCTGAAATATTTCTTCACCGTCTCCATCGGTTCGGCCGAGGGCGGTGATTCCCACTCGGCCGAGAGCGTGCGTCACCGCATCCGCACCATGATCGCGCAGGAAGCCCCCGAAGCCGTGCTGTCCGACGACGATATCGTCGATGCACTGCGAAAGGGCGGCGTGGATCTCGCCCGCCGGACGGTCGCGAAATACCGCGAGGCGATGAACATCCCCTCCTCCGTCCAGCGCCGGCGCGAAAAGCGGGCGCTCGCAAAGGCGGCCGGCGGCTGAAACAAAGCCGGGATAAGCGGCGTTTCAGCCCTCAAGACGTTAACGATCACTGAATCCGCCAATTGACTTCGCGAACAGGAAGGGCTAATGCGCGCCCCACTTCCGAAGGGAAGGCATACCGGACTTCCAAACATATCCCCGCTTTTCTTGAGCGTGCGATGCAGCAAACAGCGCATGCGTGAAAAGCTTGGAACGCAGATGAGGTTGGAATAGACTGGTGCGCGCAAATCATGAAAGAGAGGTAACCTCCATGAGTGTGCGTGTGTCCGGTAAACATATGGAAATCGGCGACAGCTTCCGCCAGCGTATTGAAGAGCAGGTCGGAGAAGCCGTAACCAAATATTTTGACGGAGGATATTCGAGCCAGGTCACCGTGGAAAAAGCGGGATCGCGGTACAGTGCGGACTGCAAGCTTCACCTGGATACGGGCATGGCCTTGCAGGCCAATGGCGAGGCAAACGATCCGCTGGCAGCCTTCCAGGCAGCCTCGGAGCGGATCGAAAAACGCCTTCGCCGGTACAAGCGCAAACTCAAGGCACACCACAATGGCAATGGTCACGACGCCTTTGCAGAAGTGGCCTACACGGTGATGGATTCGGTCCCCGACGAAGACGACGAGCTTCCCGAGGACTACGCCCCGACCATCGTTGCGGAAAGCACGAAGAAACTCAGGACGATGTCCGTCGCAAGCGCCGTCATGGCGCTCGACATGACGGACGAGCCGGTTCTTCTCTTCCGCAGCGCCGGATCGGAGCAGCTCAATATCGTCTACCGACGCAACGACGGAAATATTGGCTGGATAGACGCGGCCAATATCAAAGGCTGAGTGACGGGAGCGTGGTGCCGGGACGGGCACCACGCTTCTTCAATCCCTTCACCCAGCGCACGAGGACAAGAGCATGGCATTGGCAGGTCTACTGCAGCAGAGTGCGATTATTCCGGCGATGAAGGCCAATTCCAAGAAGCAGTTGCTTCAGGAGCTGGCGGTAAAAGCGGCCAAGATCACCGGAATTCCGGAACGTGAGATCTTCGACGTCATCCTTCAGCGCGAGCGACTCGGTTCGACCGGCGTCGGCAATGGCATCGCCATTCCGCACGGCAAGCTGAAGGAGCTTTCGCAGATCACCGGCCTCTTTGCGAGGCTCGAAACTCCCGTCGACTTCGAGGCCCTGGACGACCAGCCGGTCGACCTCGTCTTCCTGCTGCTTGCGCCGGAAGGCGCCGGCGCGGATCATCTGAAAGCCCTCTCGCGGATCGCCCGCGTGCTGCGCGATCCGGCAATGGTCGCCAAGCTGCGCGCCTCCGACAGCGAGAGCGCCATCTACGCCTGCCTCAGCGAGGAACAGGCGTCCAACGCGGCCTGAGGCCGCGCGATACCGATATCGATTGCTTGCGAAAACCGCCGCGGACCTTCTGTCCTGCGGCGGTTTTCGTTCGCCCGGACTTACGCGAGAAACGTCGGCAGCGTGGCGGCGAGCATCGCAACGCCCGAGACGGTGAGCAGGCCGAGCACGATGCGGCGGAACGCCGCCTCGCTGATGCCGATATAAAGCCGGCTGCCGAAGAGCGTCGGCAGCAGCATGGCCGGGGCGACGACGGCGAACATCGGCACCATTTGCGCCGTGACCACGCCCGTGGCGCAATAGGTCGCCATGGTGACGGCGAGCGTCGCCAGGTTGAAGTTCTGGATGACGGTGCGCTGGCTGTCCTTGTCCATCTGCCTGAGGGTGCACCAGAGCGTCGGCACGGGACCGGAAAAGCCGCCGAGGCCCGCCATGACGCCGCCGATGAGCCCGGCCGCGCCATCGGCAAGCCGGCCGCCGAAGCGCACGGGCGGCAGCGCCCGGGAAAACAGCATGATGGGGCACCAGACGACCAGCAGCAGGCCGAGCAGGATCTTGAAGAGCCGCGCGTCCAGCAAGGGCAGGATCGCCGTGCCGATGGGAATGCCGGCAAGGCCGCCAAGAAGGAACGGCAGGAGCAGCGGCAGGCTGAAACCGCGCCGGACGGAAAAGGCCCCGACCACCTGTCCCGTCAGCGCCCCGAAGACCACCAGCACCGCAGCCAGTTGCGACTCCACCGTCCAGGCCCAGAAGGACATGGCAACCAGCCCGAAGGCGAAGCCGGAGAGACCCTGAACGAAGCCCGCGACGATTGCGCCGAGCGCAATGATCCACACGGTTTCGGGCAAGGATAATCCTTTCGGACGGGAAATGCCGACACGGTCGGCCAGTGGGGTTGCCGGGAGAATGCCGCAAGAGGCAATGCCGGGCAAGACGAACGCCGAGGCGCGAGCTTCTCCCGTCGCGCCGAGGTGAAGCCGCAGATGGCGGCGGGCGGGAGACGTTTGCAGACAATCAAACGCCCGCATCCTTGCGGATACGGGCGCGGGAATGGGCTTGTCGGGCCGGTCAGGCCTGTGCGGTGCTGGTCTCGCCTGCGGACGCCTTCGGGCCGCCCTTGGATACGCCGACCATGGCCGGACGCAGCACGCGCTCGCCGATGACGAAGCCGGCCTGCACGACCTGAACGACCGTGTTGTTGGCGATCTCGGCGTTCGGCACCTCGAACATGGCCTGGTGGAAGTTCGGGTCGAACTTCTCGCCCATCGGCTCGATCTTGCGCACGCCATGGCGCTCGAGCGCGGCAAGCATCGAGCGCTCGGTCATCTCGACGCCTTCGGCCAGCGCGGTGAGGCCGGCATCGCCGGTCTCCTTGGCTTCGGCCGGAATGGCATCCAGCGCACGGCGCAGGTTGTCGGACACGGCCAGCATGTCGCGCGCAAAGCCGGCGACGGAATAGGACTTGGCATCCTTCACGTCGCGCTCGGTGCGGCGGCGCAGGTTGTCCATCTCGGCGGCGAGGCGCAGGTACCGGTCGCGAAGATCGGCGTTTTCAGCACGCAGCGCGTCGACGGGATCGGGCTCGGCAGGGATTGCGGCCTCGACCGTACCATCAGCTTCAGCGGCAACGTTGTTTTCCACCGCTTCGTCAGGTCCGTGTTTCTTGTTCTCGTCGGTCATGACGGTCTCCGAATTGCATTTCTAAGGGGTTGCGCCCGATATCGAGCTTTGGGCCTGAAAAATCAAGGGCCGAGGGCGGATTGACGGCGCAATGAATGGCATGCCGACGCCACACGCGCTTGCGCAACCATGCTTTAGCGCGAAAGCCGCGACATAAGCTGGGCCGTATAATCCACCATGGGCACGATACGGGAATAGTTGAGCCGCGTCGGCCCGATGACGCCGACGGCGCCGACGATCTTGTCGTCGCTGTCGCGGTAGGGCGCGACGATGAGCGAGGAACCCGAGAGCGAGAAGAGCTTGTTCTCCGAGCCGATGAAGATGCGCACGCCCGGCCCCGTCTCGGCGAGATTGAGGAGTTCGATCAGGCTGTCCTTGCGCTCCAGGTCGTCGAAGAGCATACGCAGACGGTCGATATCGTCGGCACCCGCAAGACCTTCGAGAAGGTTTGCCCGGCCGCGCACGATGAGCCGTGTCGGCTTTGCCTCCTCGAAACCGCCGGACCAGACGGCAAGGCCGCGCTCGACGAGGTCCTGCGACAGTTTGTCGAGCTCGCTGCTGATCTCGCCGCGCAGGCGCTCGAGCTGCGAGCGCGCTTCCAGCAGCGTGTTGCCGGCAAGATGCGCGTTGAGGAAGTTGGCCGCTTCGGTGAGCTGCGAGCCGGTGACGCCGGCCGGCAATTCGATGATGCGGTTTTCCACCTGGTCGTGATCGCCGACCAGCACGACCAGCGCCTTGGTCGGCTCCAGCCGGATGAACTCGACATGCTTCAGAACGGCGTCGTTCTTGGTGGTGATGACGAGCCCCGCGCCGCGCGACATGCCCGACAGCGCCTGGCTCGCCTCGTTCATCATGGTCTCCACCGCCGTATGCTTCTGGCCATGCGGGCGCACATGACGCTCGATGGAGGCGCGGTCTTCGGCGGAGATATTGCCGACCTGCATGAAGGCATCGACGAAGAAGCGCAGGCCAAGCTGCGTCGGCAGGCGGCCGGCGCTGATATGGGGCGAATAGATGAGGCCGAGTTCTTCCAGATCGCTCATCACGTTGCGCACGGAAGCCGGCGAGAGCGACATGGGAAGGATGCGCGACAGGTTGCGCGAGCCGAGCGGCTCGCCGCTTTCCAGATAGCTTTCCACGATGCGGCGGAAGATTTCGCCCGAACGCTCGTCGAGCGCGGCCTGACTTTCAGGACCCGGAGACTTCTTGAAAACCATCTTTCCGCTGCAACCCTATTATTTCCAGGGAATATAGTGATTTCACCGCCGAGCGCAAAACGGATTTTCCCGGCCGTCCGGCCTGCGCCATTCCCTCGCCCGGCGAAGTGGTCTAAAGCAGCCACACACATATCTCAGACAGGAGTTCGCAATGCGGCCGTCCGGCAGAAAAACCGATCAGATGCGCAAGGTTTCCTTCGAGCGCAACGTTTCCAAGCATGCCGAAGGCTCCTGTCTCGTCAAGTTCGGCGACACACATGTGCTGGTGACGGCGAGCCTCGAGGACAAGACCCCGCCGTGGCTGCGCAACAGCGGCAAGGGCTGGGTGACGGCCGAATACGGCATGCTGCCGCGCGCCACCGGCGACCGCATGAAGCGTGAAGCCGCCGCCGGCAAGCAGGGCGGCCGCACGCAGGAGATTCAGCGCCTCATCGGCCGTTCGCTGCGCGCCATCGTCGACCTCGAAGCCCTGGGCGAACGCCAGATCACCGTCGATTGCGACGTCATCCAGGCCGATGGCGGCACCCGCACCGCCTCCATCACCGGCGCGTGGATCGCCCTCCACGACTGCCTGAAGTGGATGGAAGCGCGCAACATGATCAAGGTCGAGAAAGTCCTGAAGGACCATGTCGCCGCGATCTCCTGCGGCATCTTCGCCGCCCAGTCGGTGATCGACCTCGACTATCTCGAAGACTCAGCCGCCGAGACCGATGCCAACTTCGTCATGACCGGTTCGGGCGGCATCGTCGAAATCCAGGGCACCGCGGAAGGCAAGCCGTTCACGGAGGAGGAGTTCTCCAGCCTGATGGCGCTCGCCCGCGCCGGCATCGCCGACCTCGTCGCCCTGCAGAAGCAGGCGATCGCCTGAGAAGGGCAGAACCATGACCGCCGCGATCGAAGGCATTCTCGAAACCGCGCTCTATGCGGACGACCTCGACGCGGCGGAAGCCTTCTATGGCGGCATCCTCGGCCTTGAGAGGATCACGCGGCAGGGCAACCGCCACGTCTTCTTTCGCTGCGGCGCCGGCGTTCTCCTGATCTTCAATGCGACGGAGACCGCCGTTCCGCCACCGCCACAGGCCTTTCCCGTACCGGTGCATGGCGCCAACGGCCCCGGCCATGCCTGTTTCCGCGTTCCCGGCCCCGCGCTTGATTTCTGGGTAAAAAAGCTGGAAGAAGCCGGCATCGCCATCGAAGCGGATTTTCGCTGGCCGAACGGCGCCCGCTCCATCTATTTCCGCGACCCCGCCGGCAACAGTCTCGAATGTGCCGAGCCCGGCCTCTGGAACATCGCTTAGGACCCTTATGCGCAAGCTCGATACCAAGACGATCGTCGTCGCCAGCCACAATGCCGGAAAGATCCGCGAGATCGAGGACCTGATCGGCCCCTTCGGCTTTTCCGCCAGGTCCGCCGCCGAACTGAAATTCGCGGAACCGGACGAGACGGGCACGACCTTCGAGGAAAACGCCGCGATCAAGGCGCTCGCCTCGGCGAAAGCCTCGGGCCTGCCGGCCCTCTCGGACGATTCCGGCCTCGTGATCGACGCGCTCGACGGCGCGCCGGGCGTCTACACCGCCAACTGGGCGGAAAAGGAAGACGGCACGCGCGACTTCGCGATGGCCATGGAGAAGGTCGAGACGGCGCTGGCCGACAAGGGCGCGACAGCCGCGAAGGACCGGACCGCGCGCTTCGTCTCCGTGCTCTGCCTCGCCTGGCCGGACGGCCATACCGAACTCTTCCGCGGCGAGGTGGAAGGCCACGTCGTCTGGCCGCCGCGCGGCGACAAGGGGTTCGGCTACGATCCCGTCTTCCAGCCGGAGGGCTACGAGACGACCTTCGGCGAGATGAGCGCGGAAGAAAAGCATGGCTGGAAGCCGGGCGACGCGACGGCGTTGTCGCACCGCGCCCGCGCCTTCAAGATCTTCGTCGAAACCTGCCTGAAGGCCTGAGGCGCGATGACGGCGGTGCCCTTCGATATCCGGCCGAGCATGGGTTCGGACCTTTCCGATCCCGGCTTCGGCATCTATGTGCACTGGCCGTTCTGTGCCGCCAAATGCCCCTATTGCGACTTCAACAGCCATGTGCGCCACCAGCCGGTCGACCAGCCGCGCTTCGTGCAGGCCTTCCTGAAGGAAATGGCGACGATGCGCCGGCTGACCGGCTCGCGCAGCGTCACCAGCATCTTCATGGGCGGCGGCACGCCCTCGCTGATGGCGCCGGAGACGGTGGACGCCATTCTCAATGGCATTGCCCGTCACTGGCATGTGCCCGACGGCATCGAGATCACCATGGAGGCGAACCCCTCCAGCGTGGAGGCGGAGCGCTTCCGCGGCTACCGCGCCGCCGGCGTCAACCGCGTCTCGCTCGGCGTGCAGGCGCTGAACGACCGCGACCTCAAATTCCTCGGCCGATTGCATGACGTCGCCGATGCGCTGAAAGCGATCCGCCTGGCGCGCGACATCTTCCCGCGCATGTCCTTCGACCTCATCTATGCCCGTCCGAACCAGACGGTGGAGGACTGGGACCGCGAACTGAAGGAGGCCGTGTCCTACGCGGTCGACCATCTTTCGCTGTACCAGCTCACCATCGAGGAGGGCACGCCCTTCTATGGCCTGCACAAGGCCGGCAAGCTGATCGTGCCCGACGGCGAGCAGTCCGCCGTGCTCTACGAGGTGACGCAGGAGATCACCGAGCGGGAAGGCATGCCGGCCTACGAGGTCTCCAACCATGCCCGTCCCGGTTCGGAAAGCCGCCACAACCTCACCTATTGGCGCTATGGCGACTATGTCGGCATCGGCCCCGGCGCCCATGGCCGCCTGACGACGGGCGGCGTGAAGCTCGCGACCGCCACGGAGCGCAAGCCGGAAGGCTGGCTGGAGCTCGTCGAGGCAGAGGGCCACGGCATGATCGACCAGGAAATCCTGGAGCGTGAGGCGCAGGCGGACGAGCTGCTGTTGATGGGGCTTCGCCTCAAGGAGGGCGTGGACCTTGCCCGCTGGCAGATGCTGTCCGGCCGCGACCCGGACCCGGATCGCGAACGTTTCCTCATCGAACACGGCTTCATCGAACGGCTCGGCAATTCGCGCCTGCGCTGCACGCCGGCCGGCATGCTGATCCTCGACGCCGTCGTCGCGGACCTTGCCTGCTAGGACATTGCCTTCAATCGCGAGAACGTCCCGGCTCCCCGGGCTCAGCCTGCCGGACGCGGGAGCGCCCGGCATTTCTACGGCGGATCCGGCTAGAGCATTTGCGGTGAAATCCGGTTCGCCGGAAATGCTCTAGCTTTTTGTTTTTACCGCATTCTCCGACGCCGAAGCGATCCCGCTTCGGCTGGAAATGCTCTAAATCCTTTTGTTTTCGTTTGTCTTTTCGGGAAAACCGGTTCCCACTTCTCCCTGACAAACTCTAGGCATCCACGGCCCGGCGCTTGTCCGAAAACATCCTCAGCACACGCCCGTCAATGGCCGCCAGCCCGAGGGCGATCAGGGCCATGCCGGCAAAATGCTTGGGCGCCAGCACCTCGCCCAGAACCAGCGCGCCGAGCAGGATGGCGCTGACGGGGATGAGGAAGGTCACGAGCATCAGGTTCGTCGCACCCGCCGTCGCCAGAATGCGGAAGAAGATGACATAGGCGAGCGCCGTCGCGAGAAGGGCAAGGCCGAGGAGCGCTGCCCAGGCCTCGGCCGAGGGCATGGCCAGTGTCCAGGGGCGGTCGACGACAAGCGCCACCGGCAGCATCAGCAATGCGGAGGCCGTCACCTGCCCCGCGGCCGGCAGCAGCGGCGGCAGGCCCATCCTGCGGAAGCGGCGGCCGAAGATGCCGGCGAGCGAATAGGAGAAGGCGGCGCCCAGCACGGCGAGCTGCGCCAGCACATCGGTGCCGAGATCCGAAAGGACCGACGGGCCGATCATCAGGGCGACGCCGAGGAAGCCGACCAGCACGCCGGCAAGCCGGCTGCCGGTCATCTTTTCGTCCTGCGTCAGCACATGGGCGACGATGACCGCGAAGAGTGGCGTGGTGGCATTGAGGATGGAGGCGAGGCCGCTCGCAATATGCGTCTGGCCCCAGACGATCAGCGAGAAGGGAATGATGTTGTTCATGACGCCCATGCCGAAGAAGGCGAGCCAGGCGTCGCGGCTGCGCGGCACGGCATGGCCCGACAGGCGCACGATCACCCAGAGCGCGATGGCGGCCAGCCCCACCCGGGCGGTGACGATGGTGAAGGGCGGCAACTCGCGCACCAGGATGCCGTTGAACAGGAATGAACCGCCCCACAGGAGCGAGAGCACGAGGAGGAGACCCCATTCGACGGAGGTCATGGGACGGGTGGACATGATGCGTTCCTTCCGGAAATTTTCTAAACCGAATGATGATGCCACGTGCCATTCCGTAGCGTTCATGCCATAATTCCGGTAATTTCCAGCGGTTACAAACGATCATATTTCGCCCAACAAGCGAGGAAAACTAAATCATGAACGGGCGCCTTCCTTCCCTGTCCGGCCTGCGCGCCTTCGAGGCGGCGGCACGGCATCTGAGCGTCACCCTCGCCGCCGGCGAGCTTAGCGTGACGCCCGGCGCGGTCAGCCTGCAGATCCGCGAACTGGAGCAGTCGCTGGGGGTGCAGCTCTTCCTGCGCCGGCCGCGGCAGCTTTCGCTGACGGAGGAGGGTGAAGGCTATTTCAAGGCGATGCGTTCGGCCTTCCGGATGATGCGCGAGGCGACGGACGAACTTCTGCTGCGCGCCCGGTCGCCGGCGACGCTCTCGATCAGTTGCACGCCGACCTTCGCCGCGCAGTGGCTTGTGCCGCGGCTGCCGAATTTCGAGGAGCGCGTGCCGGGCGCCGACATCCGCATCGGCGCGTCGAACCGTCTGGTTGATTTTGCCCGCGATGGCGTCGACATCGCCATCCGCCATGGTTTCGGCCGCTATGAGGGGCTGGTCAGCGAACGGCTGCTCGACGACGATCTCGTGCCCGTCATCGCCCCCGCATTGCGCGAGAGCACACCGCTCGACGCGCCCGGCGATCTCGCCCACCATGTGCTGATCCACGACGTGCACCGGCAGGACTGGCGGCTGTGGCTGGAGGCGATGGGCGCGACCGGCATCGATGCGCTGCGCGGCCCCGTCTTCACCGACAGCAACGGCGCCATCGAGGCGGCCAAGGCCGGCGACGGCGTGGCGCTGGTGCGGCTGTCGATGGTGGCGCGGGAAATCCGGGAGCGGCGGCTCGTTGCCCCCTTCCCGCGCGGCGTCTCGACGGGGCTTGCCTATTACATCGTCTATCCGCCCGGCGCGCTCGATCGGCCGGCCGTCGCGGCGCTGCGGGCATGGTTGACGGAGGAAGCCCGCGCGGTGCGCGGCAGTTGAGCGGCCGGATCAGTCCGGAAACTCTTCCATTCTCTGCATATAGGGCTTGAAGCCGGCACGCCCGTAGGTCGCCATGGCCTTGGGATGATCGTTCGTATCCGTGTGGAGCCAGATGCGGCGCGTGGCGGGCCCCCAGGCAGCGCGCAGCCCCGCATCCAGCAGGAAGGGGCCAAGCCGCCGACCATAGACCGCCGGGACCAGGCCGAAATGCGTGAGTTCCACATCCTCGCCCCGGAAACGGTCGAATTCGCAAAGGCCGACCGGCCTTCCCTCTTCCCGCAGCACGAAGGTGCGCGTCGTCTCAGCGGCGAGAAACGCCGCCAGCGTCTCGTGCGGCAAGCGCAGGCGCTGGTCCCAGCTGTATGGCCCGCCGATCTCCCGGTAGAGCGTCAGATAGGCTTCGACGGTGAGACGTTCGGCCTCGAGCGCGAGAGCGCCGGGCGGCATTGCCAGCGCGGCGTGCTCCGCCGGAGGCTCGAACCGTTCCAGATAGGTGACGAGAAGTCGCATGCCGGCCCTGCGGAAAGCGGAACGCCGTGCAGCCCCTGGCACGCACGGCGTTCGGTACGATGAAAGGCGCGAGGGCCTATTCGTTGATCAGGCGCTTCAAAAGCTCGATCTCGTGGCTGAGCTTGGTGTCGCCGGAGATCAGTTCCTCGATCTTGCGCACGGCATGCAGCACGGTCGTGTGGTCGCGCCCACCGAAGCGGCGGCCGATCTCCGGGAAGGAGCGCGGCGTCAGCGTCTTCGACAGATACATGGCGATCTGGCGCGGCTTGACGATGACGCGCGTGCGGCGGTTCGAGACCAGTTCCTGGCGCGAGACGTTGTAATGCTTGGCAACGACGCGCTGGATGTCCTCGATGCGGACACGGCGCGGTTCGCCGGCGGCGACGAGATGACCGAGCAGTTCATCGACACGCTCGATCGTCAGGTTCGGCTCGAAGGAGCGACGGAAGAGCAACTGGTTGAAGGCGCCTTCCAGCTCGCGGCCGCTGGCCGTGATGTTGCGGGCGACGTGGCTGAGAATGTCGACCGGGATATCGAGCGACTGGTCCTCCTGCTGCGCGGCGGCGAGGCGGCGCTTGAGGATTTCGAGGCGCATTTCATAGTCCGGCGCTTCCATCTCGATGGCGACGCCACCCTGAAGGCGCGAGCGCACGCGCGGATCGAGCGATTCCAGTTCCCACGGCGCGCGGTCGGCGGCGACGACGACCTGCTTGGCGGAATCGAGCAGCATGTTCAGCAGGTGGCAGAACTCGTTCTGGATCGAGTTGCCCTGCAGGAACTGCATGTCGTCGATGATCAGCAGGTCGATGTTGCGCAGCGTCTCCTTGAGGGAGAGCGCGTCGTTGTCGCGGATCGCGGTCGCGAAACGCCACATGAAGTATTCGGCCGTCAGGTAGACGACGCGCGGATTGCGGGCGCTGGAGAGGGCCCCGAGCGCGATCGCCTGGAGAAGATGCGTCTTGCCGAGGCCGACGCTGGAATGGATGAACAGCGGGTTGAAGCGCACGGCGCCGGCACCGGCTTCCGCAATCGTGCGGGCGGCGGCAAGGGCGACACGGTTCGAGGTGCCTTCGACGAAGGCGTCGAACGTGTAGCGCTGGTCGAGCGGCGAGCCGAAGAGCGGGCTGGACGGCTGGACGCGCGGCTGGGCAGCGGCTGCGACCGAAGCCACGGCGCTGGCCACCGGCTGCGGGCCACCGGCCGTACGGCGCGGCTGAGCCTGGGGAGCAGGTTCGACGGCCGCGGTTTCCTCGGCGACACCGATGCGGGCGCCGCGGGTCGCGGTGCGCACCAGGATTTCCACCTTGAGGATTTCCGAGTCTTCCTGCTGGAAGAGATTGGTGATGAGGTCGAGGTAGCGATTGTTGATCCACGACTTCAGGAAGGTCGTGGGCACCGAAAGGCGCACGACGCTCTTGGAGACCGAATGGATCTTCAGGCGTCCAAACCAGCTTGCGAAGACGTCCGGACCGACCTGCGCTTTCAGTCGCGCACTGACACGGTCGAAAAGCGCGTCCTGCTTCATATCGGTTGGAACTCCCGCCGCTGCCTGCACCCCTTCTTGCGGGAGCGCCTGTCGTGCATTTTCCCCGTTTGCGAATGCACCAGCCGTTCTGGCCGTATTCATCTGCATCTTGCCGCCTTTCATGCTTCTTCGCCGCGTCGGCATTCCTGCCGGCGCCTTTCATGTTTGCCGTCACCCAGCGGAGCCGAGCCATAGCCCGTCCGGGATCCGGTGTCCCGATTGCTCCGGCCCCCTACCTCCGGCGCAATCCCTGTTCCCAAACACAATGGGAGCCATTGCGATCCGGCATCATGCCCGATCTCCTGGTTCCCTTTGTGGCCGCGCCGTTCGCTCCCTCGTCGAACGTCCGGCGGGCATTCCCCTCATCATCCGGCCGTCCTCGCGGCCTGGAACCGGCGCAACCGAAGGTCGCAAAAAGCCTTTGCCAGAGTGCCAGGGGCACCTGGGGCAAGCTTTGCCTGTTTGATGATTTTACGAAGCGGAGCCGCTCCGTTACAGGGGACAAACAATCTCCGCTGCCTTGTGAGACAGTCTTGTCGGCGATCATTTTTAAGGCTGTGTCCGCGCCCCCTGTGGAAAGCATTTAGGCAGGATCAGGTACCAAGATCAATCACGAATTTTACGCAAAATTAAGGGGCGGGCGTTGACTCGGAAGGCCGTTTTTGACTCGGACTCAGGCCCTCCAACGAGAATCCGTTAGGAATCAATGGCTTTGTTTTCGGGTGGGTTTCGGACGGCCCGGAAAACGAAAAAAATAAAAATTCGCTTGACTCAAATTGCTGTCAAACTCCCGCAACGAAAGGGGCGAGCACGGGGGACAACCTCCCGCAAATAACTGAATTTAAAGGATTTTCCCCGTCACGCTTTTGACACGATCGAGCCTTGCGCGTTAACCATAGCGGGGCCGAAAAAGCAAAGAAAAAGCCCGGCGCAAGCGCCGGGCTTTTTCTAATATTGCATAGCTCGATGGGCTATCAGGCCGACATCGTCTTCACGCGGTTCGCCAGACGCGAGACCTTGCGGGATGCCGTGTTGGCATGAAGGACGCCCTTGGTGGCGGCGCGCATCAGTTCCGGCTGGGCAGCCTTCAGAGCGGCTGCGGCGACAGCCTGGTCGCCGGAGGCGATGGCTTCTTCGACCTTGCGGATGAAGTTGCGGACGCGCGAGCGGCGCGACTTGTTGACTGCGGTGCGCGCGGCGATCTTGCGGGTCGCCTTCTTTGCCGAGGTTGTATTTGCCATCTATGTCTCTCTTCAGAAATCTGACACAAACTCCACCCTCGCCGTGCCGGGTCACTGCGACCTGTCATCAAAGCAATTCGGGAGCAATATCGGAAAACCCTGGAGTTCGGCTTTCCAAACTGTGGGCGGCGTATAGCTGGAAACCACGGTGGCGTCAACGCGGATTCTGCAAGAAACGCCGCCCGACGGAATCAACGGTTGCGAAAAGCCGGCTTGCGCTTCTCGATGAAGGCCGCCATGCCCTCCTTCTGGTCTTCCGTGGCGAAGAGCGCATGGAACAGCCGGCGCTCGGCGCGCATGCCTTCCGACAACACGGTCTCATGGGCGCGGCTGACCGCCTCCTTCGCCATCATGGTGGAGGGCAGGGAGAAGCCGGCGATCTTTTCCGCCGCCGCCAGCGCCTCGTCCAGGAGCTTTTCCGGGGCGACGATGCGGGCAACGAGGCCGGAGCGCTCCGCCTCGGCGGCGTCCATCATGCGGCCGGTAAGAATGAGGTCCATGGCCTTGGCCTTGCCGAGCGCGCGCGTCAGGCGCTGCGTGCCGCCCATGCCGGGAATGATGCCGAGGGTGATCTCCGGCTGGCCGAACCTGGCGGTCTCCGAGGCGATGATGAAATCGCACATCATGGCCAGTTCGCAGCCGCCGCCGAGCGCGAAACCGCTGACGGCGGCGATCATCGGCTTGCGACAGGCCGCGACGTCGTCCCAGCCGGCGGCAAGGTCCTCGACCATGGCGTCGGCGAAGCCGTAGGGCTGCATCTCCTTGATGTCGGCGCCGGCGGCGAAGGCCTTCTCCGAACCGGTGATGACGATGGCGCCGATGCCGGCATCCGCCTCGAACCCGGCGAGCACGCCCTTCAACTCGTCGAGCAGCTGGCGGTTCAGCGCATTCAGCGCCTGCGGCCGGTTGAGCGTGATGAGGCCGACGCGCCCGCGCGTCTCCACCAGCAGGGTTTCATGGGCCATGTCTTTCTCCTCTTGGTTTCGGCAATTCTATTTCTGGCAGACGGCGCAATGGAAGGTCGACCGACCGCTCTGCACGATGCGGCCGATCGTGCCCGTGCAGCCGGGCGTGCGGCAAGGTTCCCCCTCGCGGTCGTAGACCGAGAAGGAATGCTGGAAATAGCCGAGCGAGCCATCGGCGCGGATATGGTCGCGCAGCGTCGAGCCGCCCGCCTCGATGGCATCGGCGATCACCTGCCGGATCGCCTCGGTGAGGACGACCAGCTCCTTCTTCGGCTTGCCGGCAGCCGTCACCAGCGTGCCGGCCAGCCGCTCCGGCGACAGATGCGCGCGCCACAGGGCCTCGCAGACATAGATGTTGCCGAGGCCCGCGATGTTCTTCTGGTCGAGCAGCGCGGCCTTCAGCGGCGTGCGCCGGCCGCGGAACTTTTCGGCGATATAGTCGGCATCGAGCGCATTGCCGGTCGGCTCCGTGCCGAGATCGCGGAAGAAGGCGTGGCCGGCGAGATCTTCGCGGCGTGCGATGTCCATGAAGCCGAAACGGCGCGGATCGTTGTAGACGACGCGGCGCTCGCCCTCGGCCGTTTCCAGATGGAAGACCACGTGGTCGTGCCTTGCATCCTTGCTGCGCGGGATGTGGAAGTCGCCGGGCGTTTCCGTCTCCACTCCTTCCACCCGGAAGGAGCCGGACATGCCGAGATGGGCGATGACCACGTCGCCGCCCTCCAGGTCGATCAGCAGATACTTGGCGCGCCGGCCGAGCGAGACGACGCGGCGGCCTTCCAGCATCTGCGAAAAGGCCGGGGGGAAGGGAAAGCGCAGATCCGGGCGCCGCAACTCCGCCCGGCGGATGCGCGATCCCTCCATGACGGGCGCAAGGCCGCGCCTGACCGTTTCCACTTCCGGCAATTCCGGCATTGTCCGCTCCTCGTCTTAACCTTGGGCGCATTTGCCGCGGCGCGGCATTTCCCTCTCGGCAATCTATGTCCTATATACCCGGCGAAGCGGCGGGCGTGGTGTTCAGATAGCGTGGCCTGCGGCAATTCGCTATGGTCTTTGCGGTAACGTGCCTGCGACAGACCGCCATGGAGACGACGATGACCGAACAGCGCACATCCGCAGACGGCGGCATGGAAACGTCCTACGGCTTCCGCGAGGTGCGCGAAGGCGAGAAGCAGGCGCTCGTCAACGACGTGTTCCACAAGGTCGCCAAGCGCTACGACATCATGAACGACGTCATGTCCGCGGGCCTGCACCGGGCCTGGAAGGACGCGATGATCGCGAGCCTCAACCCGCGCAAGGACGCGGCCTACAGGGTTCTGGACGTCGCCGGCGGCACGGGCGACATCGCCTTCCGCATCGTGGAAGCCTCCGGCCGCCTGGCGCACGCCACCGTGCTCGACATCAACGGCTCGATGCTCGGCGTGGGTGCGGACCGCGCGGCGAAGAAGGGGCTTTCGGCCAATCTCGACTTCGTCGAGGCCAATGCCGAGGACCTGCCCTTCGAGTCCGGCAGCTTCGATGCCTATACGATCGCCTTCGGCATCCGCAATGTGCCGCGCATCGACGTGGCGCTGTCGGAAGCCTATCGCGTGCTGAAGCGCGGTGGACGGCTGCTCGTGCTGGAATTCTCCGAGGTGGAGATGCCACTGCTCGACAAAGTCTATGACACCTGGTCGTTCAAGGCGATCCCGCAATTCGGCAAGATGATCACCGGCGATGCCGAGCCCTATCAGTATCTCGTGGAATCCATCCGCAAGTTCCCCAACCAGGAGGATTTTGCCGCGATGATCCGCACGGCCGGTTTTTCGCGCGTGAGCTACACCAACTATACCGGCGGCATCGCGGCGCTGCACTCCGGCTGGAAGCTCTGAGCATGACCCTTTTCTCCGTCCTGCGCAGCCTTTCCGCATGAGCGTTGTCGGCGCCTATTTCCGCCTTGCCCGGGTGGGCTGGGTTCTCGTGCGCGAGGGCGTCGTCTCGGCCCTGCCGGCCGAAGGCATGCCGCCGCTCGCCCGCACGGCGCAGGCTTTCGCCGGCCTCTTCGCGCGCCGCCGGTCCGCCCATAAGGGGCGCGGCGACAATCTCGCCCGCGCCATCGAGCGCCTCGGCCCCTCCTATGTGAAGATGGGTCAGTTCCTGGCGACCCGCCCCGACGTGGTGGGCGCGGAGATCGCCGTCGAACTTTCGGCCCTGCAGGACCGCATGGCGACCTTCCCGCGCGAGGCGGCCGTCGCCACGGTCGAAGGCTCGCTCGGCCGGCCGCTCGCCGATCTCTATACCAGCTTCGGCGACCCCATCGCCGCCGCCTCCATCGCTCAGGTCCATCCCGCCACGGTGCGCGACGCCAATGGCGAGCGACAGGTTGCCGTGAAGGTCATCCGCCCCGGCGTGCGCCAGCGTTTCGCGCACGATCTCGAAGCCATGTACGCCGCCTCGCGGCTGCAGGAGAAGATCCTGCCCAACACCCGCCGGCTGAAGCCGGTGGAGGTGACGCGCACGCTGGAGCAGACGACAAAGGTCGAGATGGACCTCCGGCTGGAAGCGGCCGCGCTGTCCGAACTCGGCGAGAACACCGGGGACGATCCCGGCTTCCGCGTGCCGACGGTCGACTGGGAGCGCACGGGGCGCGACGTCGTCACCATGGAATGGATCGACGGCATCAAGATGTCCGACGTCGAGGGGCTTCGCGCCGCCGGCCACGATCTCGACCGGCTCGCCGACACGCTGATCCAGTCCTTCCTGCGCCACACGCTGCGTGACGGCTTCTTCCATGCCGACATGCACCAGGGCAATCTCTTCGTCGATCCGCAGGGCGTGATCGTCGCGGTCGACATGGGCATCGTCGGGCGGCTCGGCAAGAAGGAACGCCGCTTCCTCGCCGAAATCCTCTACGGCTTCATCACGCGCGACTACCAGCGCGTCGCCGATGTGCATTTCGAGGCGGGCTACGTGCCCTCGCATCACGACACGGCAAGCTTCGCCCAGGCGATCCGGGCCATCGGCGAGCCGATCCACGGCCAGCCGGCCGAGACGATCTCCATGGCCAAGCTGCTGACCCTGCTTTTCGAGGTGACGGAACTCTTCGACATGGAGACCCGCACCGAACTCGTCATGCTGCAGAAGACCATGGTGGTGGTGGAGGGCGTGTCGCGCACGCTGAACCCGCGCTTCAACATGTGGAAGGCCTCCGAGGGGGTCGTCGGCGACTGGATCCGCGACAATCTCGGCCCCAAGCGGCTGCTGACGGACCTGCGCGACGGCGCGCATGCCGCCCTCCGGTTGGCGGAAGCGGCACCGGAGATCGCGGCCAAGGCCGAAAAATTCTCGCAGGACCTGACCGCCATGGCGGAACGCGGCCTGCGCTTCGACGCGGAAACCGCCGAGGCGATCGGCCGGTCCGAGGCGCGCCACAGCCGGTCCGGCCGCCTCGCGCTCTGGGTCATCGCGGCGACGCTCGTCTATATCGCCTGGAAGCTCCACTGATCCCGCGCCGCTTGACCGGCGCCGGCCCGGCGCTAGTCTCCCCGTCATGAGCGAAGAACCGATCAGCATCGCCGAACCGCAACCCTTCCTCGAACGGGCGCGCCGGCAGCTGCGCGGGCTCTATTTCGGACGCGACCGGGAGGCGATCCGCTTCCAGGTCGGCATGCTGCTGGTCGATGTCGCGGTGCTCGCCTTCTTCGTCGCCGGGCCTTACCTGCGCACCGGCTCGGCCTATGTCATCGTCGACTATCTCATCGCGGCCGTCATCGCCTTCGAGCTCGGCGCGCGGGCGCTGATCGCGCCGAACCTGCGCTACTGGGCGATGCGGCCGATGACCTGGGTGGACGTCGTCATCCTCGGCACGCTGCTCTTTCCCAACCAGCTGCACAACTTCGCCTTCCTGCGCGTCCTGCGCATCTGGGCGATCAGCCAGAGCAAGCTGGTAACGCTGATGCTGCGGCGGACCGGCCATGGCGACAAGGAAGACATCATCCAGGCCTGCGTGAATTTCCTCGTCTTCCTCTTCCTCGTCACCGGCTTCGTCTACAGCAATTTCTTCTACGGCGCGGAGGGCTTTGCCGGCTTCGTCGACGCGCTCTATTTCTCCGTCGCGACCGTCACCACGACGGGCTTCGGCGATATCGTCCTGCCCGGCACGCTCGGCAAGCTCACCGCCATCGTCACCATGATCATCGGCATCTCGCTTTTCGTGCGGCTCGCGCAGGCGATCATCCGGCCCTACAAGGTGACGTTCCCCTGCCCGCAATGCGGCCTGTCCCGTCACGAGGCCGACGCCGTGCACTGCAAGGCCTGCGGCCATGTCCTGAACATTCCCGACGAGGGCGCCTGAACGCAAATCCGCCCCATCTTGCCCCGTCCCGCCCGTTCCCGCCTGGACGGGACCGTGCTACTTTAGCGATGCCGGATCGACCGAGGGATCGCCGGGCAGACCGCACAACCAAGGGCCAGAGGGGACCGTCCATGCGCACGATCATGCTTGTTTCCGCCATCGCAGCCTTATCCTTCGTCGCACCGTCCTTCGCCGGCGTCATGCCGGACGCCACATCGCTGCGGCAGACGAGCCTTGTCGAACTCGCCACCCACTACTACGGCCACAAGCCGAAGTGTTTCTTCAAGAAAATCAAGAAGCACGACTACTATGGCAACGTCATCATCAAGAAGGTGAAGGTCTGCCGCTAGGCAGCCCGCCGCCCGACAAGGCTTGGAAATGCCGTGGCAACGGGGTAGGACGGGATGACCGCCCTTCCCTCGGCCGGTCGTGCGCCTCATGAGCCCGGGACCCGCCATGCCGCTTGCAGGAAAACGCATCCTTCTCGTCATCTCCGGCGGCATCGCCGCCTACAAGAGCCTCGACCTCATCCGCCGCCTGCGCGAGCGCGGCGCGGAGGTGCGGCCCGTCATGACGGCGGGCGCGCGGGAATTCGTGACGCCGCTTGCCGTCGGCGCGCTTTCGGCGGGGCATGTCTATACGGACCTCTTCTCCCGCGAGGACGAGCAGGATGTCGGCCATATCCGGCTGGCGCGCGACTGCGACCTCATCGTCGTCGCCCCCGCCACGGCCGACCTGATGGCCAAGATGGCAAACGGCCATGCCGACGACCTTGCCTCCACCGTGCTGCTCGCCACCGACCGGCCGGTGCTGGTCGCCCCCGCCATGAACCCGAAGATGTGGGCGCATCCGGCGACGCGCCGCAATGTCGAGACACTGCGCAAGGACGGGCTTTCCTTCGTCGGCCCCAATGCCGGCGAGATGGCGGAAGGCGGCGAGGCCGGCCTTGGACGCATGGCCGAGCCGCTGGAGATCGTCGCCGCCGTGGAAGGCCTTCTGGACGGCGGGGCGAAACCGCTTGCCGGCCGCACCGCCATCGTCACCTCCGGCCCGACGCATGAGCCGATCGACCCGGTGCGCTACATCGCCAACCGTTCCTCCGGCCGGCAGGGCCACGCCATCGCGGCCGCCCTCGCCCGGCTCGGCGCCGACGTGACGCTCGTCTCCGGCCCCGTCACGCTGCCCGATCCCAAGGGGGTTGATGTCATCAGGGTCGAGCGGGCGGAAGAGATGCTGCAGGCCGTGCTCGGCGCGCTGCCGGCGGATATCGCCGTCATGGTCGCGGCCGTCGCCGACTGGCGCGTGGCGACGGCGAACACGGAGAAGATCAAGAAGAAGCCGGGCGAAGGCCCGCCGCCGCTGCTGCTCGCGGAAAACCCCGATATCCTGAAGACCATCGGCCATCACGCGCAGCGCCCGAAGGTCGTCGTCGGCTTTGCCGCCGAGACGCAGGACGTCGAGACCAACGGCCGTGTGAAGCTTCAGAAGAAGGGGGCCGACGTCATCGTCGCCAACGACGTCTCTCCCGAGACCGGCATCATGGGCGGCACGCATAACAGCGTGAAGCTGATCACCGCCGCCGGCATCGAGCAATGGCCCGATCTGTCGAAGGATGCGGTTGCGGACCGTCTTGCGGCGTGGATCGCGGCGCGGCTTACTTGACGAGGGCGAGCTTGGCTTCCATCGCGCCGGCCGGGCGGCCGGCGGGCGAGAAGATGCGCATGTCGACGCCGTTTTCCCCCAGCACGACGGCGCTGCCGTCGGGGATTTCCACCCAGGCTTCCGTATCGTCGTTCAGCGGTTCGGACACGAGGCAGTAGCCGCCGGTTTCCCCCATCGGCGCGGCATAAAGCGTCGGCGCCTTGAAGTCGGTGGCGTAGCGCACCGCATAAAGCTGATCGCCATCGGAGAAGGCCGCCGTGAAGCGCACCAGAACGCGACGCTCCAGATGCGCGGCGAGACGCTCGACGAAGGCGATCGTCTCGGCCATCGCGCCGAGCGGATCGCGGGCGAGACCGAACTGCAGGGCAAGCAGGAAGAGCAGCTCCGAATCCGTCGAGCCGGTCCGGGCGTGATAGAGATCGTTGTCGAGCATGGTTTCGAGCGGGCGGCAGAGATGCTCGAAATCGGCGATCTGGCCGTTGTGCATGAAGGACCAGACGCCATGCACGAAGGGATGGCAATTGTCGCGCCGCGTGCCGCCGCCGGTCGCGGCGCGCACATGGGCAAGGAAGAGCGGCGAGCGGACCTGGCGGGCGATGCTCCGGAGATTGCAGTCCGACCAGGCGGGCAGGATGTCACGGTAGCGGCCGGGCTCCGGCCGTTCGCCGTACCAGGCGATGCCGAAGCCGTCGCCATTGGTGGCCGTCTTGGCGCGGGTGGCGCAGTGGGATTGTTCGATCAGCGAGTGGGCGGGCGAGGAGACGAGTTCCTCGAGATAAAGCGGCTCTCCGCGATAGGCTGCCCAACGGCACATGACACTTCCCGCTTGAAAGGACCGGTGGAAACCGGTGTTTGATCCGACGCATTAACCATGGCACTGCCCGGATTTTCAACGCAAATGGGTAAAAATGCGTTAACGAATGTAAACGGGCCGAAACCATGCGTGTCATTATGATGACGGGCAGAAAACCGGGCAGTTTCCGGCGGAACATTGTTTTGTGAACACTGCGTTTCAAACCGGCCCGATTTCGTGAACAATGGCCACGGCGTATAAGGGCTGCAAGCAACCCAGTCGAAAGGACCCAGCCATGTCCATACGCCCCGTAAAACACGAAAGCATCGCCCGTCCCGCCATGGAAGGCGCCGGCGTCAAGCTGCACCGCGTCTTCGGTTTCGGCGATCCGTCGATGACCGACCCCTTCCTGATGATGGACGATTTCCGCAACGACGATCCGCAGGACTATATCCGCGGCTTCCCCTGGCACCCGCATCGCGGCATCGAGACCATCACCTATGTGCTGGCCGGCACCGTCGAACACGGCGACAGCCTCGGCAATCACGGCGTGATGGGCGCCGGCGACGTGCAGTGGATGACCGCCGGCAGCGGCATCCTGCACCAGGAGATGCCGCGCGGCGACTTTGCCGGCAAGATGCACGGCTTCCAGCTCTGGGCCAACCTGCCCTCGTCGCTGAAGATGACCGCGCCGCGCTACCAGGACATCAAGTCCGCCGACATCCCCGTCGTCGTCGATGACGACGGCACGGCAGCGCGCATCATCGCCGGCAGCTTCTGGGGCAAGACCGGCCCGGTCGACGGCATCGCCGCCGAGCCCGTCTATCTCGACATTTCCGTGCCGCCGGGCAAGACGAAGCGCCTGCCGGTCGACACCTACCGGTCGGCCTTCGCCTATATCTTCGCCGGATCCGGCACGTTCCGCGACGCTTCGAAACCCTTCGGCGTGAAGGTGGAGAAGGAATATGAGGGCGAGGAGCTGAACATCCGCGACCTCTCCGGCAACCGCACGCTCGTCGTCTTCGACACCGGCGACGAAGTGACGGTGCAGGCGGGCGAGAAGGGCATCCGGTTCCTGCTCGTCTCCGGCAAGCCGATCGAGGAGCCCGTCGCCTGGCATGGCCCGATCGTGATGAACACGCAGGCCGAATTGCAGCAGGCGATGCGCGAACTGCGCAACGGCACCTTCATCAAGCCGGCGCATTGACGCTGGCCCATGAAACCCTATCCTTCCGCCGTACCCTGCGGCGGAAGGATTGCATATGCGCATCGACGGGCAGTGCCATTGCGGCTTCGTGACCTACGAGGCCGAAATCGACCCCGGGGCAGTCTCCATCTGCCACTGCGCGGATTGCCAGCGGCTGACCGGCTCACCCTACCGGGTGACCGCCACCGTGCCGCGTGCGGCCGTGCACCTTACCGGCAACCCGCCGCAACTCTACACCAAGACCGCCGAGAACGGCCGCCAGCGGCTGCAGTATTTCTGTCCCGAATGCGGATCGCCGCTCTTCGCCACCGGCACGGGGGACGATGCCGAGACCTGGGGCATCCGCTGGGGCAGCATCAACCAGCGCGCCCACCTGAGGCCCGTGCGCCAGATCTGGTGCGCATCCGCCACGGACTGGTTCGGCGAGACGGCCGCGCTGCCCGGCAAGCCCAGGGACTGAGCCATGGCGTCAGGCCGTTTCCGCATCTGCAGAACGGGCATCGACGGCATCGAAGCGGTCTTCGCCGACAGCCGCCATGCCTTCGCGCGCCACACGCACGAGACCTATGGCATCGGCGTGGTCGAGCGCGGCGCGCAGAGATCGGCGAGCGGGCGCGGTCAGGTCGAGGCCGCGGCTGGCGACACCATCACCGTCAATCCTGGCGAGGTGCATGACGGGGCGCCCATCGGCGATGCGCCGCGCGCCTGGCGCATGCTCTACCTGCAGCCCACCGTCGTCGCGGCGGCCGCCGAGGATATCTTCGAGGGCCGGCCGCGCGAGGAATTTCATGCGCCGGTGCTGGCGGACGGGCGCATCGCCGGGCTCGTTGCAGCAACGCTCGACGCCCTGACGGACGAGCGCACCGGGCCGCTCGGACGCGATGAGCGCCTTTTCCTGCTGCTCGCCGCAGTCCTGCGCGAGCAGAAGCCGCGACGGGAGGGCGTCGCCGCATCCGCCGTCGCGCGCGCCCGGGAACGGCTCGACAGCAGCCCAGCCTCGGCCGTCACGCTGGAGAGCCTTGCCGCCGATTGCGGTCTCGGGCGTTTCCGGCTGCTGCGCGATTTCGCCCGCGCGACGGGTCTCACGCCGCATGCCTACCTGCTGCAACGCCGCACGGAGCTTGCCCGCCGGCTAATTGGCGGCGGCACGCCGCTTGCCGACGCCGCCATCACGGCGGGCTTTGCCGACCAGAGCCACATGACGCGCAACTTCACGCGCCGCTACGGCTATACGCCCGGCGCCTATCTCGCCGCCCTCGTCTGACAGCGCAATTTCGTTCAAGACCCAGGCCCAGCGCGCGGTGTTTCCTGCCGTTCTTTCGGCATCTGGGAACCCGCCATGACACTTGAATTCCTCATCACCTCGCTCGTCGTCATCCTGCTGCCGGGCACCGGCGTGATCTATACGCTGGCGCTCGGCATCAGCGGCGGCTTTCGCGCCGGGCTGCTTGCCGCCTTCGGCTGCACGCTCGGCATCGTCCCGCATATCCTCGCCAGCGTCGTCGGCCTTGCCGCTCTCCTGCATGCCAGCGCGCTCGCCTTCGAGGTGCTGCGCTATATCGGCGTCGCCTATCTGCTCTTCATCGCCTGGAGCCTGCTGCGCGAGAGCAATGCGCTGGACCTCGGCCCCCAGGAGGCGCCGGCGGAAAAGGCGCTGCGCATCGTGCGCAAGGGCATCCTCACCAATATCTTCAATCCGAAGCTCTCGCTGTTCTTCCTGGCCTTCCTCCCGCAATTCGTACCGGCAAGCGCCACCGGCGCAACGGGACAGATGCTCCTCCTCGGCGGCGTCTTCATGCTGCTGACCTTTCTCGTCTTCGCGCTCTATGCCGGGCTCGCGGCGGGCCTGCGCCAGCAGGTGCTGAGCCGGCCGAAGATCATGGTCTGGACGCAGCGCAGCTTTGCCGCCGCACTCGGGCTGATGGGCCTGCGGCTGGCGCTTGCCGATCGCTGACGGTCACGTCCACAGCGCGTGGAAATGGTGGAGCGGCCCGTGGCCGCTGCCGACGGACAGCGCATCGGAGGCCCGCACCGCGCCGGCGACGAAGCGCTTCGCCGCCGCCGCCGCGTCGGCAAGCGGCCGCCCCTTGCCGAGCTCCGCGGCAAGGGCGCTCGACAGCGAGCAGCCGGTGCCATGGGTGTTGCGCGTCAGGACGCGCACGCCCTCGAACCACGAAAGTCCCTCCGGCGTCGCCAGCACGTCCGGGCTTTCGGCGCCCGGCAGATGCCCACCCTTCAGCAGCACCGCCATCGGGCCGAGCGCGAGAAGGCGCCGCGCCTGATCCGCCATGGCCGCGCGGTCGACCGCCTCCGCCTCGCCCAGCAGCACTGCGGCTTCCGGCAGGTTCGGCGTCAGCACCGTCGCAAGCGGCAGCAACCGGCCGACAAGCGCTGCGACCGCCTCCCGCGCCAGAAGCGAGGCGCCGCCCTTGGCCACCATGACGGGATCCAGCACGACGGGCACGCCGCGATGGGGCGACAGGGCATCGGCCACGGCGACGGCGATCTCCGCCGAGGCGATCATGCCGATCTTCACCGCATCGACACGCACGTCGCGAAAGACATCGGCGATCTGCGCGGCAACGAAGGCGGGCGGCACGAGGTGCACGCCGGAAACGCCCTGCGTGTTCTGCGCCGTCAACGCCGTCAGCACGGCCATGCCATAGGTGCCGCAGGCGGCGAAGGTCTTGAGATCGGCCTGGATGCCCGCGCCGCCGGACGGGTCCGAGCCCGCGATCGAAAGACTGTTTGCAATGGCCATCGCGCCTCCTTCGGGCGGAGGCGGCCTTCGGGCAGCGGCGATGCGGCACCCGTGGACTCCCTCCGCCGGCATGATCCGGTTCAGGTTCAAAGGGTGCTTCTCAGCCCGCCTTCCGGCGGACGCCCCTGTCTCGGGATGGTTTTGGCAGATGCGGGGCAGGCTGTCACGTCGAAAGTGGCGGGGGCCAATTCCCGCAAGCGCGCCGGCTCATTCTGCCCGTCGATGCCGGCAAACCGCCGACGCGGCGGCTGCGAGAGAATGGCAGCGCGCCACGCCGTGGCAATCTGGAAACGCGGCACGGTCCCATCCCCCACCTGTGGGGAGAAGGGGGCCGAAGGGCAGAAGGGGGGCAAATGCCCCCGCCGTCACGCCTTGGTGACGTGATATTCCTTGATGGCGACCATCTTGATTGCCGGATAGCGTTCCGCCTCGTAGCGCAGCGAGAAGGCGTCCTGCGCGAGGAAGACCGGGTCGCCATCGAGGTCGCGGGCGATATCGCCGCGGCGCTGGGTGACGAACTTGTCGAGTTCGCCCGCATTGTCGGAGGAAATCCAGCGGCAGACGGAGAAGCGCGACATTTCGAAGGACACGGGCAGGCCGTATTCCGCCGAAAGCCGTTCCTTCAGAACGTCGAGCTGCAGCGCGCCGACGACGCCGACGATGGCGGGCGAACCGTCTTCCGGCGAGAAGAGCTGCACGACGCCCTCTTCCGCCATCTGCTGGAGCGCTTCCTTCAGCTTCTTGGCCTTCATGGCGTCCTCGAGTCGCACGCGGCGCAGGATTTCCGGCGCGAAATTCGGCACGCCTTCGAAGACCAGCGCCTCGCCTTCCGTCAGCGTATCGCCGATGCGCAGCGTGCCATGGTTGGGAATGCCCACCACGTCACCGGCATAGGCCGTATCGGCGAGCTGGCGCTGCGAGGCGAAGAAGAACTGCGGCGCCGAAAGGCCGATGGTCTTGCCGGTGCGAGCAAGGCGCACCTTCATGCCGCGCTCCAGCATGCCGGAGCAGACACGGGCGAAGGCGATGCGGTCGCGGTGGTTCGGGTCCATGTTGGCCTGGATCTTGAAGACGAAGGCCGTCATCCTGTCTTCCGCCGCATGGACCTTGCGGATATCCGCCACCTGGTCGCGCGGCGGCGGCGCGAAGGCGCCGAGCGCGTTGATGAGATCGCGCACACCGAAATTCCTGAGGGCCGAGCCGAAGAAGACCGGCGTCATATGCCCCTCGAGGAAGGCCTCGCGGTCGAATGGCCGGCAGGCCTCGCGCGCCAGTTCCATCTCCTCGATGAAGGCCGCGCGCTCGTTTTCCGGCAGGTGCTTGGCCACTTCCGCGGCGTCGTCGATCTTCGTCGGCTGGACCTGCGTGTCCGAGCCGCGGAAGGTGCGGTCGGAAAGGTGGTAGGAGCCGCAGAAGGTCTTGGAGCGGCCGACCGGCCAGGTGACCGGCGCCGTGTCGAGGGCGAGCTTTTCTTCCACTTCGTCGAGGATCTCGAAGGGATCGCGGCTTTCGCGGTCCATCTTGTTGACGAAGGTGATGATCGGAATGTCGCGCAGGCGGCAGACCTCGAACAGCTTCAGCGTGCGCGGCTCGATACCCTTGGCGGCGTCGATGACCATGACGGCCGCATCCACCGCCGTCAGCGTGCGATAGGTGTCGTCCGCGAAGTCTTCGTGGCCGGGCGTGTCGAGAATGTTGAAGACGTTGCCGTCATACTCGAAGGTCATCACCGAGGTGACGACCGAGATGCCGCGCTCGCGCTCGATCTTCATCCAGTCCGAACGGGTCTGGATGCGATCCTTCTTCGCCTTGACTTCGCCGGCGAGCTGGATGGCGCCGCCGAAGAGCAGCAGCTTTTCGGTGAGCGTGGTTTTACCGGCGTCCGGGTGCGCGATGATCGCGAAGGTGCGGCGGCGGGAGACCGCCTCGGCAAGGGTTTCGGCCATGTTCAAGCAATATCCTGTGAGTTGCCGCGGTCTTTACAGGCTCCGCCCCGAAGATGCAATTGACGGGCGGACAGGCGGTTCGGCTTATGGGCCCATGATCTCCCAGCCCACACTCGCCCTCATCCGCCTCGCCCATGGCGAAGCCATCGCCCTTCCCGCCTACGAGACCGCCGGCGCGGCCGGCATGGACCTGCGCGCCGCCGTTTCCACCGAAGCCCCGCTGACGCTGGCGCCCGGTGCGCGCGCGCTGGTGCCGACCGGCTTCATCTTCGAAATTCCCCACGGCTACGAGGGCCAGATACGGCCCCGCTCCGGCCTTGCCTTCAAGCACGGCATCACCTGCCTCAACACGCCCGGCACCGTCGACAGCGACTATCGCGGCGAGGTGAAGGTGCTGCTGGTCAATCTCGGCGAGGAGCCCTTCGTCATCGAACGCGGCATGCGCATCGCCCAGATGGTCATCGCGCCGGTGACGCAGGTCGCCGTGCAGGAGACGGCAGAGGCCGGCGAGACCACCCGCGGGGCCGGCGGCTTCGGCTCCACCGGCGTGCGCTAAGGCATGCCCGAGCGCAGAGGCCTCACCTTCCGTTCCCGCTATTTCGACGACCCCGCCGCCTGGCGTGCGCTCGCCGGCCTGCTGGAGGCGGTCTTCGACATCGATGTGACCGTGATGGACCGGCTGGGCGGACCGGATCCGTCGAGCGTGCCCTTCGCATGGTTCGATGCGGCCGGCGCCTGCATCGCCAACATCACCGCCTTTTCCCTGCCCCTCGTCGTGGATGGCGCGGTCGTTCAGGCCGCCGGCCTGCAATCGGGCGCGGTACGGCCGGATCATCGCGGGCAGGGTCTCTACCGCGACGTGATGGAAGCGGCGCTTCGCCATTGCGACGACGAGGGCTTTGAAGCCGTCGCGCTGCTCACCGATACGCCCGATCTCTATACCCGCCATGGCTTTCGCCCCGTGGCGCAGTATCGTTTTTCCGGTCCTGCGCCCATGGGCGGTGAGGCGGCACCGACGCGGCGGCTCGACATCGGCAAGGCGGACGACATCGCGGCGGTGACCCGGCTGCTGGACGAACGGCAGCCGGTCTCCGCGCGCTTCGCGCCGCTCCGCCAGCGGGCGATGTTCCTCTTCAACGCGTCCCTGATGCCGGACCTGCGACTGGACCTCGTGGGCGAGGCTGCCGTCGCCTGGAGAATGGAGGAGGAAGGACTTTTCGAACTGCTCGATATTGCCGGCCCGGATCTTCCCAGCCTTGCGGATATCCTCGCGAGCCTGCGGATCGCGCCATCGCGCGTCATCGTGCACTTTGCGCCGGACAGGCTCGGCTGGACGGGCGAGGCCGTTGCCGATGCGGGCGAGATGGTTCTGATGCTGCGGGCGCCGGACGGCCTCCTGCCACAGCATCCTTTCGCCCTGCCACCGATGGCCGAATTCTGAACCATGGAGCACCGGGCCTCCGCCGCCATGCGCCGCGGAGCCCCGGGCATTGCCGCCGAGGATGGACGGGCGTAGAACAAGGCCTTCGAGGAGCCGATCCATGACCCTTGCCGTCCTTCTTGCCTATAGCGGCGCGCTGTTCATTGCCGCCATCATCCCCGGCCCCGGCGTCACGGCCATCGTCGCCCGCGCGCTCGGCTCCGGCTTCCGGCCCACCTTCTTCATGGGACTGGGTCTCATCCTCGGCGACATGGTGTACCTCACCGCCGTCATCCTTGGCCTTGCCTTCATCGCCCAGACCTTCACCACCGCCTTCGCGCTGATCAAGATCGCCGGGGCGCTCTACCTCGTCTACATCGCCTGGAAGCTCTGGACGACGGGCCTGATACCACAGACCATCGAGGCGCAGCGTTCGACCAGCATGACCATGTCCTTCCTCTCCGGCCTCTTCGTGACGCTCGGCAACCCGAAGACCATGCTCTTCTACGTCGCCCTCGTGCCGACGCTGGTCGACCTCGACACGATCGGCCTTCGGGATTACGGCCTGCTGCTGGCCGCCACCTTCGTGGTGCTGCTCGCGGTGCTCGTTCCCTATATGGCGCTCGCCGCGCGCGCCCGGCATTTGCTCAAGCAGCCGAAGGCGCTGCAGCGGATGAACCGCGTCGCCGCCGGCATTCTCGCCGGTACGGCCGCCTATATCGCCACGCGCGCGGCGTGAATTGCACCGTCGCGGTGAAGCGGCGGCCAAATTCTTCCACCCGCGGCGCTTTTGCCGCAAAATCCGGACTCGTCTAAGCGTGCATTCCTTCCTATGTTCTCAGCAACGAGAACCGAGGGAGCCCCTGATGACCGACACCCGCAAACCCGGCCGCGGCCGTATCTACGCCTCCATCACCGAAACCATCGGCGATACGCCCATCGTGCGGCTCGACAAGTTCGCGAAGGAAAAGGGCGTCCAGGCCAACCTTCTCGCCAAGCTCGAATTCTTCAATCCGATCGCCTCGGTGAAGGACCGCATCGGCGTCGCGATGATCGAGGCGCTGGAAGCGGCGGGCAAGATCACGCCCGGCCAGTCCACGCTGGTCGAGCCGACCTCGGGCAATACGGGCATCGCGCTCGCCTTCGCCGCCGCCGCGAAGGGCTACCGCCTCATCCTCACCATGCCGGAGACCATGTCGGCCGAACGACGCAAGATGCTGGTGCTGCTGGGCGCCGAACTGGTGCTGACCGAGGGGCCGAAGGGCATGAAGGGCGCCATCGCCAAGGCGGAAGAACTGGCCGCCGACATCCCGGGCGCCGTCATTCCCCAGCAATTCGAGAACCCGGCCAATCCGGACATCCACCGCCGCACGACGGCGGAAGAAATCTGGAACGACACCGACGGCGCGGTCGATATCTTCGTGTCCGGCATCGGCACCGGCGGCACGATCACCGGCGCGGGCCAGGTGCTGAAAGCACGCAAGCCCGGCCTCAAGGTCATCGCCGTCGAACCCGCCGACAGCCCGGTGCTCTCGGGCGGCAATCCCGGCCCGCACAAGATCCAGGGCATCGGCGCGGGCTTCGCACCTGCCGTGCTCGACACCGCGATCTATGACGAGATCGTCACGGTCACCAATGACGAAGCCTTCGAGAATGCCCGCCTCGTCGCCCGCCTCGAAGGCGTGCCGGTCGGCATTTCCTCCGGCGCCGCGCTGACCGCCGCCGCCAGGGTGGGCAGCCGTCCGGAAAATGCCGGCAAGACCATCGTCGTCATCATCCCCTCCTTCGCCGAACGTTATCTGTCCACCGCCCTCTTCGACGGCCTCGGCGGCTGAGTTCGCGGTCCGTGGCGCAGCCCACCGCGCCACGGATCTTCCTGCGGGAGCGCAGTATATCTGCCGTTCGCCGGCCAAAAGCGGGCGCGCGAAATTGAGCGAGGAGGCAAGCGGATATCCCTCCGCTTCGTCGCAGCCGTACCGTGTCCCGACGACGGAGGGGAGCGAACACCGCTCGCCGTGCCCCTGATTTCCTCCGGTGGTTAAGCTGCCTCTTCCCGGATCACGCCATGCTGCACCACATCTCCTTCGGCGTCCGCGATATCGAACACGCAACACGGTTCTACGATGCGACCCTCGCACCGCTCGGCTTTGTCCGCGTCTGGTCCGATCTTCGGCCCGGCGAACCGGACCAGGCCGTTGGCTATGGATTGCCGGGCGGTGGCGACAAGCTGGCCCTCAAGCACTGCGGCGATGCCGCCCGCGCGCCCGGCCCCGGCTTCCACATCGCTTTCGCCGCGCCGAGCCGAAAGGCCGTCGATGCCTTCCACGAGGCGGCCCTTGCCGCCGGCGGCACCGACAACGGCGCGCCGGGGCTGCGCCTCGCCTATGGCCCGACCTACTACGCCGCCTTCGTCATCGACCCCGATGGACACCGGATCAAAGCCGTCTGCAAGGAGCCTACCTGACCGTCCGCTCTCCTATTGCGGGGCCGGGGACTGTGCGGCGTCCAACCAGCTCAGCCCCATAAGGATTGAAACGATCCGTAAGATACTCCATCAATCCTAAGGTGCGGGGCATGCCGTCTTGTCTATGGAAACCTCCCCAACCGGAGCGCCATTTTCCAAAGTATAGACCCCACGGACAGTCAAACCGAGCTCCGTCAATTGCTTCATTTCGGAAGATTTGCAAAATTTGTTTTCACGACGTCCTTCCATAGATCATGCAGAATTACGGATACAGTATAGTGGTAACTGTAGGTTTTTGACGCGTAGGAGGCCCCCGTAAGGGTCGTTACCGCATCTACTTTCACCGGCCCTTTATCGATTGAGCCGCCACACGTCGCAGAGCGAGGGGCTCACGGAGATTTCGGCTAGAGTATTGCCTTTCGTATCGACGTAGTGCCCTGTCACCAACGCACCAATATCAAACATCGGCTTGAACACTTCTGGTGCGCACCACCGACTCATCATAAGATCCTTCCAGGCCTTATCGAACTTAAAATCTGCCCCCGAAATTTCATAGGTATATTTCAACGCATTACCCTCTGCCTTCAAGGCAGTAAGCGTCGTGATACTATCGATTTTCTCCGGAACAGGAACTGCATTTGCTATTTCTTTTAAGTATTTTTCCAGACCTTTATTTTTAGCCTCGTATGCCATCTTCTTCGCCACAAGCGCTACATCGTCCTGAGTACTCGCGTCGACACGCTGAATATTTTGCTTCGCTACGCTCTCAAGACTCTTTCCAGCAAACATCAGCGCGAATCCAAGGATCACCGTAGCGACCGCCCCAAGTAATTTAACAAAACCTTTTTTTGAAGAAGCCATCGGCTGAGCGAAGAGCAGAAATAGATTCACAATGGGAATGAAACCCAAGACCCATTTTTCTCTCGTACCATGCGCGTCCATCGATCGCGCCGCTGCAAAAATACCAGCGAGGCCGCCAATCGGAACCAAGGCACCATAGATCGCACCAACGAGTAAAGCGAGATGTTCATTCTTTATTGCTTCCGCTGTATAAAGCAGCAGAAAGTTAGGTATTACTGTCAATAGAACAATGAACCCCATCGACAAAAAATAACCTGCCCGACCCAGCTTCCACTGCGATTTTGTTAGCGCGACAGCAGCCGCAGCGGACACCGTCATGATCACCCACGACAATGCAAGCGAAGCAAATTGTCCAATTGTCAGCAGTTGATAAGCGTATGCTTCCATGCCCAGCCCCCTCTACGTAGGATTGTAGTAAAACTCACATATAAAAAGTGCAAGGCATGGGAATCCCTCGCAAAATGGAGAGCAACATCCAGCCCGGTCACTTCCGCAACAGGGCCAAGCCATTTCCAAAGCGGAGTTACGCCACGGCAACCAGCCGCTCGCCGGCGATGCGGTAGGAGATCGCCTCGGCGAGATGGATGCGGCCGACGACAGCTGCCTCGTCGAGATCGGCAAGGGTGCGGGCAACCTTGAGGACGCGGTGATAGCCGCGGGCGGAAAAGCGCATCTTCTCTGCCGCATCGCGCAGAAGCTGGAGCCCGCCGGGATCGGGCTCGGCCACCTTTTCGACGAGCGCGGTCGAGGCGCGGGCATTGCTGGTGACCGACGCCATGCCGAGGCGTGCGTAGCGATCGACCTGCAGGGCGCGCGCCCTTGCGACGCGGCGGGCGACGGTCTCGCTCGTCTCGGCGGCCATGGGACGGATAAGGTCCGCCGCCGAAACGGCCGGCACGTCGATGCGAATATCGATGCGGTCCATCAGCGGGCCGGAGACGCGGGCCTGATAATCGCTCATGCAGCGCGGGCCACGGGCGCAGCTTCGGCCCGGCTCGCCCGCCATGCCGCAACGGCAGGGATTCATCGCCGCGACGAGCTGGACGGCGGCGGGATAGCTGACGCGGTGATTGGCGCGCGCGATGATGCATTCGCCGGTCTCGAGCGGCTGGCGCAAGGCATCGAGCGCCTGCGGCGTGAACTCCGGCAGTTCGTCGAGAAAGAGCACGCCGTTATGGGCGAGCGAGACCTCGCCGGGCCTTGCGCGCGGCCCGCCGCCGATAAGCGCCGCCATGGTCGCCGAATGGTGCGGCGTGCGAAAGGGCCGGCGATCCGACAGGCGGCCGCCCGAAAGCTGGCCGGCGATGGAATGGATCATCGAGACTTCAAGCAGTTCCATCGGCGAGAGCGGCGGCAGGATGGCGGCAAGCCGCGCCGCGAGCATGGATTTGCCCGATCCCGGCGGGCCGACCATCAGCAAATTATGGTTTCCGGCGGCGGCAACCTCCAGCGCGCGCTTGGCGCTTTCCTGACCGCGAATATCCGCGAGGTCCGGCAGATCTCCCGCCGGTGCACGGATCGCCGGCGTCGGGCGCGAAAGAACCTGCGTGCCCTTGAAATGGTTGGCAAGGGCGATGAGGCTGCGCGGGGCGAGGATATCGATCTCGCCGCCCGCCCAGGCGGCTTCCGCGCCGTTCTCCGCCGGGCAGATCAGGCCCTTTTCGAGCGCATTGGCGCCCATGGCGGCGGGCAGTGCGCCGGCGACCGGCGCGATCGTGCCGTCGAGATTGAGTTCGCCGATGACAAGATAGTCCTCCAGCGCATCGCCCGGCACCGCGCCGAGCGCCACCATGAGACCGAGGGCGATGGCAAGATCGTAGTGGCTGCCTTCCTTGGGAAGGTCGGCGGGCGCGAGATTGATCGTCACGCGCTTGGGCGGCAGCGAGAGACCGGAGGCATGCAGCGCGGCCTGAACCCGCTCCCGGCTTTCGGCGACCGCCTTGTCGGGAAGGCCGACGACCTGCATGCCGACCTTGCCGGGCGCCACCATGACCTGAACGTCGACGGGTACGCCCTCGATGCCCTGAAACGCAATTGTACCGACCCGTGCCACCATGACCGTCCCCGCCCGCCCTGACTGAGGGCGGCCGCAGACGCCGCCCTTGGGTTGCAAGTCAAATCTGGCACGAATTACGGAATGAAACAAGAACAATCATAGAACCTGCGCGGAAGATCTCCCGCGCAGCGATGGCATTGATTGTGTCACGGGAACGAAGGGCGAGACGTCAGCGACGGACGTCCCGCACGCTTACAGATGGGCGCTCAGCGCTTCTTTTCGATGGCGTCCCACAGAAGGGCCGCGATATCGGCGCCGCCGAATTTCTTGACCTCGCGGATGCCTGTGGGCGACGTCACGTTGATCTCGGTCATGTAGTCGCCGATGACGTCGATGCCGACGAAGATGAAGCCCCGCTCCCGCAGCGCCGGACCGATGCGGGCGCAGATTTCCTTCTCCCGTGCGGTGAGTTCGGTCGCCTCCGCCCGGCCGCCGACATGCATGTTGGAGCGGGCGTCATGTTCGGCGGGCACGCGGTTGATCGCGCCGACCGGCTCGCCGTCGATGAGGATGATGCGCTTGTCGCCCTTGCGCACGTCCGGCAGGTACTGCTGGGCGATGAAGGGCTCGCGGAACATCTGGCCGAACATTTCGAGCAGCGAGGAAAGGTTGCGGTCGTCCTTGGTGGAATGGAAGACGCCGGCGCCGCCATTGCCGTAGAGCGGCTTCAGGATCATGTCGCCCATCTCGTCGCGGAAGCGGCGGATTTCGGCCGGGTCGCGGGTGATGAGGGTTGCCGGCATCAGATCGGCGAATTCAGTGACGAAGATCTTTTCCGGCGAGTTGCGCACCCAGGCCGGGTCGTTGACGACGAGGGTCTTGGGATGGATGCGCTCGAGCAGATGCGTGGAGGTGATGTAGGACATGTCGAAAGGCGGGTCCTGGCGCAGCAGCACCACGTCCATCGTCGAAAGATCGATGCGCTCGGCCGCGCCCAGCGTGTAGTGGTCGCCCTTGACGTCGCGCAGTTCCATCGGCTCGACGGTGGCATAGACCGTGCCGTCGCGCAGGCTCAGGCGATCGGGCGTATAGTGGAAGAGCTTGTAGCCGCGGCTCTGCGCCTCGATGCTCATGGCGAAGGTGGAATCGCCCGCGATATTGATGGTCGACACATGGTCCATCTGGACCGCGACGTTCTTGATCTTTGCCATGAAAAGTCCCCTAGGAATGCCCGACACATTTAGGATGCGTCAGGCGCTATGGCAACGGTCTCAGGCAAAGCCGTCGATGCGGCAGGTGATCATGTCGTGGTCCGAAAGCGGCTTGCCCGTCGGCGAGAGCGAGGAGACGATCTCCACCCCCGAGACGGCAAGGCCGCGCGACAAAAACCAGTCGAGCTTCATCGCCCGGTCGGGCCAGCGCGTGATGAGGCTCGGGCGCGTGGTCATGACGTCGAGCGGGCCGCCGTGGCGGGTGAAGCCGCGCTCGGCGGCGCGGGCGAAGAGGCCCTCCGCCTCGAAATCGCCATCCGCGTGGTTGCCGGTGTTGAGATCGCCGCCGATGAGGATCGGCCGGCCGGGGAAGGCCGCATCGAGGGCATCGATGAGGCCGACCACCTGACGCTCGCGATAGGCGGCGGTGGTGGCGCTTTCCAGATGCGTGGAGACGAGGACCAGCGGGCCGGATGCCGTGTTGATCGTGCCGCCGATCGCCATGCGTTCGCCAAGGCGTGGCTGGTCGACCTCGCCTGTGAACCACAGGCGTTCGCCGTGAAGCCGCAGGAGAAAGGGCTGGTGCAGCGGCACGGTGGAGAGCAGGCCGTTGCCGTGCAGGCCGCGCCGGTTGAAATCGTCCTTGCAGAATTCCCGCTCGGTCTGCGAGCCGAGGCCGAGCTCGATGAATTCGACGCCGTAGAGATAGGCCATGCCCAGTTCGTCCGCGAGATCGGCCGTGGTGTGGGCCTGGCGCGTGCGGGCCATGCCGTCGTCCATCTCGGAGAGCAGCACGATTTCCGCACCCGTCGCACCGAGATGCTCGGCGCTCTGCAGCGGGAAGAGGCAGCGTTCCAGGTTCCAGGCGGCCACCGTGAAGGGGAATGGCAGCGGTTCGGCGCGTTCGGCGCGGCCGCCGGTTTCCACCGCATTCATGCAGGGCAGGTCCGCCATGCGCGCATCGTGCGCGTCGATGGACCTTTCCAGCGTGGCGATGGCGGCGCGGTCTTCCGGGCTCGGGGCGGCGAGACGTTCGACGGTGGTGCGGATCATGATGCGGCGACCTCCAGATGGGGAACGGCCGTGACCGCGCCCTGTTCCGCGTCCCGGTCAGCGCTCATATCCTCGCTGGCCCAATCGATGCGGCGGCCGCTGGCCGTGTCGAAGAAATGCAGCCTGGAGGGTGCGATGGAGAGCGAAGCGGTTTCCGGCAGCGGGATTTCCGAGGAGACGGCCACGGTGAGCGGCTGATCGCCGACGAGACCATGGACGAGGCGCTGCGCGCCCAGTTCCTCGACATAGTCGATGCGGAAGGGCATGGCGCCGTCCGAGCCTGCATGAAGGCGCAGGTCCTCGGCGCGCAGGCCAACGGTCAGGGCGCCCTGCGTCGGCACGGCCGGTCCGAGGTCGATGATCGCCGGGCCGAGCGCGAGCCTGTTGCCGTGCAGCTCGCCGGCGACGAGGTTCATGGCCGGCGAGCCGATGAAGCTGGCGACGAAGGTCGTCGCCGGGCGGTGGTAGACATCGAGCGGGCGGCCGATCTGCTCGATCCTGCCACCCGAGAGCACGACGAGACGGTCGGCGAGCGTCATGGCTTCGAGCTGGTCGTGCGTCACGTAGAGCGAGGTGGTGCCGACGCGGCGCTGCAGGCGCTTGATTTCGCCACGCATGGAGACGCGCAGCTTGGCATCGAGGTTGGACAGCGGCTCGTCGAAGAGGAAGGCCGAGGGCTTGCGCACGATGGCACGCCCCATGGCGACGCGCTGGCGCTGACCGCCGGAGAGGGCGCGAGGCTTTCGTTCCAGATAGGGCTGGAGCTCGAGCATGCGGGCGGCCTCCGCCACGCGGGCGTCGATCTCGGCCTTCGGCGTGCCGCGGTTCTTCAGGCCATAGGCGAGGTTCTCGTAGACCGTCATGTGCGGGTAGAGCGCGTAGTTCTGGAACACCATCGCGATGTCGCGGTCGGCGGGATCGACGTCGTTGACCACGCGGCCCCCGATGGAGACCTCGCCCTTGCTGATCGTCTCCAGCCCGGCGACCATGCGCAGCAGTGTCGATTTTCCGCAGCCCGAGGGGCCGACGAGCACGATGAACTCGCCGTCCGCGATGTCGATATCGACGGCGCTGACCGCGGTGACGCCGCCATTGTAGATCTTGGATACGCCCTTGATGCCGATGGATGCCATGGGACGAAACTCCTATTTGTCGCTTTCGGTAAGGCCCTTGATGAACCACCGCTGGAAGATCAGCACGATCATGACCGGCGGCAGCATGGCGAGGATCGCCAGCGCAAAGGCCTCGTTATAATCGGGAATGTTGGAGCCGACCCAGACGAGCAGGATCTGCTTGATGCCGCGCACCAGCGTGAAGAAACGCTCATCGGTGGTCATCAGCGTCGGCCAGAGATACTGGTTCCAGCCGTAGACGAACATGATGATGAAGATGGCGGCGATCATGGTCCGCGAGAGCGGCACCAGGACGTCGATGAAGAACTTGAACGGCCCCGCCCCGTCGATGCGCGCAGCCTCCAGCAGTTCCTCCGGCACGGACTTGAAGAACTGACGGAAGAAGAAGGTGCCGGTGGCCGATGCCAGGAGCGGCACGATGAGGCCGGTATAGGTGTTGGTCAGCGAGAGCTTGTTCATCACCTCGTAGGAGGGAACGATGCGCACCTCGAGCGGCAAAAGCAGCGTGGTGAAGATCATCCAGAAGAACAGCGTGCCGAGCCGGAAGCGGAAATAGACGATGGCATAGGCGGCAAGCATCGACAGGACGATCTTGCCGGCAGCAAAGCCGATGCCGAGGATCAGCGAATTCCAGATCATGCGCGCGCCGGTGATCTCGCCGGTAAAGCCGCCCTTGCGCGTCAGCACGGTGGTGTAGGTCTCGGTGAAATGACCACCCCAGGTCAGCGACAGGCCGTTGCGGTGAATGTCGGCGGCCTCGTGGGTCGAGGTCATGAAGGCGACGACCACGGGCGCCACCATGACGAAGACGCCGAGCATGAGGACGAGATGATCGAAAAGACGGATGCGGTTCATGGCGGGCGCCCTCTCAATTGTAGTGCACGCGCCGCTCGATGAAGCGGAACTGGAAGATGGTGAGCACGAAGACGACGATCATCAGGATGACGGACTGGGCCGAGGAGCCGCCGAGATCGTTGCCGCGGAAGCCGTCCATGTAGACCTTGTAGACCAGCGTGATCGGGTTGTTGGCGGCCTTGTCCTTCACCATCACGTCGATGACGCCGAAGGTGTCGAAGAGCGCATAGGTCATGTTGATGATGAGCAGGAAGAAGGCGGTGGGCGCGAGCAGCGGCAGCGTCATCGTCCAGAAGCGTCGGAACCCGGAGCGGCAGTCGATGGCGGCGGCCTCGCGCACGGCGGCCGGAATGCTCTGCAGGCCCGACAGGATGAAGATGAAGTTGTAGGGGATCTGCTTCCAGACCGAGACGGCGATCATGGCGAAGGCGGTGTCGGTGTAGTTGAGGCCGACCTTCATGTCCCAGCCGAAAAGCGCGGCGAACTTCACCAGCGGACCGATATGCTGGTCGAAGAACATCATGCCCATGAGGCCGGCGACCGGCGGGGCGATGGCATAGACCCAGATCAGCAGCGTCTTGTAGGTGGCGCTCCCCTTCAGCACCGCATCGGCCTTCACGGCGAGCAGCATGCCGATGCCGAGCGACAGGAACGTCACGAGCGCTGTGAAGACGACGGTGAAGCGGGCGATGGCCTGATACTGCGCCGAGCCGAGCGCGTCGGTGTAGTTGGAAAGGCCGACGAAGGTCGCGCCGAAGCCGAAGGGATCTTCGAGATAGAAGGACGACTGGATCGCCTGGACCGACGGCCAGTAGAAGAAGACGAAGATGATCGCCATCTGCGGTGCGAGAAAGAGATAGGGCAGAAAGGGCGAGGAAAATTGCACGCGCTTCATGGGCCACCTTCATAGCGGCGTGCCGGGAGCGCTGCTCCCGGCACGGATGGTCAGGAAGCGGCAGATCAGCCGGCGGTCTTGGCGAAGCGGGCGAGCAGGTCGTTCGCTTCGGTCTCGATCGTCTTCAGGGCGTCCTCGACCGAGGTTTCCCCGGCGAAGATGCGGCCGTATTCACGCTCCATGATTTCGCGGATCTGCGGGTAGAAGCCGAGGCGGTAGCCCTTCGACCACTCGCCGCCCGGCAGCATGAGCTGCTGGATGCCGACTTCGGCGGCCGGCTTTTCCGTGTAGTAGCCTTCGGACTTCGCCAGCTCATAGGCCGCCTTGGTGATGGCGACGTAACCGGTGGCCTGGTGGTAGAACTTCTGGATTTCCGGCGAGGTCAGGAACTGGAAGAAGTCAGCCGTGCACTTGTTTTCCGCTTCCGGCTTGCCGGACATGGCGAAGAGGGCCGCACCGCCTATGAAGGTGTTGGTGCCGGCGCCCTTCACGCTCTGCCAGTAGGGCAGGAAGGTTGCCGAGAACGGCTTCTGCGCGGTCTTCTGAAGGCCGCCGAACGAACCCGACGAGCCGATCCAGAAGGCGGCCTTGCCGTCCTCGAAGAGCTTCTGGTTGTCGTTCCAGCCGGCACCATAGTAGCCGAAATAGCCTTCGTCAGCCCAGGCCTTGAGCTTGGTGAACATCATGACGAGGTTCGGGTCCGTCATGTTGATCCTGGTGTCGACGACCGAGTCGTAGCCGTTGTTGTTCGTCGCGAACTGGATGTTGTGGCGCGAGAAGAAGTTTTCCGTGAACTGCCAGGTGAGCTGCGACTGGACGAGCGGCAGGTAGCCGGCTTCCTTCAGCTTCGGGGCGATCGCCTCGAACTCTTCCCAGGTCTTCGGCGCTTCGACGCCGGCCTTTTCGAGGGCTTCCGTGTTGACATACATGATCGGCGCCGAGGAGTTGAACGGCATGCCGACGAACTTGCCGTCCGGGGCGGCGTAGAAGTAGCGCACGCCTTCGATGAAGGCTTCGCGGTCGAACGTGTAGCCGGCCTGCGTGATCAGGTCTTCCGCCGGAATGACGGCGTTCGGCGCGTTGATGATCGTCGCGGCGCCGGCATCGAAGACCTGCAGGATGTTCGGCTGCTCGCCCGAGCGGAAGGCGGCGATGCCGGAGGCCAGCGCTTCCTCGTAGGTGCCCTTGGAAACCGGCGTGATGGCGCAGGCCGACTGGGCGGCGTTGAACTTCTGGGCGACCTCGTTGATGACTTCGCCATTGCGGCCGGCCATGCCGTGCCACCAGGTGATGTTGGTGGCGGCCATCGACGTCGTGGCGGAAACGGCGAGTGCGAAACCTGCGAGGGAAAGCGGCTTGAACATGGGAGCTCCTCTGCACCGGACTTGGTGTGAGGGGTGCACTAAGGGCGCTCCGTGACAGGCGCGTTACGCTTTCGTGTCAGTTTCGTTACATTTTCCTTTTGTTCAAAACGCATCCACGAAGTGCCGGGGAAGCCGCCAGGGCAAGACCGCGACGATATCGTAGCGCAGGGACAGGCGATGGGCGTCCGGCTGGCGGGAGAGCCAGATGGCGCTCGCCGCATGGATGCGCTGCTGGGCGGCGCCCGTAACGGCGAAGACAGCGCTGTCGACATCGCGGCGCGCCTTCACCTCGACGCAGACGACGAGATCACCGCGCCGGGCGATGATATCGATCTCGCCCAGTTTCGTCCGATACCGGATGGCGCGGATGCGATAGCCCTTGGTAAGCAGGTAGAGCGCAGCGAGATATTCGGAGACATGCCCCCGGCGGAAGGCCTTGAGCCTGTTCGGATTCGCCGGTCTATCCCGCATCGGCATCCTTCAGGTCGAGCAGACGCTGGTAGAGGTCCTTGCGCGGCAGGCCGGTCTGGCGGGCCGCCTCGGTCGCCGCCTTGCCGGTGGACATGTCCCTTGCGAGCGCCGTCAGCAGCCGGTCGACATCCTCCGCCTCGGGGGCGGCCGCCTCGCCCGGCGGGCCGACGACGAAGACGATCTCACCCTTGACAGCGGCGCCGTCGCCATAATGCGCGGCCAGCTCGCCGAGCGTGCCGCGGCGGAATTCCTCGAAGGTTTTCGTCAGTTCGCGGCAGACGCAGGCGGCGCGCGCCTCGCCGAGAACATCGGCGGCGGCCTCGACCGTCGCGGCGATGCGATGCGGCGATTCGAAGAAAAGGAGCGTTGCCGGAACGCTGGCGAGTTCCGCAAGACGGTCGCGGCGGGCCTTGTCCTTGGAGGGCAGGAAGCCGGCGAAGAAGAAGGCATCGTTCGGCAGGCCGGAGCCGACAAGGGCGGCAAGCGGCGCGGAGGCGCCGGGGATCGGCACGACCCGGTGGCCGGCGGCGATGGCAAGCAGCGCAAGGCGATAACCGGGATCGGAGACGAGCGGCGTGCCGGCGTCCGAGACGAGCGCGACGGACTTTCCGGCCTCCAGCGCCGCGATGAGGCGCGGGCCGGCTTCCTCCGCATTGTGCTCGTGATAGGCGTAGGGCCGGTTCACGATGCCGTAGCGGTCGAGCAGCACGCGGGTGACGCGCGTGTCCTCGCAGGCGAGCACATCCGCACCGGCCAGGGTTTCAAGCGCGCGCAACGTGATGTCGGAGAGATTGCCGATGGGCGTTGCGACGAGATAGAGCGCCGGCGCCAGCGGCCGGGCGGGGATGACGGCATTGTGCAGGCGGAAGCTTTTCGCGCTTTCCCCTGCTCCGCCCGCTGCACCCTCGTCCCGCATCGCCTGTCCTTTCCAGCCGTGAATGGCTGCACTTTTCACCCCTTATGGGCGAGCCTTTATGCCCCCGCAAGGTCCGGCGGTTGACTATCGTGCATGCCGCGCCGTTAGCACTTGCAATCCTGCTTGAACTTCTGCCATTTTGCCCGTCCACATCTTCCGGCGCCTGCCGGACCTTCAAGGCAATGCCGCGCCGGCTTCCGGCGTGCTAGCGGTCGAAAGCGGTACAGTTCCATGCGCATTACTCTCGAGCGGTCCAATCTTCTGAAGTCGCTGAACCACGTTCACCGCGTGGTCGAACGGCGCAACACGATTCCGATCCTCTCGAACGTGCTGCTGCGTTCGGACGGCGCGAGCCTCGACATGAAGGCGACCGACCTCGACCTCGAAATCACCGAGGCGACGCCGGCGCAGGTCGAGCAGGCCGGCGCGACCACCGTTCCGGCCCACCTTCTCTACGACATCGTGCGCAAGCTTTCCGACGGTTCGGAAGTGCTGCTGGCGACGAGCGCCGACGGCGCATCGATGACCGTCGCCTCGGGCCGCTCGAAATTCTCGCTGCAATGCCTGCCGCAGTCCGACTTCCCGGATCTGACCGCCGGTAGCTTCTCGCACACGTTCCGCCTCAAGGCGACGGATCTCAAGATGCTGATCGATCGCACCCAGTTCGCGATCTCGACGGAAGAGACCCGCTACTATCTCAACGGCATCTTCATCCACACGATCGAGAGCAAGGGCGAATTGAAGCTGCGCGCCGTCGCGACCGACGGCCACCGCCTCGCCCGTGCCGACGTGGAGGCTCCCTCGGGCTCCGAGGGCATGCCGGGCATCATCATCCCGCGCAAGACGGTCGGCGAGCTGCAGAAGCTGGTCGACAATCCCGACCTCACCGTCACCGTGGAAGTGTCGGACGCCAAGATCCGCTTCACCATCGGCTCCATCGTTTTGACCTCCAAGCTGATCGACGGCACCTTCCCGGATTACCAGCGCGTGATCCCGACCAACAACGACAAGGAACTGAAGATCGATTGCCAGTCCTTCGCGCAGGCCGTCGACCGCGTTTCCACCATTTCCTCCGAACGCGGCCGCGCCGTGAAGCTGGCGCTGACCGACGGCCAGCTGACGCTGACCGTCAACAACCCGGATTCGGGCAGCGCGACGGAAGAGCTGGCGGTTGGCTACGACAACGACCCGCTCGAGATCGGCTTCAACGCGAAGTACCTGCTCGACATCACCGCGCAGCTTTCCGGTTCGGAAGCCGTCTTCATGCTGGCCGATCCGGGCTCGCCGACGCTGGTGCGCGATCTTGCCGGCGACGACGCGCTCTACGTTCTGATGCCGATGCGCGTCTAGGCGGGTCTGCGCGTCCCGCAAACCGTTCTGGAACCCGCCGGTCACCGGCGGGTTCTTTTGTAAGCAGCGGAGCCGCTCGGGGGAAAACCTGCGGGCGACGGCGCAATCAGACTTGTTTTTGACGCAAACCGCGTCACATATTCGCAAGGGCCGAAGGACGCGTCGGGCATGAGACCCGCCGCCGGCCGGAAATGCGACCATGAAGGGGGATGGCATGACGCTGCGTGTGAAGGTGAAGGAACGGCTGGGCAAGAAGTTCGACGACGAAATCCGCTTCTTCAAGGGCTGGATGAGCAACACGCGGGCCGTCGGCTCGATCATCCCCACCTCCTCGGTCACCGCGCGCCGCATGGCGAGCGTCGTCAATCCCGCCTCGGGCCTGCCGGTCCTCGAACTCGGCCCGGGAACCGGGGTCATCACCAAGGCGATCCTGGAAACCGGCCTTGCCCCGGAAAAGCTGACCTCGGTGGAATTCTCGACGGATTTCTACAATCATCTCGTCGCCCGCTTCGACGGCGTCAACTTCATCAATGGCGATGCCTTCAACCTCGACAAGACGCTCGGGGAGCTGCGCGATGCGACCTTCGACAGCGTCGTCTCCGCCGTGCCGCTGCTGAACTTCCCCATGCACCAGCGCGTCTCGCTGATCGAGGATCTGCTTTCCCGCATCCCCGTCGGCCGGCCCATCGTGCAGATTTCCTACGGCCCGCTCTCCCCCGTCGTCGCCATGCCCGACCGCTACCAGATCACCCATCTCGACTTCGTCGTGCGCAACATTCCGCCGGCGCAGCTGTGGACCTATCGCCGCACGCACTGAGCGACGGCGATGTTCGCGCTCTACATCACCCATCCCGAAGTGCTGATCGACCCGGCGGTGCCGGTGCCGAACTGGGGCCTTTCCGGTCGGGGGCGCGACCGCGCGACCCTGGCCGCGTCCTCCGGCTGGGCACGGCAAATCGGCCGGTTCGTCGCCAGCACGGAGCGCAAGGCCATCGAGACGGCGGAGATCCTTTCCGCCGGGCGCTTTCCCGTCGAGACCGATCACGCGATGGGCGAGAACGACCGATCCGCCACCGGCTTTCTGCCGCCGGACGCCTTCGAGGCGGCCGCGGACCGGTTCTTCGCCCATCCGCACGACAGTTTCCAGGGCTGGGAGCGGGCGGTGGACGCGCAGGCCCGCATCGTGGCCGCCGTGGAACAGGTGCTGGCGACGCACGATCCGGCGACACCCATCGCCTTTGTCGGCCATGGCGGCGTCGGCACGCTGCTCAAATGCCACCTCAAGGGTACGCCCATCCGCCGCGACGGCGACCAGCCGCCGGGCGGCGGCAATCTTTTCGCTTTCCGTCTTGCGGACAACAGCGTGTCATGCGACTGGACGGCAATGGAATCTTGGAAAGGGTTTTGACCATGTCCGCGCGCGACCACCTGATCGTTGGCCTCGATGTTCCAACCATCGCGGAGGCGGAAAAGGTGGTCCGGACGCTGGGCAGCACCGCCCTTTTCTACAAGATTGGCTACCAGCTGGTCTTTGCCGGCGGCCTGGAATTCGCCCGTGACCTTGCCAAGGACGGCAAGAAGGTCTTCCTCGACATGAAGCTGCTCGACATCGACAACACGGTGGCCAAGGGCGTCGAGAACATCGTCAAGATGGGCATGTCCATGCTGACCCTGCACGCCTATCCGAAGGCGATGGCCGCCGCCGTCTCGGCCGCCAGAGGCTCGGACCTCTGCCTCCTCGGCGTCACGGTGCTGACGTCGATGGATGCCAAGGACGTCATCGACGCCGGCTATGAATACGACCCGCATACGCTCGTGCTGCGCCGCGCCGAGCAGGCGCGCATCGCCGGCATGGGCGGCGTCGTCTGTTCCGCCGAAGAGGCCAGCGCCGTGCGCAAGATCCTCGGCCCCGACATGGCCATCGTCACGCCGGGCATTCGCCCGGCCGGCGCTGAACTCGGCGACCAGAAGCGCGTGATGACGCCTGCCGACGCGCTGAAGGCCGGCTCCAGCCATCTCGTCGTCGCCCGCCCCATCGTCAAGGCCGCCGATCCGCTCGCCGCCACGAAGGCGATCCTCGCTGAGATGGACGGCGCGCTCGCAGCATAACAAGAGGGAGACAGACATGCCCAAGGGCTACTGGATTGCACAGGTCGACGTGCGCGACCCCGAACGCTACAAGGACTATGTCGCCGCCGCCAAGCCGGCCTTCGAGAAATACGGCGCGAACTTCGTCGCCCGCGGCGGCGCCTATGCGCAGCTTGAAGGCCGCGTGCGCGCCCGCAACGTCATCATCGAATTCCCCTCGCTGCAGGCCGCCGTCGACTGTTACAATTCGCCTGAGTACCAGATCGCCGCCGCCATCCGCCAGGAAGTGGCGGATGCGGAAATGGTGGTCGTCGAAGGCCTCTGAGGCGACACGGCCGGACGCCCGCAGAACCGGACGAAGAGACGCTTCGCCGCGCTTCACCTTGCCGGTTCTTTGGGCTATGTAGGCCTCACCTACCTATCCTATTCTTCAGGAGCAGCCTCATGACCTTGTCCAACCTTCCGCCGCTCGTCACCGTCTTCGGCGGCTCGGGCTTCGTCGGACGTCATGTGGTGCGCGCGCTGGCGCGCCGCGGCTACCGCATCCGCGTCGCCGTCCGCCGCCCCGACCTTGCCGGCTTCCTGCAGCCGATCGGCGGCGTCGGCCAGATCTCCTTCGTCCAGGCGAACCTGCGCTACCGTCAGTCGGTCGACCGCGCCGTCGAGGGCTCCGACCACGTGATCAACTGCGTCGGCGTGCTCTTCGAGACCGGCCGCAACACCTTCGACGCCGTGCAGGATTTCGGTGCCCGCGCCGTTGCCGAAGCGGCCCGTGCCGCCGGCGCCAGGCTCACCCACATCTCCGCCATCGGTGCGGATGAGAATTCCGCCTCGGCCTATGCCCGCACCAAGGGGCGCGGCGAGGCCGCCGTGCTTCGCACGATCCCGGATGCCGTGATCCTGCGTCCCTCCATCGTCTTCGGGCCGGAGGACGGCTTCTTCAACAAGTTCGCCACCATGGCGCGCTATGCGCCGGTCCTGCCGCTGATCGGCGGCGGCAACACGAAGTTCCAGCCGGTCTATGTCAACGATGTCGCCGAAGCCGTCGCCCGTTCGGTGGACGGCACGCTCGAGCGCGGCCGCGTCTATGAACTCGGCGGTCCGGAAGTGCTGAGCTTCCGCCAGTGTCTGGAACTGATGCTGCGCGTGGTCGACCGCAAGAACCCGCTGGTCTCGCTGCCCTTCGGCATCGCCTCGCTGATCGGCTCCATCGCCTCGCTCATCCCCTTCGTCAAGCCGCCGCTGACGGCCGATCAGGTCACGCTGCTGCGCGTCGACAACGTGGTTTCCGAGGCCGCGCGCGCGGAAGGCCGCACGCTGGAGGGCCTCGGCATCGAACCGGTTCTCGCCGAAGCCATCCTGCCCAGCTACCTCGTGCGCTACCGCCCGCAGGGCCAGTTCACGAAGATCGACCGCACGGCCTGATCCTTTTTCATCCATGCAAACCGGCCGCCGCGGGATCCTGCCCGCGGCGGCCGGTTCTTTTTTCGAAAGCGCTTTGGGCCTGCTGTTGCAGTTATGCAGCGGTTAAAAAAAGCGTTGCGGCATTTACGCGCGATTCAGCATGTCGCGATATTGATTGTCCTCGGAGCAGCGAATAAACACCGCCCGCGCCGCGTGATGCATGAGGATCATGCAGCGGCGCATTTCAGCACTTTGAGAGGCTTTCGGCGCAAATGGGCAAGGCAATTGCAATCTTCTTCGGATTTTCGGCTCTGATCATCGTGGCCGGATCCTTTGCCGCGCCGTCGACGGTTTCCGCCAGCAAGCACGGCTGCTCGCCGGCCTATGGCGTCGATCCCTGCACGACCGCTTCGGTCAAGTAAGCTCCGGCCAGTCGAAGGGACCGGCCGAAGCCGGTCTTTCAACCCCAGATCAAAAGGGCGATCAGGCCCAGCGTGCCCACGACGATGCGCCAGATGGCGAAGAGCGTGAAGCCGCGGCGCGACACGAAGTCGAGCAGCGAACGCACGACGAAGAGACCGGCGATGAAGGCGGCGATGAAGCCGACGCCGATGACCAGAAGATCGTCCGACGACAGTGCGTCGCGGTTCTTGTAAAGATCGAGCGCGAAAGCCCCCACCATGGTGGGCATCGCCAGGAAGAACGAGAACTCCGCCGCAGAGCGCTTGTCCGTGCCCATCAGCAGCGCGCCGGCGATCGTCGCGCCTGAGCGCGAGGTGCCGGGGATCATGGCGAGGCACTGGCAAAGACCGATCTTGAAAGCGAGCGACGGCGGGTATTTCATCGCATCCGTATAGCGCGGCTTCAGCGGCAGGCGGTCGATGACATAGAGAATGACGCCGCCGACAATGAGCACGATGCAGATCAGCATCGGCGTTTCGAAGAGCACGGTCTTGATGAAATCATGCGCCAGGGCGCCGATGACGGCGGCCGGCAGGAAGGCGATGAGAACGCTGGCGACGAAGCGCCGCGCCTCGGGGCTCGACGGCAGCGCGAAGGCGATGCGCAGCAGCTTTGCCGTGTAGACCGAGAGGATCGCCAGGATCGCGCCGAGCTGGATGAGAACGGCGAAGGTGTTGCCCGGCGACTTGAAGCCGAGGAAGTGGCCGGCAAGCAGGATATGGCCGGTGGACGATACCGGGATGAATTCTGTCAGGCCCTCGATGAGGCCGAGGATCAGGGCGCTGACGATGGACTGGTCTGCCATGAAAGTTCCTTGGGATAGGGGGAGGAAAGGCACATTGCGAATGCAGGCGTACGGCAAAAAGCCCGATTCGCTTGTGTTTGTACCACCAAATTTCTATAGGTTCGTCAAATCAGCCTTGGCCAAATCAGTTCCGCATGATGCGGCCGGCCCGGCAATTCCCTTCCGCACGTGAGTCCAGAAGCAGCGTTCATGCCCACACTCTATCATCATCCGATGTCCTCGGCCTCCCGCTTCGTCCGCCTTATCCTGGCGGAATACGGCTTCCAGACGGAACTCGCCGAGGAGCAGCCGTGGGAAAACCGCCGCGATTTCCTCGCGCTGAACCCGGCCGGCACGCTGCCGGTCTATGTCGATGACAGCATGCGGGCGCTGTGCGGGGCGAGCATCATCTCCGAATATCTCGACGAGACGCACGGCGTCCTCAAGCGCGACCGGCGGCTTCTGGCGGAAGACCCCTTCCAGCGCGCGGAAATCCGCCGCCTGACGGAATGGTTCCTGCAGAAGATGGAGCAGGACGTGACGCGCCCGCTGGTGCGCGAGCGTATCTTCAAGCTGCAGATGACGTCGGATCAGGGCGGCGGCCCGCCGGACAGCAAGATCCTGCGCAATTCGCGCGCCAATATCCGCCAGCACATGAAGTATCTGTCCTGGCTTGCCGGCTCGCGTACCTATCTTGCCGGCGACCGGCTGAGCTATGCCGACCTTGCCGCCGCGGCCTGTCTTTCGGTGCTCGACTATATGGGCGAGATCAACTGGACCGAGGCGCCGCAGGCCAAGGAATGGTACCAGCGGCTGAAATCCCGCCCCTCCTTCCGCCCGCTGCTCGCCGAGCGCGTGCGCGGCGTCACGCCGGTCTCGCACTACGCGGACCTCGACTTCTGAGGATAAGACGATGTCGGGCGACGACAGGCAACGCCGCCGCCTGACGGATTTCGTGAAGGCCGAGGCCGCCGACAAGGGGTTCGATCTCTGTCGCATCACGGGGCCCGATGCCATTCCCGAGGCCCCGGCACGGCTCGCCGATTTTCTCGACGCCGGCTATCACGGCACCATGGAGTGGATGGCGGAGACGCAGGCGCGCCGCGCCGATCCGCGCGTCCTGTGGAGCGAGGTTCGCTCCGTCGTGCTCTTCGCCATGAACTACGGCCCGGACCACGATCCGCGTGCCGTGCTTGCCATGCCGGACCGCGCAGCGATCTCCGTCTACGCGCAGAACCGCGATTATCACGACATCATCAAGGGCCGGCTGAAGGAAGTGGCGACACGGTTCGCCGCGCGCGGCGGGGCGGACGTGAAAGTCTTCGTCGATACGGCTCCCGTGATGGAAAAGCCGCTCGCCGCCGCCGCCGGTCTCGGCTGGCAAGGCAAGCATACCAACCTCGTCAGCCGCACGCATGGCTCCTGGCTGTTCCTCGGCAGTCTTTTCACCACCGCCGACCTTGTCCGCGACGAGCCGGAGCGCGACCATTGCGGCTCCTGCCGCGCCTGCCTCGACGCCTGCCCGACCGATGCCTTTCCCGCGCCCTACCGGATCGACGCCCGGCGCTGCATTTCCTATCTCACCATCGAGCACAAGGGACCGATTGCGCCGGACATCCGCGAGAGGATCGGCAATCGCATCTATGGCTGCGACGATTGCCTTGCCGCCTGTCCCTGGAACAAGTTCGCCGCCGCGGCCTCCGAAATGAAGCTCGTCGCGCGCGAGGAATTGAAGGCACCCGCTGTCGCCGATCTGCTCGCCTTCGACGATGCCGGCTTCCGGGCGCATTTTTCCGGATCGCCGGTCAAACGCATCGGCCGCGACCGTTTCGTGCGCAATGTGCTGATCGCCGCCGGCAATTCCGGCGAACGCGACCTGATCGCCCCTTGCCTCCGCCTTGCGGACGATGCCGCGCCGGTGGTGCGTGGCATGGCCGCATGGGCGCTCTCCCGCCTGATGACGGCTTCCGAATTCCGGCAATTTGCGGCAGGAAGGGATGACGACGCGGACGAGGACGTGCGCGCGGAATATGAAAGAGCGAAGGCAGAGCGATGACGAAGCACCTTCTGATCCTCGGCGCCGGGTTTTCCGGCAAGGCCATCGGCGACGTTTTCAGGGGGGCCGGCTTTACGATCTCGGGCACGACGCGCTCGGCCGAGAAGGCGGAGGCCCTTCGCACGCTCGGCATCGCGCCCATCGTCTATGATGGCGGCACGATTTCCGACACCCTTGCCGCCGACATGGCGGGCGCCACCCATGTCGTGCAGTCCATCGCGCCCGGCAAGGATGGCGATCCCCTGTTCCGCGCCGGCATGCCCGCCCTCTCAGGCCTGATGCCGCGGCTCGAATGGGCCGGCTATCTCTCCACCGTCGGCGTCTACGGCGACCACAAGGGCAGCTGGGTGGACGAGGACACGGTATTGAACCCGGTCTCCGCCCGCTCGGTCGAACGGGTCGAGGCCGAAAACCACTGGCTGGACTACGGCAAGGCCTCGGCCCTTCCCGTCGCCGTGCTGCGCCTTGCCGGCATTTACGGGCCGGGACGCAATGCGCTGCGCAACATGGAAGAGGGCAGCGCCCGCCGGCTCATCAAGAAGGACCAGGTGTTCAACCGCATCCGTGTCGAGGATATCGGCCGCTCGGCGCTTTTCCTTGCCGAGAACCACCTTGGCGGCGTGTGGAACATCACCGACGACGAGCCCGGCCCGCCGCAGGACGTGGTTGCGGAGGCCGCCCGGCTGATGGATCTGCCGACCCCGCCCGATATTCCTTTCGAGACGGCGGAACTTTCCCCCATGGCCCGGTCTTTCTACGGGGAGAACAAGCGCGTCTCGAACGCGAAACTGAAAGCTGCGGGCTTTGAATTCCGCTTCCCGAATTATCGTCAATCGCTCGCCGAGCTGAAGGCTTCCGGGCGCTGGCGAGGCTGACGGGGGAGGCCGGCAGGCGTGGCTTTTGCGATTTTGCACAACCTATGATTTATTTGCCTCATTTTTGCCGCCGAATTCCTGCGCAGTAATTGCTAATATTGAAAGTTTTTTCCGAAAATTTGCGCGATCGTCGCACGACTATTCCAAGTCCGAAGTCGATCCAGTTTAGTCACTGATTCGGAAGATTCTTTTTCCCTCATTAACGAAGGTTAAAAATCCATCGTTGGCGATGGACTGTATATCCGGCGGGGCTCCGACAGCAATTGTGGTCGGTTGAGGCACGTTTTTGCCACTTTTGCTTCCTCATAGGGCGACCAACACAGCGGAAATTCGCAACTTTCCCGGAAGGTCATCCGATACATGATGCTCAAGCTCTCCAGCCTCGCTCTCGCCTCGCTCGTCACCGTTTCCTCCTCCTTCGTTTCCTTTTCCGATGCTCAGGCCGCCGGCTGCGGTCGCGCCTCGTGGTATGCGCTGCATTCGCGCACCGCATCGGGTGAGCGGATGAACCCGAACATGCTGACGGCCGCCCACCGGACCCTGCGCTTCGGCACCAAGGTGAAGGTCACCAATGCGAAGAACGGCAAGAGCGTCGTGGTGCGCATCAACGATCGCGGCCCGTTCATCCGCGGCCGCGTGCTCGATCTTTCCAAGGCTGCCGCCTCCAACATCGGCATGATCCGCTCGGGCCACGCCAAGATCTGCTACGAAGTCCTCGGCTAAGCGCTCGGCAAATCTGCCCGCGCCGGCTTGCTCTTGGCGCATTCCGCCGCTACCACGACGCAAAACGGAGAAAACGGATGCGATTGGGTGGGCGGCTCTCGGGAGCCATCGAGGTTCTGACGGATATCGAGACGCGGCGGCGCCCCGTCGCCGATGCGCTCAAGGACTGGGGCCTCTCCCATCGGTTCGCCGGTTCCGGCGACCGCGCCGCCATCGGCAACATCGTCTATGACGCGCTGCGCATGAAGCTGTCGCACGCCTTCCTGATGGACGACGACAGTCCCACCGCCCTCGGCTATGCCGTGCTCCTGCGCCAGTGGGGCCTCGCCCCGGAGGCCCTCGCCGCCGAATTCGACGGCGACCGCTTCGCCCCGGAAGCGCTCACCGACGAAAAGCTGGCCGCCTTCCATGCGCGCGATCTCGATACGGCCGCCCCGCATGTGCAGGGCGACATTCCCGAATGGATCCAGTCCGCCTTCGAGACGAACTTTGCCGAAAGCTGGCTCGCCGAGGCCAAGGCGCTCGCCGGACGGCCGACGCTGGACCTGCGCGCCAACACCCTCAAGGCAGGCCGCGACAAGGTGCTGAAGGCGCTGGAGCGCAACGCCGCCGTCGCCTCCGCCATCGCCCGCCAGGGCATCCGCATTCCCGCCGGGGAAGGCCCCTCGCGCCTGCCGAACGTCACCGCCGACCTTGCCTTCCAGAAGGGTTGGTTCGAGGTGCAGGACGAAGGTTCGCAGATCGTCGCCGACCTCGTCGTGCCGCAGGAGGGCGAGCAGGTGCTGGACTTCTGCGCCGGCGGCGGCGGCAAGACCCTCGCCATGGCGGCGGCGATGAACAACAAGGGCCAGGTTCACGCCTACGACACCGACCGCAAGCGCCTTGCCCCGATCATCGAGCGGCTGAAGCGCGCGGGCACCCGTAACGTGCAGGTCCATGAGAACCTGTCCAGCCTTTCCCCGCTCGCCGGCCGGTTCGACCGCGTTCTGGTCGATGCGCCCTGCACCGGCACCGGCACCTGGCGGCGCCGGCCCGATACCAAGTGGCGCCTCACCGAGAAGAACCTCGAGGAGCGGCTGACCCAGCAGCAGGAAGCGCTCGCCAATGCCAGCGGCTTCGTGCGGCCCGGCGGTTTCCTGCTCTATGTCACCTGCTCCATCCTGCCCCAGGAGAACGAGGCGCAGGTGCACGGCTTCTGCACGGCCAATCCCGACTTCGAGATCCGGCCGGCCGCCGAGACCTGGCGCAAGCTCTTCGGCGGCGACAAGCCGCAGCCCTGGTCCCGCGACGGCAAGTCCGTCACGTTGACACCGGCCTCGACGGATACGGACGGCTTCTTCTTCTGCGCCATGGAGCGCAAGGCCTGAGCCTATTGCGCTTCGTCAAAACGGGCGCAACAGCTTGAAACCGTTCTAAACTATACACTTTGACACCAGTTTTTATTTGGTCCATGACAGCGAGGCCTGAATAATCCCGGGTCCGGCCTCCTGCCGGGCCATCCGGTCGGCCGTCGGCTGCTCCGGTGTCGGGGGGACACGTCAAACAGGACACCAGGAGACGTCATGACCACTTCCTTCCTTCGCGCGGCCGCCTTTGCGCTTGCTGCCGCGGCGTCCAGCCTTGCCATCGGCTCCGCCCATGCGGCGGCCGATCCGGCGGCCATCGTCAAGCACTATGCCGAGATTGCGCATGCCAAGTATTCCGACGCGCTCGACGCCGCCAAGGCGCTCGATGCAGCCGTCGACGCCCTCATCGCCAAGCCGAGCGACGAAACGCTGAAGGCGGCGCGCGAGGCTTGGCTGAAGTCCCGCATCCCCTACCAGCAGACCGAAGCCTACCGCTTCGGCAACCCGATCGTCGACGATTGGGAAGGCAAGGTGAACGCCTGGCCGCTCGACGAAGGCCTGATCGACTATGTCGATCCGAGCTACGGCACGGAAAGCGATGAAAACGCTCTCTTCGTCGGCAATGTCATCGCCAATCCGAAGCTGGAGATCGGCGGCAAGACCATCGACGCCACGAAGATCACCCCTGAGGTCCTGCAGGAACTGCATGAGGCCGGCGAGGTCGAGGCGAATGTCGCAACCGGCTACCACGCCATCGAATTCCTGCTGTGGGGCCAGGACCTGAACGGCACCGGCAAGGGCGCCGGCAACCGCCCGGCGAGCGACTATGACACGGCCACGTGCACCAATGGCAATTGCGACCGCCGCGCCGCTTACCTGAAATCCGCCTCGTCGCTGCTCGTCACCGATCTCGAGGAGATGGTGAAGGCCTGGGCAGCCGATGGCGACGCCACCAAGAACGTGACCGCCGATCCGAAGGCCGGCATCACCGCCATGCTGACGGGCATGGGCTCGCTCTCCTACGGCGAGCTGGCCGGCGAGCGCATGAAGCTCGGCCTGCTGCTGCACGATCCGGAAGAGGAGCACGATTGCTTCTCCGACAACACGCACAACTCGCACTACTACGACGTCGTCGGCATCCAGACCGTCTATACCGGGGAATATACCCGCCCGGACGGCTCGAAGATGACCGGCCCGTCGCTCTCCGAACTGGTCGCGGAAAAGGACGCCGCGCTCGACACGGAGCTGAAGGGCAAGCTCGACGCCAGCCAAGCCGCCTTCAAGGCGCTGGTGGACCGTGCGGACGGCGGCGAAGCCTATGACCAGATGATCGGCGAAGGCAACGAAGAGGGCAACAAGGTCGTGCAGACCGCCATCGACAGCCTGATCGACCAGACCAAGACCATCGAGCGCGTCATCGGGTCGCTGGACCTTGGCAAAATCGAGCTTGAAGGCTCCGACAGCCTGGATAATCCTAGCGCCGTCTTCAAATAAGCAGGAAGGCGGGCCGCCGTCCCGGATGGCGGCCCGATCCCGTACATGACAGAACGCCCCGCCCGTCTCCTGCTCGCGGTTTCCGCCGCGTTCACCGTCGCGGCGGGCGTTTTCGTTCTGGGGCATGCGCATTCGACGGACAGGGAGCGGGACGATCTTTCGACGAAGGACCGCAAGCGCGTTGCCGCCGTGACGGCGCTGACGTCGGATTTTTCCAAGGCGGAGCAATACGAGGCGATGTCCGGCGGCGCGGCGACCTCGCTTGCCAAAATCGACATCAACAGCTTCTCCCACTTCTCGGAAAACATCACCTTCGAGGAGCGTGAAACCTTCAAGCTCGGCAACGCGCTGTTCCAGAAGCTCTGGGTCTCTTCGCCCTCCTCCACGCAGGCCTCCGACGGTCTCGGACCGCTCTACAACGCGCGCTCCTGCCAGACCTGCCACATCAAGGACGGCCGCGGCCACCCGCCGGAGGGGGCGGACGAGGCGACCTCAATGTTCCTGCGCCTCGCCCGGCATGCGAAGACGCCGGACGAAACGGCGACGCTGAAGAGCCTGCGCGAGATGAGCCTGCCGGACCCGGTTTACGGCCGCCAGCTTCAGGACCTTGCCATTCCCGGCCTCAAGGCCGAAGGCCGCATGGCGATCGACTATAGCGAGGTGCCGGTGACGCTTGCCGGCGGCGAGGTCGTCACCCTGCGTCGCCCGACCTATTCCGCCGTGAACCTCGCCTATGGCGATCTCGACCCGACGACGACACTCTCGCCACGCGTCACCCAGCCGATGCTCGGCCTCGGCCTCATCCAGGCGATCCACGAAGCGGACATTCTGGCGCTCGCCGACCCCGACGACGCGAATGGCGACGGCATCAGCGGCAAGGCGGCCATCGCCATCGATCCGAAGACCGGGAAAGAGGCGCTCGGCCGGTTCGGCTGGAAGGCGCAATCGGCGACGGTGCGCCAGCAGAGCGCCGATGCCTTCGCCTTCGATATCGGCATTTCCACACCCGAGGTGCCGCTGCACCAGGGCGATTGCACGCCGGCGCAGACCGCCTGCCTTGAACGCCCCGACGGCGTGCAGGCGCGGCTCGGCGACGTCGAAGCGCCGCCGCCGATCATGGATCTCGTGACCTTCTATGCGGAAAACCTCGCCGTGCCGGCACGGCGCAAGGCGAGCTTCGCCGAAACGCTCGGCGGAAAACGTGTGTTCTACGAGACCGGCTGCACCGCCTGCCACCAGCCGAAATTCGTGACCCGGCGCGATGCCGGCAACAAGGCCCATGCCTTCCAGCTCATCTGGCCCTATTCCGATTTCCTGCTGCACGACATGGGCGAAGGCCTTGCCGACGGGCAGGCGGTCGGCGTGGCAAACGGCCGGGAGTGGCGCACGCCGCCGCTCTGGGGTATCGGCCTTACAAAAACCGTCAACGGCCATACGTTCTTCCTGCATGACGGACGCGCCCGCTCCCTGACCGAAGCCATTCTGTGGCACGGCGGCGAGGCCAAGGCGGCGCGCGACCGCTTCGCCGCGCTGGAAAAACAGGACCGCGACGCCCTTCTGACCTTCCTGGAGAGCCTCTGATGACGACCCGGCGCCTTTTCTTCCCGCGGCTCGCTGCGCTTGCCGCGGCTAGCTTCCTCCTCTCCGCCACCCTGCCGGCGCTGGCGCAGGAGGGCGCGGCTCCCGTGCTGCCCGATCTCACCGACGACAACGTCGTCGACGTCATGACGCGTGCCGTCGACGACGTCATCCGTCCCGGCTACCACGCCTTCGAGGCCTCTGCCGGCACGCTCGCGCAGGCGACGGAGGCCTTCTGCAAGGCGCCGTCGCAGGCAAGCCGCACGAGCGTGGACGACGCCTTCCGCCAGGCCGTCGCCGACTGGGGCCGTATCGAGATCGTGCGCATCGGCCCGGTCCTCGACGACAACCGCTTCGAGCGCATCCTGTTCTACCCCGACCGCAAGAGCACCGGCCTGAAGCAGGTGCAGGCGCTGCTGCAGAAGCAGGACGAGGCCGATGCGGACGCCGCCGCCATGGCGGGCAAGAGCGTCGCCATCCAGGGCTTCGGCGCGCTCGAATTCGCGCTCTACGGCACCGGCTCCCAAACGCTGATGGAAACGCCGGAGAGCTTCCGCTGCCGCTATGCCGCCGCCGTCGCAACCCATATCCGGGCGACGGCCGGCCAGCTTGCGGCGGCCTGGGAGGCGCCGGACGGCGTGCAGCGCGACTGGAAACATCCCGGCCCGCAGAACCCGGTCTTCCGCACCGGCAAGGAGGCCGTCACCGCGCTTCTCGGCATTCTCGTGCACGGCGCGGAGGCGGTGCGCGACCAGCGCATCGAAACCTTCTACCGCCACGGTGGCACGGCGCGGCCGAAATCGGCGGTCTTCTGGCGCTCGGGCAACACCTGGACCTCGATCGACGCCAATATCGAGGGCCTGCACATGCTCTTCGACAAATCCGGCATGGTCGGCCTCATCGACCCGAACTTCGTCTCCATCGGCGGCAACATCGATTTCGTGCTGAAATCGCTGCACCGGGTGGCGCCGACCATCGACACCGACATTGAAAAGGCCGTTTCGACGCCCGAGGAACAGCAGAAGATCGCCTTCCTGCTCGTCAACACGCGGGACCTGATCCTGCGTCTCAACGGCGAATATGGCGGCGCGATGGGCCTCGGCGCCGGCTTCTCCTTCGCGGACGGCGACTGATGCCGGCCCGCCCCAGCGCGCGGCTCGACCGCCGCGCCTTCCTGCGCATGGCGGGCGCGGCCTGGGCGGCCTCGCTCGCCGCCCGCCCGGCCTTCGCGCTTGCCCGCACCGACGCGGTCTTCGCCTCCGGCTACAGGGAGCCCGACGGCAGCTTCGGCATCGCGGTCCTGACGGAAGACGGCACGATCATCGAACGAACGCCGCTGCCCGCCCGCAGCCACGGCATGGCCTTTTCTCCCGTCACCAACCATCTCGTCGCCTTTGCGCGGCGCCCCGGCACCTTCGCGCTGGTCATCGACCGTTCCGGCGCAACGCCCCCCGTCACCATCGCCGCCGCCGAGGACCGGCATTTCTTCGGCCATGGCTGCTTTTCGCCGGACGGACGGACCCTCTATGCCAGCGAGAACGATTTCGACGCCAACCGGGGCGTCATCGGCCTCTACGACGCCCGCGACGGCTATCGCCGCATCGGCGAATATTCGACCTTCGGCATCGGCACGCACGACCTTTCCGTCAGCGACGACGGCAGCCTGCTGATCGCCGCGAACGGCGGTATCGAGACCCATCCGGACTTCGGCCGCACCAAGTTGAACCTCGACCATATGGAGCCCTCGCTTGCCCTTGTCGACGCGGCGACGGGCGCGCTCGTCGAGCGGCATGCGCTGCCGGACACGCTGCGCCAGCTTTCCACCCGCCACATCGACCTCGACGCCAAGGGCCGCATCTGGTTCGCCTGCCAGTATGAGGGTCCGCGCAACGACCTGCCGCCGCTCGTCGGCCATTTCGGCAAGGGCGAGGACCTCACCTTCCTCTCCCTGCCGGAAGAGACCACCATCGGGCTTGCCAATTATGTGGGCGCCATCGCCGTCAACCGGCACGAGAACCATGTCGGCCTGACCTCGCCCAACGGCGGTCGCTTCGTTCTGCTCGATGCCGGGACCGGCCGCGTGCTCAGGGAGGAGGCCGTCGCGGATGCCGCCGGCATCGCCGCCGCGCCGCACGGCTTTGCCGTCTCCTCCTATGACGGGCGCTTCGCCGGCCGCCGCGAAGGCGTCGCCTGGGACCAGCACATTGCCAGCCTGACGCCCCGCTGATTTTCACCCCTGGACGACGGGCCGGGGCGCTCTACCTCCCCGGCATGAACAACAAGCCTCTCGTCTATCTCGCCTTCATCATCCTCGTTCTCGGCATAGGCCTGCTGATCGGCGCCAGCAATGTGCCCGACGACTGGTATCAGTCGCTGGCCAAACCATCCTTCAACCCGCCGAACTGGGTCTTCGCGCCGGTCTGGAGCCTGCTCTACATCGTCATCGGCGTGGTCGGCGCCCGCACCTGGCTTTCTCTTCGCCGCTCCATGGCGATGCGGCTATGGTTCGCCCAGATGATCTTCAACTTTGCCTGGTCGCCGGTCTTCTTCGGCCTCCGGGATCCGACATCCGCGATGATCATCATCCTCGGCCTTCTCGTTTCCGTCGCCGGTTTCATCGCCGTCTCCTGGCGGCAGGACCGCACCGCCGCCCTGCTCTTTCTGCCCTATCTCGCCTGGGTCGCCTTCGCGAGCGCGCTCAATGGCGCAATTCTCGCGCTCAACTGACGGGAGCGCTTGCAGCGCAGCATGCGCCGTGCAACCTTCGGCCGATCCAGGGGCTGGCAGCACGGGCGCATCATGACAGGTTTTCCATCGGCGACCTTCGCCGACCGCATCGCAAAGAGCTTCGACCGGCAGGCGGCGATGCGGCTGATCGGCGCCGAACTCACCCGTGTCGAGCACGGCACGGTGGAGATCGAACTGCCCTTCGACGACAAGCTGACCCAGCAGCACGGCTTCCTCCATGCCGGCGTCATCTCCGCCGCCCTCGACACCGCCTGCGGCTATGCCGCCTATTCCGTCATCGATGCGGATGCCTCCATCCTCACCATCGAGTTCAAGGTGAACCTCATGTCGCCGGGGCGCGGCGAGCGCTTCCTGTTCCGCGGCGAGGTCACCAAGCCCGGCAGCAACATCATCGTCGCCGACGGGCGCGGCTATGCCGTCTCCGACGGTCCCGCCAAGCTGATCGCGTCCATGACCGGCACGATGATGGTCGTGCGCGGCCGCGAGGACATCGCCGAATGAGCTTTACCCTCAAGACTGTCGGCAGCAAGCGCATCCTCTATGTCATGGCCGCCGATGCCGAATACGGCCCGCACCTGAAGGCCCGCATCGCGCCCTTCATGACCGGCGTCGGCCCGGTCGAGGCGGCCGTGCAACTGACGCTCGCCCTTTGCCATCTGGAAGCGGAGGGAAATCTTCCCGACTACGTCGTCTCGCTCGGCTCGGCGGGCTCGGCGACGCTGGAACAGACCGGCGTCTACCAGGCGACCTCCGTCTCCTACCGCGACATGGACGCTTCCCCGCTCGGCTTCACCAAAGGCGCGACGCCCTTCCTCGATCAGCCGGCCGAAATCGCCCTGCCCTGCTCCATTCCCGGCATCGCCAAGGCCCGGCTTTCGACTGGCGCCAACATCGTCTCGGGCGCCGCCTATGCCACCATCGACGCCGACATGGTAGAGATGGAAACCTATGCCGAACTGCGCGCCTGCCAGGCCTTCAACGTGCCGCTCATCGGTCTTCGCGGCATTTCGGACGGCAAGGCCGAACTCACCCATATCGGCGACTGGACGGAATACCTGCATGTGATCGACGAGAAACTGGCCGACGCGGTCGATGCGCTGGAAAGCGCCATCGCCTCGTCCACCATCGCGCGCAACGGCTGAAAATCCGGCTCTGCCCCGTTGCGCGCCGCGCGGATATTCTTTAAAGGCTCGCCATGACCCAGACAGCTCATCCCGACAGCGTTCTCATCATCGATTTCGGCAGCCAGGTGACCCAGCTCATCGGGCGACGCGTGCGCGAAGCAGGCGTCTATTGCGAGATCGTTCCCTTCCAGTCGGCGGAAGACGCCTTCCACCGCATGCAGCCGAAGGCGATCATCTTCTCCGGCGGCCCGGCCTCGGTTCTCGACCAGGGCAGCCCCCGCGCACCGCAGATCGCCTTCGATTCCGGCCTGCCGATCCTCGGCATCTGCTACGGCCAGCAGACGCTCGCCACCCAGCTCGGCGGCACCGTCGAGGGCGGACATGCCCGTGAATTCGGCCGCGCCGACGTGGAGATCCTGAAGGACAGTCCGCTCTTCGAGGGCTTCTGGGAAGTCGGCAAGAAATATCCGGTCTGGATGAGCCACGGCGACCGCGTCACCGTCGCGCCCGAAGGCTTCGAGATCATCGGCGTTTCGGAAAACGCCCCCTTCGCCATCTGCGTCAACGAGGCGAAGCGCTACTACACGACCATGTTCCACCCGGAAGTGGTGCACACGCCCGACGGCGCCAAGCTGCTGTCGAACTTCGTGCACAAGATCGCCGGCATCAAGGGCGACTGGTCGATGTCCGCCTACCGCGCCCGCGCCGTCGAGGCGATCCGCGAACAGGTCGGCGACAAGCGTGTCATCTGCGCCCTTTCGGGCGGCGTCGACAGTTCCGTCGCGGCGCTCCTCATCCATGAGGCCGTCGGCGCGCAGCTTACCTGCATCCTCGTCGACCACGGCCTGATGCGCAAGAACGAGGCGGCCGACGTCGTCGCCATGTTCCGCGAGCACTACAACCTGCACCTCATCCATGTCGACGCCGTCGACCGCTTCGTCGGCGAACTGGAAGGCGTTTCCGACCCCGAGACCAAGCGCAAGATCATCGGCCGCCTGTTCATCGAGGTGTTCGAGGAAGAGGCCGGCAAGCTCGGCGGCGCGGAATTCCTCGCCCAGGGCACGCTCTATCCCGACGTCATCGAAAGCGTCTCCTTCACCGGCGGCCCCTCGGTGACGATCAAGTCGCACCACAATGTCGGCGGTCTGCCCGAGCGCATGAACATGAAGCTCGTCGAGCCGCTGCGCGAGCTCTTCAAGGACGAAGTGCGCGTGCTCGGCCGCGAGCTCGGCCTGCCGGACAGCTTCATCGGCCGCCACCCCTTCCCGGGTCCGGGTCTTGCCATCCGCTGCCCGGGCGGCATCACCCGCGACAAGCTGGAGATCCTGCGCGAAGCCGACGCCATCTATCTCGACGAAATCCGCAAGGCCGGTCTCTACGACAAGATCTGGCAGGCCTTCGCCGTGCTGCTGCCGGTCCAGACCGTCGGCGTCATGGGCGACGGACGCACCTACGAATTCGTCTGCGCGCTGCGCGCCGTTACCTCGGTCGACGGCATGACCGCCGACTTCTATCACTACGACATGAACTTCCTCGGCCGTGCCGCCACCCGCATCATCAACGAAGTCCGCGGCATCAACCGCGTCGTTTATGACGTGACGAGCAAGCCGCCGGGCACGATCGAGTGGGAATGAGAGCACGGCTCTCGACATGACGGAAATCCTGAAAGCCCCGGTGTTCGCGCCGGGGCTTTTGCTTGTCGGCAAAAAAATCGCGCGGACCATGTCACATCCGGCATGCCTGCCTCGTCATGGCGGTGTAGGATTGAAAAGGAGACTGGAATGTCCGCCCGCATGACCGATTATTTCAAACGCGCCGAACCCGCCTTCAAGGCGATGTTCGCCCTGGAAGCCGCCCTGAAGGCCAGCCCGCTGGAGGCGAGCCTGCTGCATCTCATCAAGCTGCGCGCCTCGCAGATCAACGGCTGCGCCTATTGTATCCATATGCATGTCGGCGAGGCGCTGAAGGACGGTGAAGATCCGATGCGGCTCCACCTCCTCGCCGGCTGGCGCGATTCCTCGCTCTACACCGAACGGGAACGGGCGGCTCTTGCCTGGACGGAAGCCCTGACTCTGGTGGCCGAAACGGGTGCGCCCGACGAAGACTGGCACGCTGTTCAGGCCGCCTTCACGCCCGATGAACAGGCCTGGCTGCCGCTCGCCATCGGTGCGATCAATGTCTGGAACCGGGTGCAGGTCGGTTTCCGCGCGGAGCATCCGGTCGACAAGCGCCATGCGGCCTGACCCGGCCACCGCGGTTTTCGAGACGCAGCGGCCCCGCCTGCTGCGTCTTGCCTATCGCATGCTCGGTTCGCGCGCCGAGGCGGAGGATATCGTGCAGGAGGCCTGGCTGCGCTGGCACCGCAGCGACCGCGAAGCGGTGGCCGAACCCGCGGCATGGCTCACCCGCATCGTCTCGCGCCTCTGCCTCGATGCGATGAAATCCGCCCGCGCGCGGCGCGAGACCTATCCCGGCACGTGGCTGCCCGAACCGCTGATCGAGCCGGCGGATGAGGACACACGCGCCGACAACATCACGCTCACGCTCATGGTGGCGCTGGAGCGGCTTTCGCCGCTGGAACGTGCGGCGTTCCTGCTGCACGACGTCTTCGACCAGCCGCTCGACACCGTGGCGGCGACGCTGCAACGCAGTCCCGCGGCGACCCGGCAGCTCGCGGCGCGGGCGCGCGCCCATGTGCGGATCGATCAGCCGCGGTATGAAATTCCGCGCAAGGAGGGCGAAGCGCTGGCACGGGCCTTCTTCGAAGCCTGCCGTGCGGGTGATGCGGCGGCGCTCGGCGCGATGCTGGCGGCGGACGTGACGCTGCGCTCGGACGGCGGCGGCAAGGTGCTCACCTTCCCGAACGCCATTCACGGCGTCGATCGCCTCATCCGCCTCTATCTCGGGCTGGCGCGCAAGCCGGGTCCGCAGATGGAATTCCTAGGTCATGCCGTCATAGACGGCCTGCCCGGCTTCGTGAGCCGCGTCGGCGGTCACGTGCAGACGACCGCGGTGGAGATCGCCGACGGCCGCATCGCCGCCGTCTACATCACGCGCAATCCGGACAAGCTGACCGGCCTGACCGGCTGCAAGTCCTAGGACGGATCGACATTCACTGCATCCATATCATCGCTGCGATGAGGTGAATGAAGCCCGAG